>CAKPLD010000006.1 GCA_934167225.1 uncultured Clostridia bacterium | reverse complement strand
CCTAGTCTTTCTATTTGTGAACTTATTAGTGATGTTAATTTGAAAGTGGTTTCTGTTATGAGGTATCATTGGAATGGGGAGAAAAGAGAGTTGATAATTTAAAAAATATAGAATAATTAGAAAAAATAGACGTAGTTACGGAAAGTTGCTACGTCTAAAATAAAAAGAAGGGAAATGGCTATGAATTTAGTAGAAGAAGCAACAATCTATTTTAAAAGAAATCAAGGATTTAACAGATTATTCAAAGCAATAAAAAATAAATACATATCTTTACGGAGAATTTGGGGGAAATGTAGTTATAAATAATCCGACAAAAGTGGAAAAAGAGGCTTTATCAGGAATTATGAAAAAAGACTACTCAAAAAATAATACTATTAGTATAAATTTAAATAAATTTCAGGAAAGAATTGATAATACTAAGTTTGCAGGAATTAATCTTAAAAAAATTATTGAAAATTATTTTGAGGAAGATATAATAAGCAATAAAGAAAACAAGCAAAAATATAATGATGAAATAAAAAAATTTTTTAATGAAATTTTAAAAGAAGAAGAAAATACTTTTGTATATGAGTATCTGAAGAAAATTATAAATGATAAAAATGCAGAATATTTAAATTTAAAAAAGTATTACAATAGAGATAAAGTTACATTAAAACAAGCATTGTTTGAAGCATGTAGTGGTATAAATAATTTACCAGACAAAAATACAAGAATTCCTGTTTTTGCAAGCAAAATTTTAAGTAATCCACATGGATTTGATAAAAAGAATTTAAGTGGCAAAATTTTTGTAATGCTTTTAAGTTATATAGATGGAAGAAAAATCCCAAGGAATAGTGAGGAACTTGCGGAATTGTATTACAAATATCATTTACTTATAGATGATGTTTCAAATATGATTTTGTGTAAAAATATAATGGGAATTAAAGACAATGGACAAGAACATGACGGAATGAAAGGCTATAGCGAAGCCAATGAGCCATTATATTTAACAATTTATAATTTATCTAACATTACATCTGTAAAAAATAATGGAAAATATAACAAAGTAATTGTTATGGAAAATCCAGCGGTTTTTATGGAAGTAGCGGAAAAATGCAAAATAAAAGATTTTCCTATGGTTTGTACTTATGGTCAAGTAAAGCTTGCCGGAATAATTTTGCTAGATCTACTTGTAAATGCAGGTTTTAAAATATATTATTCTGGTGATATTGACCCAGAGGGAATGCAGATTGCAGATAAGCTTAAGAAAAGATATGGAGAAAAACTTGAATTTTTTGGATTTGATGTAGAAACCTATTTTAATAATATGTCTGATGTTGAAATATCAAGTGAAAGACTAAATAAATTAAAAGCAATTGAGAATTTGCTAGATTTATGTGTAAATGTTGAAAAAAATAAAAAAGCAGCTTATGAAGAAGCGAATATTGACAGAATTGTGCAATTTGTAGAAGAAAAAGGGTTACATAAAAATATATAAAATAAAAATATCTCAATACACAATTTATCCACAAGCAAACTGTGAATAACTTACACATTAAAACTATATATTTTAAAGTTATTCACAGAGTTATCCACATTATCCACATGTACTGTGGATAAATAGATTACATAAATAACTAAACATAATGTAATAAAATAGACATAATTGTAATAATTTTGAAACAAAAGAATCTTATTGAAAAGATATTGTAATAAAGTTTTACAATATTTGATAATAAAGCCATTTAATCTAAAAAAATCGACAAAAATGTATTTTTAACGATAAAACAACTTAAAACATATAATATTATAAAAAGTATTATATGGAGGAAAAGATGTTAGAAGAGATAAGGTATAAGTTAAAAAGAAAATTGTTTAGACATATGGAACCCTATGATATAACTTTAGATGAGCTCATGGAAAAACAAATGAATGGTGCTGAAATTATTGATGTAAGAAACAAAAGAGAGTATGATGAAAGCCATATTTTGGGAAGTATAAATGTACCAGAATATCAGATAAACGAAAGCTTTGAAAGAATTGTACCTAATAAAAATAAAGAAATTGTTGTATATTGTTCAAGTGGATTTAGAAGTACAAGTGCTTATAAGAGGCTTAGATGTTTGGGGTATAGGAATGTTTGGAATTTGTATGGGGGATTGGATAATTACTAGTAAAAATTTATAGGTGAGAAAATGTGAACCGCAATCCTGCTTGCGAGATATAAATGTGCAGGTAGAAAAATGTTAATTATAGTAAAATATGGGGTCTAAAATTAAATTAGATCCCATATTTTTTTGCTTCAAAAATTACAATACCCCTAGAAAAACTACTTAAAATATGATAAAATACCAAATAATAAAAAGAAGGAAAATCAAAATGAAAAGATATAACGAAAATCAAATAAAAGAATAATCAAACATCCTAAAAAATAATGGAGTAATAAGTGTACCAACAGACACGGTATATGGAATATGTGGTAGTATAAATTCTATAATAGCACAGACAAAATTAAAAGAGATAAAAGGAGAAAAGTATTTATGCAAGAAAAAAATCAATACCAAAAATATATTAGAAACTTTAGCATAGTAGCACATATAGACCACGGAAAATCAACATTAGCAGACAGGCTAATAGAGCTTACAGGAGCATTATCAAAAAGAGAAATGGAAAACCAAATTTTAGATAATATGGAAATAGAAAGAGAAAGAGGAATAACAATAAAAGCCCAATCTGTAAGAATGAAATACAAAGCAAAAGATGGTCAAGAATACACATTTAATCTAATAGATACACCAGGTCACGTAGATTTTAACTACGAGGTATCAAGAAGTCTAGCAGCATGTGATGGAGCAATACTAATTGTAGACAGTACACAAGGAGTAGAAGCACAAACACTTGCCAATGTATATCTTGCAATAGACAACAACCTAGAAATATTGCCAGTAATAAATAAAATAGATTTACCAAGCTCAAGGCCAGAAGAAACGCAAAAAGAAATAGAAGACATAATAGGAATACCAGCAGAGGGATGTCCATGTGTATCAGCAAAAACAGGATTAAATGTAGAAGAAGTGTTAGAAAAAATAGTAACAGATTTGCCAGCTCCAAAAGGAGATGAAGAAGCAAAAACAAAGTGCCTAATATTTGATTCATATTACGACAATTACAAAGGAGCAGTAGCATATGTAAGAGTAATGGATGGAACTATAAAAGTAGGAGACGAAATAAGATTAATGCAAGCAAATAAAGTTTTTACTGTAACAGAACTTGGATATTTTGCACCTGGTTCATATATGTCGGGAAATGTGCTTAAAGCCGGAGAAGTTGGATATATTGCAGCAAGTATAAAAAGTTTATCTGAAATACATGTTGGAGATACAATTACATTAAATCAAAATCCGGCAGATGAACCATTAAAAGGATACAAAAAAGTACAACCAATGGTATATTGTGGAATTTACCCAATAGACGGAAGTCAGTTTGAAGCACTGAAATTAGCATTAGAAAAATTAAAATTAAATGATGCAGCACTAGAATTTGAACAAGAAACGTCAGTAGCTCTAGGTTATGGCTTTAGATGTGGATTTTTAGGACTACTTCACTTAGAAATAATAGAAGAAAGATTAGATAGGGAATTTGACCTAGGACTAATTACAACTGCACCATCTGTTATATATAAAGTTCATAAAACAAACGGAGAAGTTTTAGACATTTATAATCCTGGAGATTTACCACCACAAGGTGAAATATCATTTATAGAGGAACCAATTGTAAGAGCCAAAATTTTAACACCAAAAGACTATGTTGGTGGAATAATGGAAATGTGTCAAAATAGGCGTGGAAATTATATTGATATGAAATATCTGGACGAAACAAGGGTAGAATTAATCTATGATATGCCTTTAAATGAAATAATTTATGATTTTTTCGATAATTTAAAATCAAAAACTAAAGGTTATGCATCATTTGACTATGAGTTTAAAGAATATAAAGAGGCCAAACTTGTAAAATTGGATATACACGTAAATGGAGAGGCAGTAGATGCATTATCATTTATAGTTCATAAAGATATGGCATATTCAAGAGGAAGAAAAATGGTAGAAAAGCTTAAAACAGTCATACCAAGACATTTATTTACTATACCACTTCAAGCGGTTGTTGGTGGTAGCATAATTGCAAGAGAAACAATATCAGCATTAAGAAAAGACGTACTTGCAAAATGTTATGGTGGAGATATTACAAGAAAGAAAAAATTGCTTGAAAAACAGAAAAAAGGTAAAGCAAGAATGAGACAAATTGGAAAAGTTGAAATGCCACAAGAGGCGTTTTTATCAGTATTAAAATTAGATGATGAGGAGAAAAAATAAGAAAGAAGGTGTGAGGTTTCGTGGAAACAGAAAAATTAAACACAAATTCGATGATTATTAAATACCAAAATACGGATAATGTATTAGAAGATGTATGTTCTATTATTAATTCTGCTAAAGATTATGCTTATCAAGCAGTTAATATTGCTTTAGTAGAGAGAAATTGGTTAATTGGTTATAGAATTGCGGAGGAAGAGCTAAAAGGAAAAGGTAGAGCAGAATATGGTACAGAAATAATAAAAAAATTGTCCAAAGAACTTACCAAAGAATACGGAAAAGGATTTGACAGAAGCAACTTATATAGATTTTTAAATTTTTACAAAAATTTTCCACGGAATTGTTGACTCACTGAGTCGACAATCTGGAAATACATTGTCTTGGACACATTACAGAACGCTATTACAAGTATTTGACAAAAATGCCAGAGATTGGTACGAAAAGGAAGCTATTGAACAAACATGGAGTACAAGAATGTTACAAAGAAATATTGATACACAATATTAGTATAGATTATTAAAATCACAAATAAAAGAGCCTGTAATAAAAGAAATGAAGGAAAAGACAAAAAAGTATGATTTAATGCATAAATTAGAGTTTATAAAAAGTCCTGTAATTGCAGAGTTTTTAGGATATTCATTAAATAACACTTTTACAGAAACAGACTTAGAAACAAGTATAATAAATAATCTTCAAAAATTTTTAATGGAACTTGGAAAAGGTTATGCATTTGTCGCAAGACAACAACATATACACACTGAAAAAGAGGATTATTTTATTGATTTGGTATTTTATAATTATATATTAAAATGTTTTGTACTAATAGATTTAAAAACTAAAAAAATAACACATCAAGATGTGGAACAAATGGACATGTATGTCAGGATGTATGATGAACTAAAAAAATCAAAAGAAGATAATCCGACAATAGGCATTTTACTTTGTTCCGAAACAGATGCAGATATAGCAAAATACTCTATTTTAAAAGGAAATGAGCAACTTTTTGCATCAAAATACAAATTATATTTGCCAACAGAAGAAGAGTTAAGAGCTGAAATAGAAAGTCAAAAAACAATATTTAATTTGCAACACGAAAAAGGAGACGAGAATTAAAATGAAACTAAACATAGTAATGGTAGAACCAGAAATACCACAAAATACAGGAAATATAGCAAGAACATGTGCAATAACAGGCACAAAATTACACTTAGTACATCCGTTAGGATTTAAACTAGATGAAAAATCTTTAAAAAGAGCGGGGCTAGATTATTGGGATAAACTAGATATTGAAGAACATAATTCGCTTAAGGAATTTTTAGAAAAATATAAACCAGAAGAAAACAATATGTTTTTTGCAACAACAAAGGGTAAAACAAAATATACAGATATTGATTATTCTAATATGGATGAGGTATTTGTTTTATATGGCAAGGAAACAAAAGGCCTACCAGAATGGTTATTAGAAAAATATTTAAATACTAAAACCATAAGGATACCAATGCTTCCAACACTTAGGTCGTTAAATTTATCAAATTCGGTTGCAATTATTACATATGAAATTTTAAGGCAGAAGAGGTTTGAGGATTTACAGGAGGTAAGTAATTATTTTGATGAATAATAAAATGAAATAACAGATGCTTATATATATTTAATAGGATTAATATAAATATTGTTTATAAATAATTAGAAAAATAATTTCGAGAGAAATGGAAAATAAAGAATGACTTTTATCTTAAGTTATTCTTTATTTTTTATTATTATTTATTATCTTTAAAGTTAAATTCATCTGCTGATACATTAAAAATTTTTGCAAATGCAAAATGAATTGTGAAAATTGATACAAAATTATATCTGTAATATAAATATGTATGGAGATATTGAAAAAACATAATAAAAATAGTATAATATAAATATAATAAAATATAAAAGGAGGCAACCATATGGGAACTTATATAAAAAGAAGTATAGAAAAAAAGCTAGAAGAACTAGAAAAAGCATTTCCAGTAATAATGATTACTGGTTCAAGACAAGTAGGAAAAACAACCTTACTGACAATATTACAAAAAGAAGAAAAAAATAAAATAAACTATGTATCATTAGACAATATACAAACAAGAGCATTAGCAATAGAAGATCCAGAACTATTTTTAGAAAGATATAAAATGCCACTAATAATAGACGAATTTCAATATGCACCAGATTTATTATCATATATAAAAATAATAGTAGATAAAAAAAGGCAAGAACATCTAGAAAATGAAGAAATCCAATCATCTGGGTTATATTATTTAACAGGTTCACAGGTATTTCACACAATGAAAAATGTAAGTGAATCACTAGCAGGAAGAGTGGGAATTCTCGAGTTATATCCATTATCAAATAGAGAAATAGAACACAAAAAAGATGAACTATTTTTGCCATCATATGACAAGATAGAAAATAGAGAAAAGCAAGAACGAAAAGAGATAGATGAAATATTTGAAAAAATTCTAAAAGGAGGATACCCAGAGCTATATTCTAATCCAAATATCGAACCAAGAGACTTTTTCGAAACATATATAAAAACATATATTGAAAGAGATATAAGAGAACTTATAAATGTAAAAGATGAAATAAAATTTTTAAAATTTGTAGAATCAGTAGCAGTAAGAACAGGTCAAGAGTTAAATATAAACGACATTTCAAATTCAATAGAAATAAATAATATGACGGCTCAAAATTGGCTATCAATACTAGTAAATACAGGAATTGTATACTTATTACAACCT
Source organism: uncultured Clostridia bacterium (assembly GCA_934167225.1). GTDB lineage: Bacteria > Bacillota > Clostridia > TANB77 > CAG-508 > CAG-269. Next base: position 30,750 of record CAKPLD010000006.1, on the reverse strand, counting down.
TATTACAATAACAATATTTCAAGGATTGTAAAAAGACCAAAAATATATTTTATGGATACAGGTCTAGCATGTTTCTTAGCAGGTTACATGGATAGTAAAACATTAGAAAAAAGTGCATTTAATGGAGCTATTTTTGAAACATATGTTGTAACAGAAATTATAAAATCATTTACAAATCAAGGATTAGATAGCAAAAAATATTTATATTATTATAGAGATAATAACGGAAAAGAAATTGACCTTTTAATTATATACGATAATACCGTATATCCTATAGAAATCAAGAAAAGTTACAATCCAGGAAAACAAGCAATAAAAAATTTTGATGTGATAGAAAAATTTGGCCTAACAGTTGGAAATGGTGGAGTAATTTGCCTAAATAGAGAAATTTTTCCATTAGATAAAAATAATAATTTGATACCAATAGAATTAATTTAATAATTACTTGAACAAAAAACAAAAAAATGTTATCATAATAACAGCTACTCCCCATTTGGGGACGGTTCTTAAATGGGGAGGAGACAAAAATGCAACAAATAACTAGCAAAGAAAACAAACTAATTAAGCATATAATAAAGTTAAAAGAAAAAAAATACCGAAAGGAATATAACGAATATATAATAGAAGGTGTAAAAATTGTAGAAGAGGCAATACAAGAAAAGGCTAAAATAAAGCAAATAATAATATCAGAAGAAGCAATAAATAGCGAACTTGTGCAAAAACATTTAAAAGAAGATTTGACAAAAATAGAATATATACAAGTACCGGAAAGTATATTCAAATTAATATCTGAAGTAGAAAGGCCACAAGGCGTTTTAGCAGTAATAGAAAAAGAGGAGAATGGCGAAAATATAGATTTAGAGCAAGAAATAATATTAGCCCTAGATGATTTGCAAAATCCAGGAAATTTGGGAACAATAATAAGAACCTTAGATAGTGTAGGCTTAAAACAAATTTTAATATCAAAAGGAACGACAGATCCGTACAACTCAAAAGTTATTCGTTCGACAATGGGAGCGATATTTAGGGTGAAAATAGTAGAATGCGAAAATTTAAAAGAAACTTTAAAAAAATTACAAAATAACAATTTTAAAATAATGGTAACAGATTTAAATACAGAAAAATCAATATATGATATAAATTTACAAAAAAATGTTATAGTAATAGGAAATGAAGCAAATGGGGTATCTGAGGAAATAAAGAGTATAGCAGATATAAGAGCAATTATTCCAATGTTTGGAAAAACAGAAAGTTTAAATGCATCAATTGCAACAGGAGTAATTTTATATGAGTATGTAAGACAAAAAATAAAAGAAAAATAACAAAAGAAAGGAAAATATGTAATGGAACAAGATAATAAAAATGCCTATTCAGAGGTAATAGAAATATTAAAATTTTTAGATGATGAAGAAAAATTAGAAGCTTTGCCAATAGAAATGTTAGAGGTTTTAAAATCAAAAGCTAATCCTGAATATAAACCTGTAATTTCGAAAGAATTACCATTAGAGGAGCAAAATTTACAGCCAGAAACTTTACAAATTTTAGCATGGATTGCAACTAAATATTGGGGAGAGAAAATAGAAGAAAATATAACAGAAACAGAAATTGAACCAGAAAAGGTAGAAAAAGCAAATATAAATGAATTAGAAACAGAAAAAATAGAAGAGAGCCAAAAAGAAGATATAGTACAAGAAGAAGCAATAGAAAATAATAATCTTCCAGTATTGCATGATAATCTAAAATGGTACCAAAAAATTAAAGAAAAAATAATAGAATTTTTTAATAAAATATTTAACAAAAAGAAAAAGGAAGGAACAGCCTTATGAGACCTGAAATGGAAAAAAGAAAATTTGAGTTAAGACATATAGTATACATAGTTATTTTAGTTATTTGCCTTATCGCAATAGGAGTTGCTGTTTATATGCAATTTTTTAAAGATGCTAAATTGGGCTTAATAGTGGGAATAACAAGGGAAAAAGAAGACGAAGAAATTAAAGAATTAAAAGAAAATTTTTTGAATATATTTGATAATAAAATAGATATAATATCAGAATACAAAGGAACAGTAAATAAAATAAAAAATGATCAAGATATTATTTTAGTTGCATATAATACTCAAGAGCAAGAAGAAAATTATACTGTAGATTTTAAAATTCCATATTTTAATATTAATACAGAAACTGCAAAACAATATAATCAGCAGATAAAATCTACATTTAAGGATAAATCAGAAAGTGTATTATCATCTACAAGTGGGAAAAATATAGTTTTTAATGTTAAATACAAAGCATACGAAAATGACAATATTTTATCATTAATAATTCTTTCAGAACTTAAAGAGGGAGAAAGTAATGAAAGAATAATAATTCAAACATATAATTATAATATGGAAACAAATAAAATGGTAAGTATTAATGATATTATAAACAAAAAAAATATAAATTCACAAGAAGCCGATAATAGAATAAAAAGTGAAATTAATAGCTCACAAGAACAAAATATTAAATTATCTGAATTAGGCTATAATGTAACTATTAGAGATACGAATAAAGATGAATTTAAAATAGAAAATGCAAAAGAATACATTTTAGGACAAAAAGGATATTTATATATTATATATCCTTATGGAAATGATGAATTTACCAGTGAATATGATGTAGTAATAATAAAATAAAAAACAGAGAAGTGAAAGCTTCTCTGTTTTTGAAAATAAAAGGGGATGTCTTTTTGTTTAAGTTAACTGTATGTTTCAATTAACTTAGTAATAATATACAATATTTTTTTGTCCATTTTGTGAAAACAATGTGAAAAAAGTATTAATTAGAATTTTGTTCTCCTAAAGTTAACGCAATTTCTTTTTCCTGTCCATCACGATTGATTTTTAATTTAACAGTATCACCTATAGAATGAGTATTTTTAATTTCATTTAATTCATCCATAGTAGAAATAGATTTATCATCAATTCCAATAATTACGTCACCAGTTTTAAGTCCTGCTTTTTCTGCGGCAGAATACTCATCAACAGAAACTACATAAACACCTTTTACTAAATTATATCTCTTTGCTGTATCGTCGTCTAAGTCTCTACCAGAAATACCAATGTAAGGTCTTTTTACTTTTTGGTTTGTTTTCAATTGGTCAATAATATCTGTTGTAGAATTAATTGGAATTGCAAATCCAATACCCTCAACACCAGTACTTGCAACCTTTAATGTATTTATACCAATAACTTGACCTTGGCTGTTAACTAAAGCTCCACCACTGTTTCCAGAGTTTATTGCAGCATCTGTTTGTATACAAGTATAAGTTGTTGAACCTTCTGTATCTTGAACTTTCCTATTTAAAGCACTAACAACACCACAAGTGATAGAAGTACCTAAATCCAAAGGATTTCCAACTGCCATTGCAAATTCTCCAACTTTTACACTATCAGAATCTGCAAATTCAGCAGGAGTTAAACCTGTTTTATCGATTTTTAGTACCGCTAAATCTGTTTGAGAATCTTTTCCTATAATTTGGGCATCATATTGTGTTTCGTCACCATATAAAGAAACTTTTACAGATGTTGCTTCTGATATGTCATAATATGTTGATTCTGATGAAGAGTCAACAACATGATTATTTGTAACAATATAACCATCATCACTAATAATTATTCCAGAGCCAGATGCAGTTGCCTGTGACGATGATGATTGATTTTGACCTTGACCAAACCAACCATAAATTGGAGACGAACTTGTTACATTATAAGTAATTGAAATTCCTACAATTGATGGCAATATTTTATTTGCAGCATAAACTGCTGTATCTGAGTATTTTGAAAGAGATACTAAATCTGTATTTACTGTTCCAGAATTTAGTGATGTAGCAGAACTACTAGATGCTGGAGCAGAAGTAGAACCACTTATTCCAGAAAATAGTTTTTCTTTTATACTAGGAACTCCAAAACATGTTCCTAAAACTAAACTACATCCTAATACTCCACTTAGAAATGGAACTGCTACTGTTTTTCCAAAAGAACCTTTATTAGATGATTTGGGACTACTTATTACATTTTTAAATTCATTATCATTCATTATAATATCCTCCTATTTTTTTATTATTATAATTTATTTCTTAATTATAATACAATATGTTTGTGAAAATTTTGTGAAAAAATATTTATAAATTTGTGATTTGTGGTTTTTATTAACTAAAATTATGATGAAAATAACTAAAAGAGATAAATCAAACATATTACATTAATAAGAGATAAAACAAAAATGAACCTAAAGGCGGAATTTGTCGAATTTTGCGATGAAAAGTTTGGATAAATTTGACGAATTTTATTGACAAAAACAAAAGATGGCTTTATACTTTAAATATCAATTATATAATTTTTAGCAATAGATTTAGTGGATGCATACACAAAAAATATTGCTTATCAAAAAGGGTTATAACTCAAAATTAATTTTTTTTTCAAATTTTTAGTCAAATAAAATCAAAAAAATTAATCAAAAAAATACACATAGGAGGGATAAAGAAGAAAATTTTTTATTATGAATTGGAACCAAAGAAAAAGAAATTAAAGACTATAAAATTATAACAAAAGGAGGGTTCATATAGATAATAAATCATACAATTTTACACAAGTTATCTTAAAAATATTGCAAAATAACCAAGAACAAATGATAAAATATCTAAATAAAATAATAAATACAAATTTAGAAAAACTGGAATTTGAAAATATAGAAAAATATCATGGCGTATCCGAATATGAATTTTATTTAATTAATTTTAACGGAATAAATAAAAATGGTGAAAAACAAAGGATTTTTATAAGAATTATAAAACAAGGTAAGATAAAAGAATCGTTATTTTGCATTTGTGATTTAGCATATGAAAAATATTTAAAAAAACTCAAGAAAATATCAATTTCAGAGACAAATGAAAAATCCAAAAATATTAATAAAGTTTCTGTAAAGTTATTTGAGGATGATTTAGAACGTGTAAAAGCAAATATGGAAATATACTTCATTGAAATGTCAAAAATTTTTTCAAAACAAAAAATAAGAGAAAGGATTGAGAATATTGAAATAGACCAAAATGACATTATAATAATTGGAGTAGAAAATTAGTGCTTGATTTATTGAGGAAAATCTAATATAATAATTAATAGATTAACACAATAAAGGAGTGAAGAAAAATGAAATATATATATGAGCCACAAGGAGTTTGTTCTATGCAAATGATATTTGATATAGAAGGAAACATTGTAAAAGATTTACAAGTAATAGGAGGATGTCCTGGAAACACAGTAGGTGTATCTGCACTAGTAAAGGGAAGAAAAGTCAATGAAATAATTGAGCTTTTGAAAGGTATACCATGTGGACAAAGAGGAACATCATGTCCAGATCAAGTTGCAAAAGCTTTGCAGGAATATAAGGAAAAGTACAAAATCTAAAGATTAAAAAATAAAAAGGTGGCATATATTATGCCATCTTTTTATTTTTGGTCAGGTTCAATACCCATATAAGGTAAAACTTCTGTAAGAATTTTAGAAACAACAGGAGCAGCTGTTTGTCCACCTTGGTGGCTATCACCTTTAGGGTCATAAAGTGTAACTAAAATTACAACTTGTGTGTTATCAATAGGTGCAATTGCTGCAAATGAAGTTGTATAACCAGAACTTGTATCTCCAACAACTGGTTCAGAAGTACCAGACTTTCCACCAATTGAATAACCTTGTACTTGTGCATGTTTTCCTGTACCATCAGTTACAACAGATTTCATCATAGATTTAACTTCATTAGCAGTTTGAGAAGAAATAACTTGTCTAACTTTATTAGCATCAAAAGTTGTTACTTCACCGGTATCTGTATTTGTCATAGATTTTACAATTTTAGGTTGTAAAAGATTACCATTATTGGCAATTGCTGAAATTGCAGTTACCATTTGTAGAGGTGTTATAGTAAATCTTTGGCCAAAAGACATTGTTGCAAGTTCAACAGCACCTACTTTGTCTAATTCGTGGAAAATGCCAGAAGCTTCTCCAGGTAGACCAGAGTTTGTCTTGTCAAATAAACCAAAGGCATTATAATATTTATATAATGTTGGTGCACCAATTCTTTTACCAAGTTGTATAAAAGATGGGTTACAAGAATCCATTAAAGCTTCTCTTAAAGATTCTCCATCATGTTTGCTATAATATGGGGCTTGATAATACCAACATTGAATTGTTTTGTCTGCAACTGTTTCAAAACCATTGCAATAAAAATCATTTGCAATATCAGTTTTTGTAATATTTTCTTCAAGTGCGACAGCTGCTGTAATTAATTTAAATACAGAACCTGGTTCATATGTTTCGGAAACAGAACGAACAGCCCACATATTGTAAATTCTAGAAGATTTATCTTGACTAGATAAATTGTCCCAATTATTAGCATAAAAAGATGTTGGTGTAAAAGGTGAGTTTAAATCGTAATTTGGGTATGAAGCCATTGCTAAAATATCACCAGTTTGTGGATTCATAATAATACAGTTACCACCTTTTGAACATGAGTTTTCTTCAACTGCTTGTTTTAAATATTTTTCAACAATAGATTGAATGTTTACATCTATTGTAAGAGCTAAATTGTATCCATTTTCGGCAGGTATAAATGATTCTTGTGAGTTTGGAATTTCACTTTGTGAAGCATCTTTTGATATTACAATTTCGCCAGAAGTACCTTTTAAAATAGAATTATATGATGACTCTATTCCAGCTAAACCTTGATTATCAGTTCCACATGATCCAATTACTTGAGATGCAAGGGTTCCATAAGGATAGTATCTTTTAGAATCTTCGTCAATATTGATTCCAGAAGTAATTTTATTATCAGTTATCCAATTTTCTAGAACTGATACCTTGTCTTCTTCAACTTTTTCAGCAATTGTTACAGTAGATGACGCATTATTAAGTTTATCTAATACTTCGTCACTATTTAACCCAAAAATTTCAGAAAATTTTTGAGCAAGCAATTTTTTTAATTCATCTATGTCAGAATGTTTTTTGCTTTTTAGTTTAGATGGGTTTACAGATACTGTATCAACAGTTTCACTAATTGCAAGAGAAGCACCGGTTGAATCGTAAATATTGCCTCTTTTACTACTAATTGTTTCACTCGTAGTTTGTTGTTTAGTTGCTAATGTAGACAAATATGAGCCATCAATTATTTGTAAATAAAATAGTCTACAAATAAGTAAAACAAATAGAGTAATTACTATAATTAAAATTATTTTTAATTTCGATAAAGACACAACATTTTCGATATTTAAGTTGCTTTTTAATTTTGCAATTTTGTCATCTGTTTTAGATTTTATTATTTTATTTTTAACTTTTTTAGCAAGTTTTTTATTTTTTTTGTTCATAATAATCACCATTCTTTAAAGTTTTAGGTTAATTTTTACAATTATTTTATAGTAAATTACAATAAAAATCAACAAATTTATAAAAAAAGGAGGATAAATATTTGTTATCAAAAATAAAAAGTATGTCATTAGAGGGCTTAAGTGGCTATTTAGTAGAGATTCAGACAGATGTATCAGGAGGACTCCCAAATTTTGATGTAGTGGGACTTCCAGATATGAGGGTAAAAGAATCGAAAGAAAGAGTTAGACTAGCAATAAAAAATTCAGGAATTGAATTTCCAAGTAGAAAAATTGTTGTAAATTTAGCTCCAGCAGATATAAGAAAAGAGGGGACTTTTTTCGACTTACCAATTGCTGTTGGAATTTTAATTGCAATTGGAGAAATTAGGTCTATTAAAATAAAAGATTTTGAAAGTACAATTTTTCTAGGGGAACTTTCTTTAGATGGAAATATTAATAGGGTAAATGGTATACTTCCAATGTGTATAGAAGCCTTAGAATTAGGAATAAAAAGAGTTATAATTCCAAAAGAAAATGCACTAGAAGCTTCAATTATTAAAGGATTAGACATTATACCAGTAGAAAATTTATTAGAATTAATAGATTATTTAAAAGGAATAAATAATATAGAACAATATATAAATAATTATGAAATATCATTTAAAAATAGGAATAATTACAATATAGATTTTTCGGATGTAAAAGGACAAGAAAACGCAAAAAGAGCTTTAGAGATTGCAGTTACACGGCTCGCATAATTGTTTGCTTTGTGGAGCCCCTGGTTCTGGAAAAAGTTTATTATCTGAAAGAATAGTTACAATTATGCCTGATTTAACATTTGAGGAAGCTTTAGAAATAACTAAAATTCATAGTGTATCAGGTCAATTAGAAAGTGGAATTGGACTAGTTACAAAAAGGCCTTTTAGAATACCACATCACACAAGTTCGCAAATTTCGATAATTGGAGGAGGAAGAAATCCAAAACCAGGAGAAATAAGTTTGGCTCATTTTGGTGTATTATTTTTAGATGAATTACCAGAATTTAAGAAAAGTACATTAGAAGTTTTAAGAGGACCACTCGAAACTCGAAATGTAACAATAAGTAGGGCAAGTATGTCTGTTACATATCCTGCTAATTTTATGTTAATAGCAAGTATGAATCCATGTCCATGCGGATATTACGGAACAGATGAAAACAAATGCCATTGCTCGGAAAAAGCTATATCAAATTATATTGGAAAACTAAGTGGACCACTATTAGACAGAATAGATTTACATATTGAAGTAAAACCAATAGAATACGAAAAAATAAGTTCAGAGGAAAAAGGAGAAACATCAAAACAAATAAAGGAAAGAGTAGATAAAGCTAGAAAAATCCAATTAGATAGATATAAAAATCTAAATATACACTCAAATAGTGAGCTAACACCAAATTTAATAGAAAAATTTTGCAAAATAGATGAAGAATCAAAAAAACTATTAAAAATGGCTTTCGAAAGATTAGGTTTAAGCGGAAGAGCATATAGCAGAATACTTAAAGTTTCAAGGACCATAGCAGACTTAGATGGAGAAGAAAATATAAATAAAAAACACATAGCAGAAGCAATTCAATATAGATCATTAGACAGAAAATATTGGGGAAGAAGGTAGATTTTGAAAATAATAAATATAGATGATAATTTATATCCAAAAAAATTAAAGGAAATTAAAAATCCACCAAAGCAAATATATGTAAATGGTGACGAAAAAATTTTGAATTCTAATTGTATAGCTGTTATTGGATCAAGAAAAAATACAGAATATGGGGAAAAATGGTGTACAAAGTTTGTAAAAGAATTAGTAAAATATGACTTAAGTATAGTAAGTGGAATGGCAATGGGAATTGATACAATAGCACATAAAACAACCATAAAATATGGAGGAAAAACCATAGCAGTATTACCATCTGGATTTGAAAAAATATATCCAAAAGAAAATATAAATTTATATAAAAAAATAATAGATAACGGAGGATGTGTTATATCTGAATATATACCATTAAAAGAAGCAAATGGAAAACAGTTTTTGGAAAGAAATAGAATAGTAAGTGGATTATCAATTGGAATATTAATAATAGAAGGAGCATATAGAAGTGGTACAAGTGTTACAGCTAAAATTGCAAATAAACAAGAAAAAGATGTTTTTTGCATACCTGGAAGTTTAGATAACCCCAAAAGTATTGGTACCAATAAGCTCATAAAAGAATTTGCCAACCTTGTAACAACTCCAAGTGATATTATTAATAAATATAAATTTTTGAATAAATTTGGAGTGAGGAAAAATATAATAGAAGTAGAAAAAAATAAAAATGCTAATGAAGGACTATATGGTTTAATAACAGAAAAACCTATAAACATAAATGAAATTATAAAAAAATACAATAAAAATGTAAATGAAGTAATCTACGAACTTACAATACTTGAAATTGAGGGAAAAATATTAAAATTACCAGGAAATATGTATGTGAGAGGTGAATAAAAATTAATAAAAAAGAATTGGGAAACATAGGAGAAGAACTAAGTTCAAAATACCTAGAAAACATAGGGTATAAGATAATTGAAAGAAATTTTAGATGTAAACAAGGAGAAATTGATATAATTGCCAAAGATGGGGAAGAATATGTATTTGTAGAAGTAAAAACGAGAAGCAATTTGTGTTTTGGAAAACCAAGAGAAGCAGTTGATGAATATAAAAAAAATCATATATGCAAAACAGTAAAATATTATATACATAAAAATAATATTGAAAATGAATATATGAGATTCGATGTAATTGAAATTTATATTAGTAAAAATAAATATAAGTTAAGTCATTTGAAAAATGTTGACATAAAAGGTTGATTTAAGAAGCGAAATATAGTAAAATATGGAATAGAGGGTAAAAAAATGAATGTATTAGAAGAAACAAAATTAATAATGAAAAAATATAAAATAAAAGCAAATAAAAGCTTAGGTCAAAATTTTTTAATAGATGATACAGCAATCGAAGACATTGTAAATGGAGCTAATATAGAAAAAAATGATTTAGTAATAGAAATAGGACCAGGACTTGGCAGTATGACTGCGCTTTTGGTTGAAAAAGCAAAAAAAGTTATATGTGTCGAACTAGACAAAGAAATGATAAAAATATTAAATGACAGATTTATTGCATATAATAATATAGAATTAATTAATCAAGATGTGCTAAAATTGGATTTAAACAAAATAATAAAAGAAGAAAAAGAGCAAAACGGAATTGAAAATGTAAAAATTGTAGCAAATCTTCCATATTATATAACCACACCAATAATAATGAAATTATTAGAAGAAAATTTAGATATTGAAAGCATAACAGTAATGATACAAAAAGAAGTAGCAGATAGATTAATAGAAACACCAGGAGGAAAAAATACAGGAGCAATAACCTATACGGTTTATTATTACTGCGAATCTACAAAAATAAGAGAAGTAGAAAATACATGTTTTATACCAATGCCAGAAGTTACATCTGAGGTAATTAATTTAAAATTAAGAAAAGAGCCAGCTGTTAAGGTAAAAAATCAAAAATTATTTTTTAATATAATAAAAAGTGCATTTATGCAAAGAAGAAAAACCCTACTAAATGCATTGGTAAATACAGGAGTATTTAGATCAAAGGAAGAAGGACTAAAAAAGCTAAAAACACTAAATCTAGAAGAAAATATAAGAGCAGAAAAACTTACAATAGAAGATTTTGCAAGAATAAGCAATAATTTTTAAAATAGATATTTTAATTTTTTAAAATAAATGATATAATAAATAAGTGTAAGGGAGGAATATATGAATCAAATTTTAGTAACAGAAAAAATATATATAACTCCAGAATTAAAAAGAAAAAAGAAAATGTACAAATTCAATTTTATAATATCAATAATATTGATAGTCATTTTATTTTCATTTTACGTATATGCTGAATACGATAGAAACAAAAATGCAGATATATCAAATGATATATTAACAGGAATGGCTGACGGAACAACAATAAAAAGCGATAGTGATGCATGGATAATAGCACTAGATGGAAGTGATGATGGACAAGAAAACGAAGTAGCAAGTACGCCAGAATCTACCTCGACAAATGCAACAGATAAATACACTGCATCAAACGGAAAAACATATGAAACAGTAGGAACAATTAGCATACCATCTATAAATGTAAACTATCCAATACTTTCAGAAACTGATGACGACTTATTAAAAGTTTCAGTATGTAAATTCTGGGGAAGTAATCCAAATGAAGTTGGAAATTTGTGCATAGCAGGGCACAACTATAGAAATAAGAGATTCTTTAGTAAAGTTCCAACATTAAAAGTTGGAGACACAATAGAAATAACAGATGTAAATAAAAACACATTAAAATATTCTGTATATGATAAATATACGGTTGACCCATCTGATACAAGCTGTACAAGCCAAATAACAAATGGCAAAAAAATTATAACATTAATAACATGTACAGATGATAGCAAACAAAGAGTAATAGTGCAAGCAGAGTCAATATAAAAAATATCTTTTCGAATTATACTTTCGAAAAGATATTTATTTTTAAAAATTAATCTTGTTCAACATCATTAAAAACAGGATCACTAAAAAATTCTATTAAAGTTATATTAAAACCTTCACAAACATGTAACAAGGTATCTAATTTTATAAGTTCTGTTGTACCATTCATAAAAGAACAAAGTGTAGAACGTGGGATTCCAGAAGCTTTAAACAATGCCCATATTGACATTCCATTTTCATCTAAATAAAATCTTATACGTTTGCGAACAGCATCTGATAATGTCATTATATAATCACCTCAATTATTTTGATATATTACAAAAAAGTATAGCAAGAAAAATGTCGAAAATAGTCTATTTGAACATACTTACAAGGTACAATTTGTACACAAATCTGATTATAGTTTGAGCAAAAAAATGAAAAATATGAAAAAATAAAAAAGGAGAAAAAATTGAAAAAAGTAATAGTAATAGGAGCAGGAGCATCTGGAATAGTAGCAAGTATATATGCTAAAAAAAATGGAAATGAAGTTGTATTAATAGAAAAAAATGAAATATGTGGAAAAAAAATTCTAGCAACAGGTAACGGAAGGTGTAATTTTTGGAATGAAGACCAATCTTTAAGGCATTATAGAGGTTCTAATATTGAAAAAATAGAAGAAATTTTAAATGCTAAAAATAAAGAAGAAGCATTAAATTTTTTCAAAAGCATAGGAATAGAACCAAAAATAAAAAATGGATATTATTACCCATATTCAAATCAAGCAGTTAGTATACAAAGAGCACTTATATTAGAGGCTAAAAAGCAAAATGTAAAAATATTTACAAATACGGAAGTAATTAATGTAACAAAAAAAGAAGATAAATTCGAAGTTATATTAAAAGATCAAAATACGGTAACATCAGATAAAATAATAATTGCTACAGGTTCAAGATGTGCACCAAAAACAGGTTCAGATGGATTGGGCTATGAAATATGTAAAAATTTTAAACACACAATAAATAAACCATTGCCAGCACTTGTTCAACTAAAAGCAAATGAAAAATACCTAAAAGAATGGGAAGGAATAAGAACCGATGTACAAATAAAATTATATGAAAACGAGATAAATATAGGGGAAGAAACAGGAGAAATACAGCTTACCAATTATGGAATTAGTGGAATTTGTGTGTTTAATTTAAGTGGTAGAGTAGCAAGAGGGATAGAAAATAAGAAAAAAGAAAAAGTTAAAATAAATTTTTTATATGGTCTCAACATAAAAAATATAAAAGAATTTATTATATGGATGGATAAAAGAAGTAAAATCTTAAAAGACCGAACTATAGCGGAGAATTTGGAAAGTGTTATAAACTATAAACTTGTAGATGTATTTTTAAAATTAGTTAACATTTCAAAAAGCGCAAAATGGAACGAACTAACTGACAAACAAAAAACATCTATTGCAAGAAAATTTGTCGAATTTGACTTAAATATAACAGGAACAAATTCATTTGATAAAGCACAAGTATGTACAGGTGGAGTTCTATTAAGCGAAATAAATACAAAAACAATGGAATCTAAAAAGGAAAAAGGTTTATATATTACAGGAGAATTATTAGATGCAGATGGAGATTGTGGTGGCTATAATTTAGAATGGGCGTGGATAACAGGAATTATAGCAGGAAGAAGCATAAAATAAGGGGGAAAACATGATTCGAGTAAGACAAATAAATGTATCGTTAGATGAAAATGAAGAAGAAATAATTAAACAATGTGCAAAAAAATTAAGAATAAAAAAAGAAGAAATTAACGAATTTGAAATTGTAAAAAAATCTATAGATGCCAGAGATAAAAATAAAATTTTTTATTCTTACGAAATTGATGTAAAAGTAAAAAATGAAAATATAGTTTTAAAAAGAAATAAATCCAAAGACGTTCTAAAAGCACCTAATATAAAATATGAATTTAAGGTTACAGGAACACAAAAATTAAAAACTAGACCTATAATAGTAGGTTCAGGCCCGGCAGGTTTATTTTCAGCATATATGCTTGCAAAACATGGATATAGGCCTCTTATATTAGAAAGAGGAGAAAAAATAGAAAACAGAGTAAAAACAGTAGAAAAATTTTGGAATACAGGAATACTAAATCCAGAATCTAATGTACAATTTGGAGAAGGTGGAGCAGGTACTTTTTCAGATGGAAAGCTAAATACATTAGTAAAAGACAAATATGGAAGAAATAAAAAAGTTTTAGAAATATTTGTTAAAATGGGAGCACCAAAGGAAATATTGTATGTAAATAAGCCACATATAGGAACAGATTTATTAAGAAAAGTAATTATAAACTTAAGAAATGAAATAATAAAGATGGGTGGAGAAATAAGATACAATGCTTGTCTTACAAACATAAATATAGAAAATGGACATGTAAAAAACATAGAAATAAACAATAAAGAAATACTAGATACAGAAGTATTAATTTTAGCCATAGGACACAGTGCAAGAGATACCTTTAGAGTTCTAGAAAAAAATAAACTACCTATGGAACCAAAGCCATTTGCTATAGGAGTAAGGGTACAGCATTTACAAGATAAAATTAATTATGCACAATATGGGAAGTTTAAAGAAAAACTACCACCAGCTTCATATAAGTTAACATATCATGCAAGCAATGGAAGAGGAGTATATTCATTTTGTATGTGTCCTGGCGGATATGTTGTAAATGCATCATCAGAAAAGAATAGGCTTGCTATAAACGGAATGAGTAATCATAATAGAGATACAAAAACAGCAAACTCGGCAATTGTAGTAACAGTTCTACCAAGCGATTTTGAAGAAAACATTTTCGGAGGTTTAAAATTTCAAGAAAAATTGGAAGAAAAGACATATGAAATTGGAAAAGGAAAAATACCTGTTCAACTTTTAAAAGATTTTTATAAAAATAAAAAAACAGAAAAATTAGAAGATGTTACACCCATATTTAAAGGAGATTACAACTTTGCTAATTTACAAGAAATACTACCAGAATTTGTTACAATTGCATTAAAAGAAGCATTTACAGAATTCGATAAAAAAATAAAAGGCTTTGCTGATGGAAGCACAGTTTTATCTGCAATAGAAACAAGAACATCATCTCCAATTAGAATTTTAAGAAATGAAGATGGCCAAAGTGAAATTCTAGGAATATATCCAGCAGGAGAAGGTGCAGGATATGCTGGTGGCATAATGTCCGCCGCAATGGATGGATTAAAAGCTTCTGAAAATGTAGCCAAAGTATTTTTGGCGTAATATAAAATACTCTAAATTAATTTTTAAGAACAATTTCACTTAATTCAAGTGAATAAATTATTACTAAAAATTAATTTAGAATGTTTTTTTATTTTGTATTATTTGCGACTTAATACAAAACACAGTTCCTTAAGCATATCTAAAGCTCCATTAAGTTCTTTTTCATCATATCTTTGTAAAAATATTTTAGTTTCCTTTATAACACTATCATCAAGACCAAACAAGATGTAGTCAGCAGAGTGACCTGTTAAATTTCTAAGAAGTCTGATACTTCTATATGTAAGATTACTTTTACCATCTTCAACTAAACCTAGAAATTGACTGGAGATGCCAATTTGTTTTGCTAAATCAGTTTTATTTAATTTTAGTTCATTTTCTCTAATGTATTTAATTCTTTTACCACGCAATATTTGTTCTTGTTTTTCTTGGCTAATATCAAAATTTCTACTCATAAAAATCACACCCCAAATATAATTTTAACATATATTATATACAAAAAGTTGGAAAAAAGTGATGTGTACATATGGAAATTTTTAGTATTTTATGGTATAAAAATGAAAAATATATGTGAAAGGAGAATTTTTATGGAAAATAGACCAATGAAAATTTTAATTATTGAAGATGACATTGAAGACTGTAATTTATTCAAAGAATGTGCTAAAAAAAGAGAAGATATTGAAATTATAGCCATAACAGATTCTGATATTGAGGGGTTAAAAATTGTCAAAACAAAACATCCAGAAGGAATTGTCTTAGATTTAGAATTAAATAATAGCGAAACAGGAAGTATTGATTCTTTGGAATTTTTATCAAATCTAAGAAAATTAAATTTAAATTATGTGCCAATTGTAATAGTTACAACACATGTAAACTCAAAAAGAACTTATGATATATTACATAGAAATGGCGTGGACATAATTTTATATAAGGATAATCCTAAATATTCAAGTGAACATGTATTAAATAATTTTATTAATTTAAGAAATTCTGAGGGAAGAAAAACAACAGAATTGCTAACTGACACGTTAGAAAACGAAGAAGACAAAATTTCAGACTTAATTAATGAAGAATTGGAATTAATAGGTGTTACATCGAAACTTAAAGGTAGAGATTATATATATGATGCTATTTTTCATCTGTTACAAGATGATAGTAATAAAATAAGTGTTATACAATATTTAGTGAAAAAGTATAAAAAATCTGCAACTACAATAAATAATGGGATTCAGAATGCAATAATACATGCTTGGAGAATAACTCCACCAGAGGATTTAATTGTTTATTATACAGCTAGAATAAATTTAGATACAGGGGTTCCAACTCCTATGGAATTTATATATTATTATGTGAATAAGATAAAAAAGAAAATATAGGTTTATTTGTAATTTAGTTTACAAATAAACCAAAAAATAGAGCGTACAACCGAATGTACGTTCTATTTTTTTCTATATTTTTTCATTTTTTGCCATTTTTCTTCATCAGAAAATACCGCTAATTTTTGCTCATTTGATGGTATCTTTATGTTAACAAACAGATTTGAACATTGTGAACAGAAAGGTGGTGATTTTTGATGAAAGAATGGTATGAAGGATTAGCTCGTTGGATTATGAAGTGGTTTTAAGTAAAAAGCTATGGGGAACAGAATTTGTTCTCTGTAGTTTTTTTTGTGAAAGTATTGTGAAAATTATTGATGTTAGAAGATGATGATGTTATAATAATAATTGAATTTTGATGGCAATTGCCGGAAAGGAAGTTTTTATTATGAAAAAAATTATAGCTGCAATTGTAATTGCAACTATAGCGTTGCTTACATTGTCAGGATGTGAGCAACCCGTGGATGAGAATGTACGGGAGGCAAAAGAAGACAAGGGGAAATATGTATACCTAGACTCAGATAGTTGGGTTGAGGTAACGATTAAAAGCGATCAAGCTTTTAATGTAAAGATGCGTAGTTTACCGTTGAAATATGCGGTAGAGACGGTAGGAACACAGGAGAAAGTAGATGTACATTGCAAATGTAAGCAATGCAACAATACGACGGATCTCTTAGTTCCGATGGTGAAGCAGGTGAATTGGGTATGCCAAGGATGCTTGCAATCTGTGGCAATAAGCCTCGATTTCTCGAAGGATGCGTAACCAAAAACAGGCAGACTTTATGTTTGCCTGTTTTTATTCTATAAAAGATATAGACATTAGCGATTTATAAGTAATACAACAAGGTTGACATAAAAATAATAACAAGGTATAATATTTAATAGAAAAGGTAATTACACAAAATTTTCAGGAGGTTTTTTGATATGAAAAAACAACTAAAGAAAACAATTATGATGATTATAGTCATTATTATGACTATATGTGTTGCAAGAACAAGTAGCAGTAAGATATCGGAAGAAAAAATTGAATTGGCACCTATGGGAGAGGGAATGACGATAGAAGCAGACGGAACATACATATATACGGATGCGACAAAGGATGGAAAAGAGGTGAAGGTAAAAGCAAACGAAAAAATAATAAAAAAAGAGAAAGAAGAAGGACTCATAGATTGGTATGAGTTCAAAGGAGGGGCAAGAAAAGTTAGATACGAAGTATACTGCAAGTATTGCGGTTGGTACCGGAAGGGAAATTTAAAAAAGGGAGAAAGATGGAATGAAGTTTGTAATTGCCCCAACAGAACAGCCGGAGTATGGCTGGAATACCAATAAGTCAAACAAGCGAACATTATGTTCGCTTGTTTTTATGAATATAAAAATATATTATAGATTTAAAGTAAGCGTCAAGATGTATCATAGTTGACTCGATTTTTATAAAAAGTTGAACAAAAATAAAAACTAATATATAATAAGCAAAAAAAAGAAATAAAAAGGGAAAAGAATGGAAGAGAATTTAAATATAGAAATAATAAAAAACATATGGATTGCAGTAATAACATATTATACAAATTTCAAAATAATTAACAAAAAAGAAAAATTAAACATAAAATCAATTACAAAAATATTTATAATAACAATATCATCCGTACTATGTGTGCTAATAAAAAGTAAATTGGCAAGTTTTATAAACATTATGCTTCTAACTATAATAATTGGTATAGTCTTTTCAAAGGATAATGTAAAAAAGGGAATATGTACAACAATGTTTTCGATAACAATCAACTACAGTATCTTTTTTGTAGCAATTGTTTTAAGCTATATATTATATGAAATTATACATATTTCACTGGATGAAATTAACTTAATTATAATAATCATTATACATTTTTTATTGATTGTTTGTATGTTTAAGATAAAAAAATTTAAATACGGAATAAGCCTTTTAAAAGGAAATGCACAAAATGAGTATGTAGATATAATGATTTTAAATGCATGTTTGATAATAATATTATTAATTACATTATTATCTACAAACAATATAAAATTTGTTATGAATATAACTCCAGTAATTATAGTAGAAGTAATAGTTCTATTAATAACAATCAAAAAATCATTCAACGTATACTACAAACAAAAATTACTTCAAAAACAACTTGAAGAAAACAAACAAGAAATTGAGAAAAAAGACAAAGAAATAAAAATGTTAGAAGAAGAAAACTTAAAATTCAGCAAAACAAGCCATAGCCTAGCACATAAGCAACAAATATTAGAATATAAAATAAACAAACTAACAAAAGAAGGAAAAGAGCAAGACATAACAAAAATAAAAGACCAAATGGCAGACATAGAAAAAGAACTATACAAAAGGCCAAATGAAGAAATAACCAAAACAGGTATAGAAAAAATAGACAACATAATAGAATTTGAAAGAGAAAAATGCATAGAAAATAACATTGAATTTCACGTTCAAGTAAAAGGAAATGTGTATTACATAATAAACAACATAATAAGCCAAGACCAGCTAGAGATACTAATTGCAGACCATGTAAAAGATGCGATTATAGCAATAAACCATTCAGAAAATATAAATAGAAGCATAATGGTAAGAATCGGAAAAATAGAAGAATGTTATGGTTTATATGTGTATGATTCAGGGATAGAATTTGAAAAAGAGATTCTTAAGAATCTAGGAAAAAGGCCATGTACCACTTACAAAGACGAAGGAGGAACAGGAATGGGATTTATGAATACTTTTGATACATTGAATAAATGTAAAGGAAGTTTAATAATAAAAGAAATAGGCAAACCATCTAGTGAAAATTACACAAAAATAGTTATGATAAAATTTGATGGAAAAAATGAATTTAAAGTAATTTAGACAAAAATTATTGCAAAATTCTGTTTGACAAAATTAATTTTGTATGGTATTATATTTCCAAATTTATTGTGGAGAGTGATAGATATGCCAAGAAAAGCACAGGAATTAAATAGAAGAGAAAAATCAATACTAAAATTTATCGAAAAAAAAATAAAAGAAGATGGATACCCACCATCAGTAAGAGAAATAGGAAAAGCAGTAGGTTTAAGTTCAACAGCAACAGTACATGGATACTTAGCAAAACTAAGAGAAAAAGGTTACATAAAAAAAGAAGACAAAAAAGGAAGGACATTAAAATTATTAAAAGGTGGAAATGGAGAACCAGTAGACAACACACCAAAAAATTTCTATTCAGAAAAAGAATTAATAGATGTACCTATGGTAGGAAAAATAACAGCAGGAATGCCAATTTTAGCAGTAGAAAATGTAACAGATACATTTCCTATACCAATAGACTTTGTTGGAAATTCAGAATGTTTTATGCTTACAGTAAGAGGAGAAAGCATGATAGAAGCTGGTATTTTAGATGGAGACTTTATACTAGTAAGAAAACAATCAGATGCAATAAATGGTCAAATTGTTGTAGCATTAATAGGAGATGAAGCAACAGTAAAAACATTTTACAAAGAAAAAGATCACATTCGTCTACAACCAGAAAATCAAACAATGGATCCTATAATAGTTCCAGATTGTAAAATTTTAGGAAAAGTTATAGGTGTGTTTAGAAAAATGTAGAAAAAGAAATAAAAAAGGAGAAATCAATGGCAAAAAATAGTTCTAAACATAAAAAGAAAAGCAATAATAAAAGCTATAAAAAAATAGCTTTTATTATTGCATTTATTTTTATAATTATAATTGGAATAAAAATTAATAAAAAAGAAGAAAAAAGCAATAAAATGCAGGTAATAATAAACAACGAAAATATTACAGAAGATTTACAAGATGAAATAAAACAGGAAAACGACCAAATATATATGAGTTTTGAAGACATACAAAAATTTATAGATAGCACAATATATAAAGAAAGCGAAACAGATTTAATAATAACAACAAGTCCCAAAAAAGTGGTAACACTAAAAAAAGACGATGAAAATGTAAAAATAAATGGAGCAACACAAAAAATAAAAGATGGAGTAATAGAAGAAAATGGTAAAGACTACATAGCAATTTCGGAATTAGAAAACGTTTATGACTATGAATTTAAATATACAGAAGCAAGCAATACAATAACAATAGATTCTTTAAATAAAAAGTTAGTAAAAGCATATGTAACAAAAAATGTAAAAATAAAAGAAACAAACAGAGAAAACTCGAAAACAGTGGACAAAGTAAAAAAAGGAAATTGGCTAATATATATAAGTGAAGAAAATAAAATGGCCAAAGTAAGGACTCAAAATGGAAAAATAGGTTATGTAAAAAAGAAATATTTAGATAATTTCATAACAGAGAGAGAAGACATAAAAGAAGAAAATAGCGAAAATACGGGGGTTGAGAAACAACTAGAATATGACATAACAAAAGAAAATATATCAACATTTGAAAAAAGAGAAAATGTTATCAATAGGATATTGCAAGAAGCGATAAAAAATGATAAGATATACTTAAAGATTTTATATAATGGAACAGATGAATCAAATTATGATAGGTTTAAAATAGAAATTGTTCCCGTATTAAAAGAATGTGGAATAAAAGTAATATTTTAAAGAAAGAGGAAGTACAATGAGAAGAAAAGGATTTATAATTTTAGGGGTAATATTTTTAATAATTGTAATTGCAGTAATTTCAGGAATAATATGGTACAATATATCAATAAAAAAGCCAAATAAAGATGAATCTCAAGATATACAAGCAGTAGTAGAAATAAAATCAGGAACAAGCACAAAAGAAATACTAAGTATTCTAGAACAAAAAGGTGTAATAAAAAGCAAACTTGCATCAGAAATCTATATTGGGTTACATGAAAGACAAAGCCTTCAAGCTGGAAAATATTTATTTACAGGAAACGATGATCTACCAGAAGTGCTAAACACATTAGCTACTGGAAAAGTAATGGATGAAACAGTAACAATAACATTTTTAGAAGGAAAAAATATGCGTTATATTGCTTCAACCATAGCAGAAAACACAAATAACACAGCAAATGATGTATACCAATTACTAGAAAATAAAGAATATATTGCATCAATAATAGATAAATATTGGTTTTTAACTAACAAAATTCAAAACCAAAGTATATACTATCCATTAGAAGGATATTTATATCCAGACACATACAGTTTTGAAAATAAAGATGTAACAGTGAAAGAAATTTTTGAAAAAATGTTAGACAAAATGGACAAAATTTTAACCAAATATAAAGGAACAAGTTCTGTTGGAAACTATACAGTACATGATATATTAACAATATCATCAATAATAGAATTAGAAGGAACAAATAGTGAAAACAGAGCACAAATAGCAAGAGTAATATACAATAGGCTTGCTGCAAATATGTCTTTAGGAAGTGATGTAACAACATATTATGGAATTAGAGTAGATATGGGAGAAAGAGATCTATATGCTAAAGAAATAAACACATATAATGCATACAATACAAGAGGACCAAATATGGAAGGAAAATTACCAGTTGGACCAATTGCAAGTGTATCTGAAGAGGCAATAAAAGCAGCTTTAAACCCAACAGATGGAAACTATTTATATTTTGTTGCAGACAAAAATGGAGATATGTATTTCTCAGATACATATGACCAACACCAAGAAACAATAGCATTATTAAAGAAAAAAGGGCTATGGTTTGAATATGATACAAATGATACAACAAACAATAATACAGAAAATGAATAAAAATCATTTTTAGTATTTTTTATAAATATAATTAATACTAAACAACAAAAAAAGGAGCGTGCTTGCGCTATGAAAAAAATTATATTTAAAGGCTGTGGAACAGCAATTGCAACACCATTTACAGAAAATGGAGTAAACCTACAAGAATTCCAAAAACTTGTAGAGGAACAAATAAAAGAAGGTGTAGACAGCATAATAGTATGTGGAACAACAGGAGAATCTGCTACAATGACAGAAGAAGAAAGATTACAAACAATAGAATGTGCAGTAAAAACAGCAAAAGGAAGAATACCAATTATTGCAGGAACCGGGTCAAATAATACGAAAAGTGTTATAGAAATGAACAAAAAAGTAGAAAAAATAGGTGTAGATGGAGTATTAATTGTAACACCATATTACAACAAAACAACACAAGAAGGATTAGTAAAGCATTATACAGAAATTGCAAAAAATACAAAATTACCAATTATATTATACAATGTACCAAGTAGAACTGGAGTAAATATAAAACCTGAAACAGCATTAAAATTATCTGAAATTGAAAATATAGTTGCAATAAAGGAAGCAAGTGGAGATTTATCTCAAATTGCTCAATTGGCTAATTTATGTGGTGATAATTTAAACATTTACTCAGGAAATGATGACCAAGTTGTACCGATTTTATCAATAGGAGGAATTGGCGTAATATCAGTACTTTCAAACATAAGACCAAAATATACGCACGAAATGTGTTATAGTTATTTTGAAGGAAATACAAAAAAAGCTTCTAAAATGCAAATAGATGCAATACCACTAATAAATGCACTATTTTCAGAAGTAAATCCAATTCCAGTAAAAGAAGCTTTAAACATTTGTGGCTATAATTTTGGAAGTCCAAGGTTACCACTTGTAAATCTTAGTGAAAACAATAAAAAAATACTTAAAGAATGTATAGAAAAATTAAAATAAAAAATACCACAAGACGAAAAAGTCAGGATGCAAATAATAAATAATTATTGTTTACATCCTGACTTACTATAAAGTTAAACAAGGAGAGTTTTAAATTGATTAGAGATATAAACAAAATATTTAATGACAAAGAATATATGTCAATAATTAATGAAATACTAAATAAAGAAAAAGTACAGCAAATGAAAAAATATAGGCAACATTATAATATAAACTGTTTTTATCATTGTCTATTTGTATCATATAATACATATTTAATTTGCAAAAAACATAATTTAGATTATATATCTGCTGCAAGAGCAGGAATGGTGCATGACTTATTTTTATATGACTGGAGAAAACGCGAAAGAGGAAGAAAAGGCCTTCATGCATATACACACGGAAAAACAGCATTTAAGGAAGCATCTGAAATTTTAAATTTAAATGATAAAGAAAAAGACATGATAATAAAACATATGTGGCCTGTAACACCAGCAATTCCGAAATATAAGGAAACATTTATATTAACATTTGTAGATAAATATTTTGCAATTGCAGAGGCATTTATAAAAATAAAAGAGAAGAAAAATGAAATCAAAGAGGAAAAGGAGAAAATAATAAA
This sequence comes from uncultured Clostridia bacterium, assembly GCA_934167225.1. Classification (GTDB taxonomy): domain Bacteria; phylum Bacillota; class Clostridia; order TANB77; family CAG-508; genus CAG-269. The sequence continues at coordinate 6,892 of CAKPLD010000006.1, read as the reverse complement.
ATGATTGAAGTAATGGTAAATGGTTGTAATGGTAAAATGGGACAGGTTGTAAGTGAACTTGTAGATAAAAACGAAAATATGATAGTAAAATGTGGAGCAGATAGAGTAGATAATGGAGATTTGACATACCCTGTATATACAGATCTTTCACAAATTAATGAAAAACCAGATGTTATAGTAGATTTTTCGGTACCTGTTGCAACTTTAAATATGTTAGAATATGCTAAAAAGAATGAAATACCAGTAGTAATTGCAACAACAGGTTTTAATGAAGAAGAAGAAAAGAAAATTGCTGAATATTCTAAATCTATTCCAATTTTTAAATCTGCCAATATGTCTTTTAGTATAAATTTATTTGAGCATATTCTTAAAGAAATTGCCCCAAAACTAAAAGGAACAGATATTGAAATTGTAGAAACTCATCATAACAGAAAAATAGACAGCCCTAGTGGAACAGCCCAAATGCTTGCAGATGCTATAAATCAGTCTTTAGGTGGTGGATACCATTGTGAATACGATAGACATAGCAAACATGAAAAGAGAGATAAACACGAAATTGGCATGACTTCAATTCGTGGTGGTAATATTGTTGGTGAACATTCTGTTAAGTTTTTTGGTGAATCGGAAACTTTTGAAATTACTCATACTTCTTATTCTAGAAATGTTTTTGCTGAAGGTGCAATTAGAGCTGTGGAATTTATTGTGGGTAAGGAAAATGGATTGTATGATATGGATGATTTGTTGGGAAAATAGGTTGTGAGTGGTAATGGATTTGTGAGATTGCGAGTTGAAGAGATGTAAGAAATAATTTAAAAAGGACCCCGGCATTGTGTAGTTACACAATGTCGGGGGAAGTTGTTACTCCTTATGTACAAGGAGAGACAGCATGAGTTCGAGTTCAGCAGAATCGAAAGCTTGGCTAATTCTTATAGCCTTGGCAATCTGTTCCAAAACCTCGTTGTCGATCTCCCATAATAAGGAGTAAAAAACAAGGACAGGATGTCTGTTAATGATATTCGAGAAATCCTCGAATATGGTATCAACATACTCTCTTCTGTCGCTGACTACCAGCTCAAAATCGAACCTTAAGAGCTGAACGACGTTCATGATGTTAAAGGCTTCACGTGCCTTGTCCAAAGGACAATCAGGCTGTGCTTCTAATGATAGAAGCGCACGGATCGCACATTCGATGGTCTCATCGATATTGTGCTGAGTCACATACAGAGCCTCACCTTTTAACAGGTCTTCTTTTAACATCTCAGTGTTCATTTTTTGCAACCTCCTTTTTCAGGAGGTTGCCACAGCCCCTCCCAAAAACAAAAAAATTTTTGAGCGTGCTGTGTATGCTCTGAACTTTTGTACAATTATATGATAACATGTAATAAAAGAAAAATAAAGATGTTATGTAAATTATACGGGATAATTAAAATTAACACTATTGAAAAATAAATAAAATACTAAAAAATAATGATGTATATAATAAATGAGGAAAATATAAAAATGTCTCTCTTACATTGTGTAATTACACAATGTAAGAGAGAGGGTGATTGTGGGTTACTTTACAGTAGAACTGTATATAGTAACCAATTTACGTACGTCATTTTCATCAATCTGAGCAATAGAATGGAGCATAGTGAGCAGGTTTCTTAACTCCTCTCTGCTCATATCGCTCATGCAATATCCCAAATTAAGTTTTGGAATATTGAAGATCAAAATGTTCAGATCATAGGCTAAAGGGGATTCGAAAACCCAATTGCCGTCGGCCAGCTCAGTCATCATCATTGTATGTAATGAATAAGTGGCCTTGCAGGCGGCCTCTGTTGATGAGAAATAATTTTCCTCATTGAGGACGCGAACAGTTTCTGTGACAGCCAACAGAACTTCGGCCAAGTTCTCGTCATTCACTGGGATGATACAACCGTTAGCCATTAAAAGTCTGCATTCGTTTTCCGTCATGAATTAACCTCCTTTTTCGGGAGGTAACCACAGCCCCTCCCAAAAAACAAAAAAATCTTTGAGCGTGCTGTGAATGCTCTGAATTTTGTACAATTATATGATAACACATAATTATTAAAAATACAAGACTTTATGTAAATTTAATTGACAAAAATATACAAAAGTAGTATAGTAATATATATAAGCAGACAAAGTCAATACTGAAATAAGAAAGGAAGGTAAAGATGGCAAAGGTTAAAAATATTTTGGAAAAATCTTATATCGGTATTATTGGCGCAACGGCCTGGAAGTTAGTAGAGCATACGGAATGGCTCGAACGGGTGAAAGCCAATATGGTATTGTTACAAACATCACATCCCGAAAGGCCAGCTCGACTGATGTGGCAGGTTGTTGCTACCGTTATAGTTGTAGCGATAGTATATATGGCGATACTATCGCTAAAGAAAAAATTTACACCCCAGGCTTTTATTATCGCGGGGGCAGGCGCTCTGTGGCTGTTATATATATTTATCGTAGTATATGCTGCGATAGATATGACGCTGGGGGGAGATCCTGAAGGAGCAAAGCGTATAATTGGTGCCCTATGGGGTACCTAAGTACCACCTAAAAAGGTAACCGAGTAAACGGTGCAAACTTGCACTCTCGGTTACCTCCTTTCTTTTTATACAAAAAACAAAAAAAATTCCCAAAACACTACAAAAAAAACAACAAATATGTTATACTATTACATGTAAACCACAAAAAGAAAGTAGGAAAAAAATGAGAACAAAAAATAAAAGAAATCAAGAAGAAAGAAGAACCAACACAAGAAGAAAAGAAGAAAGAAGAGAAAAAACCCGTGGAATAATAGATAGAAGAGGTTCAATGGAAAGAAGAAATCAAAATAGAAGAATAGAAGACAAAGAAGAAAAAATAATAAAAGATCTAGAAAAAATATTTGAAGACCAAATAGAAGGAAGGAATGCAGTACTAGAACTACTAGAAAGTGACAAAGACATAAACAAAATATACATAACAAAAGGAGAACTAAAAGGATCAATAAACAAAATAATAGCAAAAGCAAATGAAAAAAAAGTAATAATAGTGCAAAAAGACAAAAAGCAAATGGACATGATGGCACAAACCGAAAACTATCAAGGTGTAATAGCAGTAGTTCCGCCATATGAATACTCAGAAGTGGAAGACATAATAGAAACAGCAAAAGAAAGAAACGAAGATCCATTTATACTAATATTAGACGGAATAGAAGATACCCACAATTTAGGAGCAATAATAAGAACAGCAGAAACAGCAGGAGTACATGGAATAATAATACCAAAACGAAGAGCAGCACAAGTAAATAGTACAGTAAGTAAAGTAGCATCAGGAGCATTACAATACATGAAAATAGCTAGGGTAAACAACATAACAGACACAATACTAAAACTAAAAGACAAAGGAATATGGGTTTGTGGAACAGCAATAGATGCAGAAAAATACTATTACGATCAAAACCTAACAGGTCCAATTGCAATAGTAATAGGAAATGAAGGAAAAGGCATGGGCGAACTAGTAAAAAGAAACTGTGATTTCCTAGTTAAAATACCAATGAAGGGAAAAGTAACATCTTTAAACGCATCTGTATCAACAGGAATCATAGTATATGAAGCTGTAAAGCAAAGAAATTAATTTATGGAGGAAAATTGAATGCAAAATAATAAAATAAAAATAATCATAATAATTTTAGTTATTCTTATATTTATTGTAGGTATTGGAGGAACAGCACTATATTTTACAACAGACTTATTAAAACCAAACCAATTACTATTCCAAAAATACATGGCTCAGAATATAGAGAATTTTATGGAGGCATATGACTTATCAAAAGAAGAAGCAAACATCGACTTATTAGGAAGTATAAATTACAATGCAAATACAGAAGCAACCTTAAAATACTTAGAAAAAGAAACAGACGAAGAAGAAGTATATAAAATAAAAGAAACAGGAATAAGCAAAGCACAAGAACAAGCATCATATAGAAATATAACAGCATCATACGGAAATGATGTGATCATGTCTGTAGATTTACTAGGGCAAAACAATATATATGGATTTAGATTATCAAATCTAGTTCAGCAATTTGTTAGTGCAAAAAATGCAACTGTATCATATTTTGTATCAAGTATGGGGTTAGATGGAAGCATGTTTTCAGAAAAATTACAAGGAGTTGCAGTTACTGGTCTTTTAGATTTTTCTGATGACGAAATTCAAGAGCTAACAAAAACATATGTAAATTTAATGTTAACAGATATAGACAAAAGTCACTACACAGCAAAAAAGAATACAGTAGTTACACTAACAAATAAAGAAAGTGTAGATACAACAGCATATACACTAAATTTAACTAAAAATGAACTTGATAAATTATACAGAAAAATATTGAATCAAGCGTTAAATGATAAAATTATTTTAGGAAAAATAGAAAATGTAGATTCAAAAATAAAAGAAGCAGGATTGGTAGAAAAAGAAGGAGAAAGCCTAAAAGAACGTTATACAAGCAAGATTCAGGAAAAAATTGATGGATTAGAATATCAAGGCGAAGATAACAGCAAAATAACAATAACAGTCTATGTTCAAAAAGGAACAACAGTAAGAACAGTACTAAAATCTGATAGTGAAGAATATTTGTTAGATTTAGATAATAGAGAAGGAAAAGTATTAGATTACAAAGAAACAAAGCTAGTAGATCAGCAAGAAGAAGTACGTACTTATAAATTAGGAAAAATAGAAAATGATCAAGGAAGAAAAAGAATTATTGGATTTAGCAATCCAGAAGAAAGCCTAGAGGCAACACTTAATACATCACAATCGAACGAAGGAATGACATTTGATATAACAGGAAATTATAAAAGCAAAGAAATTAGTAATATAGATTTAACATCGAAAACAGACATAAAATTATCAGCAGATGAAGCATTGCCAATGAATTTTGACGAAACAAACAACATATTGTTAAGTGATTATGAAGGAGGAAAGGCTTTATCAATACTATACAATTTAAAAAATAGAGCTATACAAAGTTTGGAAAATACGCAATCAGTTCTTAATACAAAAATGTTAAATAAAATCATTTTAAAAATAGATGAAAAAGAACAGAAAAAACAGCAAGAACAGCAAGATGACATGGAACTACAAAAAGAAAAATTTAATAATAAATTTGTATTATACGAAGGTGAAGATGTAGAAAAAGAATATGTAAAAAAATTAATAAAAACAGCAGGTGAAAACATGACAGATTACCAAGTTGTAAATGGAAAACAATTAAAATTATTCATAAAAGAAGGAGAGAAAAACGAAGCAAAGGCAAACGAAATAGCAACAGCAATAGAAGACAGCAACGACACATACAATATAAAACTAAATTACAACGAAGCTGGATATGTTGATACAATAGACATAATAGTTTACGAAAAAAAATAAAAAACACTTGCATTTACATAAAAAATGTGATAGAATACATATCGTTAAAAAAACACATATTGGGAGCAAATCAAAGGAGTGCCTAAAAAGGTCTTTGAAAGCCGTGAACAATATGGAAGAAATAACAAAAAGGGAGGAATTAAAAATGGCAGTAGTTGCAATGAAACAATTACTTGAAGCAGGTGTTCATTTCGGACATCAAACAAGAAGATGGGATCCAAGAATGGCAGAATACATATTCCAAGCTAGAAACGGAATCCATATAATCGATTTACAAAAAACATCTAAAAAATTAGATGAAGCTTATGAATTCATAAGAAGTCAAGCAGAAGAAGGAAAAACAATCCTATTCGTAGGAACAAAAAAACAAGCACAAGAATGCATCAAAGAAGCAGCAGAAAAATGTGGAATGTACTATGTTGACCAAAGATGGTTAGGAGGAATGTTAACAAACTTCAAAACAATCAAAACAAGAGTACAAAGACTAAAAGACTTAGAAAAAATGCAAGAAGATGGAACATTCGAAGTATTACCTAAAAAAGAAGTTATTTTATTAAAGAAAGAAATGGAAAAACTTCAAACAAACTTAGGTGGAATAAAAGATATGGAAGAAATGCCAGGAGTAATATTCCTAGTAGATCCTAAAAAAGAATACAATGCTATAAACGAAGCTAAAAAATTAAATATACCTACAGTTGGAATAGTAGATACAAACTGCAATCCAGAAGTATTAAACTATGCTATACCTGGAAATGACGATGCAATAAGAGCTGTTAAATTAATAACAGATGTTATGGCAAACGCAGTAATCGAAGGAAAACAAGGTGAAAGCTTTGAAGAAGCACAAGTTGAAGCTCAAGAAGGAGCAGAAACTATGGAAGAAGTAGTAGCTGAGGTAGAAGAATAATAAAAATAAAGAGTAGGGCTTAACTGCTCTACTCTAATTTTAAATAAAATTAAATTAGGAGGAGATAATTATGGTATCAGCAGCAATGGTAAAAGAATTAAGAGAAAAAACAGGTGCAGGAATGATGGACTGCAAAAAAGTTTTAACAGAAGCAGATGGAGATATGGAAAAAGCAATCGAACTTTTACGTGAAAGAGGTATTGCAAAAGCTGCAAAAAAATCTGACAGAATAGCAGCAGAAGGACTAGTTTTAGGATATGTATCAGAAGATGGAAAAGTTGGAGCAGTTGTAGAAGTTAACTCAGAAACAGACTTCGTTGCACAAAACACTGAATTCAAGGAATTTGTTGAAGCAGTTGCAAAACAAGTAGCTTTAAAAAATCCGCTAGACGTAGAAAGTTTATTAGAACAAGAATCAATAGACGAGGCTGGAAAAAAAGTATCAGACGTATTAGTTGACAAAGTTGCAAAAATAGGAGAAAAACTAAGCATACGTAGATTTGTAAGATTTGAAACAGCTGATGGATTAATAGAAAAATACATCCATGGAGATGGAAAAATAGCAGTTTT
>CAKPLD010000005.1 GCA_934167225.1 uncultured Clostridia bacterium | reverse complement strand
CCTATGATTGAATGGATTTCATCTATTACAAGAATAATATTTCCATATTGAATACAATCTCCAATAATTCCTTTCATTCTCGCCTCGAATTGACCCCTAAATTGAGTTCCTGCAACAACAGAAGTCATATCTAAAAGGTAAACTTCTTTATTTAATAATTTAGCAGGTACGTTTTTGGCTGCAATTTTTAAGGCCAAAGCATTTGCAATTGCAGTCTTACCAACACCTGGTTCACCAATTAGGCAAGGGTTATTTTTAGAACGTCTATTTAAAATTTGAACAACTCTTTGAAGCTCTTTGCTACGTCCAATTACCATATCAAGTTCATTATTTTGAGCCTTAAAAGTAAGGTTGGTACCATAAGTATCCAAAAATTTCTTTTTCTTATTTTTCTTTTTTTCAGGCTTAACTTTTTTCTTGGTATTTCCATTACCACTAAAAGATTGTTGACCTTGAGACTCTGGTCCGCCAAAAAGATTTCCAAATATTGAACCTAGCGGAATTGCACCAGCAAAAACTCTTGGTGCCTCATTTTCATTTACTTGATCGTCATCATCTTCATTTAGAGGGATGGCGTCAAGTTCGATGCCTTCAATTGAACCTAAATTTTCTGAAAGATTTTTGATAAAACCTTCTAATTGTTTGTTCATTTGTTCAGATTGATTATTTTTAATTGTTTTGCTTTGTGCATTTAGGATTTCATCAGTATTTATTCCTAATTTTTTTGCACAGTTTATACATAAACCTTCCATTTCTCTTTTTCCATCTGGAGTGATTTTACTCGAGAAAATAGAGGCCTCATTTTTTTTACACATTGAACATATCATTTAAAAAATTCCTCATTTCTTTGTTAGATTTTATGTTTGTGAAAAGTGCTTGTTTGGTAGTTTTTCACAAATTATATGATACCGTAAAAGAAAAAAAATGTCAAGAATTTTTTTGTAGCCTCCTCATTTGGGGACGGTTCTCTATTGGGGATTCCCCAATAGAGAACCGTCCCCAAATGAGGAGGCTACAAAAAATTTTATATAAATATTGCTATTTCAAAAAAGATATAATATAATTACAAAAAAAGAAGGAGGAAGAAAAAATGGCAACATATATAATAATAGCAATAATAGCTTATGCATTAGGAAGCATAAATTTTTCTGTAATAATAAGCAAAAAAATGGCAGGATTTGATGTTAGAGAAAAAGGAAGTGGGAATGCAGGTTCAACGAACATGCTACGCTCAGTTGGAAAAAAAGCAGCAATAATTACACTTTTGTGTGATATATTAAAAGGAGTTGTGGCAATTTTAATAGCATTAATTGTAGGAAATATTGTGAAAAATGTAGACAGAGCCGTACTTGTTCAAATAGCTGGAATATTAGTTGTAGTTGGTCATACATTTCCAATTTTCTACGAATTTAAAGGAGGAAAAGGAGTAGCAACATCACTTGGTGTAATAATGATGATAAATTGGAAAATTGGATTAATATGCTTAGTTTTTGCTTTGGTTATTATGGCATTTAGTAGAATGGTATCAATGGGATCTGTTGGAGCAGCTATTTTATTTCCAGTTTTAACATTATTTATGAATACAAATTTTATAGTAAAAACAAGTGGAATGAAATATTTTATATTTAGCGTTATTCTTGCAGGAATAGTTGTTTTTAATCATAGAGCTAACATAAAAAGAATAGCAAATGGAACAGAAAACAAGTTAAGCTTCAAAAATACGAATAATTAGTAAAAAACATAATAGTAATAAAACAGTACAAAGGAAATAAAACACCCTTTATAATAATGAAAGCTTAATATTAATAATGCATCAAAAATGTATCAAATTTGGAATTTTATTGAGTTTCAAAGGAAGGAATGAGATTATAAATGAAAAAAATAGCAATAATAGGAAGTGGAAGCTGGGGAGTTGCTTTGTCAATTCACTTGGCAAAAAATGGAAATAAAGTAAAGATTTGGTCTTTTGCACAAGATGAAGCAGACTTAATTAATAATGATAGAAAATGTAAATTTTTACCAAATACAACAATCCCAGAAGGAGTAGAGTGCACAACATCATATGAAGAGGCAATAAAAGGGGCAGAACTTATATTGCAAGTTACACCATCAAAATTTACAAGAGATACTGTTAAACAATATAAAAAATATGTAGATGTGAAAAATCAACCAATAGTAATTTGTTCGAAAGGAATAGAAAAAGATACAGCAAAAACTTTAGATGAAGTAATACAAGAAGAAATTCCAGGGGCAAGAGTTGGAGCTTTATCTGGCCCAAGCCATGCAGAGGAAGTATCGATTGCTGTCCCAACAGTTTTAGTAATAGGTTCAAAAGATGAAGAAATAAAGGATCTTGTACAAGAAGTGTTTATGAACGAAAAAATGAGAATATATACATCGAGTGATATAAAAGGAGTAGAATTAGGTGGAGCTTTAAAAAATATCATAGCTTTTTGTGCAGGTGTTGCAGCAGGAATTGGTTTTGGAGATAATACATTTGCAGCTTTAATTACAAGAGGATTGGTAGAGATTAGAAAACTAGGTGTAGCATTAGGTGGAGAAAAAGAAACATTTTACGGTTTAAGTGGTTTAGGAGATTTAATAGTAACATGTTTAAGTGAGCACTCACGAAACAGAAAAGCTGGATTTTTAATTGGTCAAGGAAAAACATTAGAAGAAACTAAAAAAGAAGTTGGAATGGTTATAGAGTCAATTGATAATATAGAAGTAGCAAAAAGATTGAGTGATGAATTAAACATAGAACTTCCTATTTTAAATACTGTTTATAATATATTATATAACAATTTAGAACCAAAAAAAGCAGTCGAAATATTAATGACAAGAAAGAAAAAAGAAGAGGACTAATAAGTATAAAAAAATTATATTAAAGCATAATATAAAAAAGTAAATTGTACTTTTGAAACCGGTTTATTTAATAAATATCCTAAAAAGGACCAGGCTCAAAGGGACAAAAGGGAAAAGAAAGGATGATATATATGGAATTTTTTGACAAATTAACTAAAAAAGCATCAGAAACATACAAAGGAGCAGCAGAAAAAACAAGCAAATTAGCAAAAGAAGCAAAACTAAAATTAAAAATAAATGAAAATAAATCCAAAATAAAAGATTTATACGAAGAAATCGGAAAAAAAGTGTATCAAAAACATACTGCAAGTGAAGATTTATGCATAAAAAAAGATTTAGAGGAAGAATGTGCTAAAATTGATATTTTATCTGCAGAGATTGAAAAATATCATAAAGAGATTTTAGAATTATCAAATTTGAAAAATTGTGTTAAATGCAAAGAACCAATGGATAAAGATGCAAAATTTTGCCCAAAATGCGGAGAAGAGCAACCAGTAGTAGAGGAAGCTCCTGCTATGGAAGTAGAAGTTGTAGAAGAAAATAATAGCGAAGAAGTGAATGAAAATAGCTCGTCAGATACAGAAAATAATACACAAGAAAACAAAAATTCAGTATGGGATGGAACATCAAGTGAAGAGGGGTTCGACAATAAAACAGAATAACATTTAATTGGATTAGTAGGGATAACGTTCGAATAGATATTTTATTATATCATTGGCATTGTACTCTGATATTTTTATAAAAATATCTTTATCCAAACTAATCCACATTTTTATGTCGAAATTTTCGGCATTATCAATAAAAGCAGCTATCAAATCTGTTAACTCTATTGGATTTTCGTACTTTTTTTCCCATTTTAAGTGTTTTTCAATTTCAAGATTTGTATTATAATATTCACTTAAAAATTCGTTTATCTCGCCAGGTTTGTGACTTTGAAATTTAGCTATTGCATGCATGGCATACCTCCGTTTTTATTTTAGTATGATTAATTTTAGTGATATTATACATTTAGAATAAAGAAAAAGTATTACTGTAAAAATTTTTAAAGAAAGGGATATTAAAATAAAAATGAAAAAAGATGTAGTAATAATTATTCCATCATATAATCCTGATTATAATCTAATAAATGTTGAAAAAGAACTAAGAAAAAATGAATACAGCAATATAGTAATTGTGAATGATGGAAGCTATAGTGATGACATATTTAAAAGTTTAGAAAATAATGCAATAATACTTACACACAGTATAAATATGGGAAAAGGGGAAGCTTTGAAAAGTGCATTCAAATATTGTATTAATAATTTTGATGATATAAAAGGAGTAATAACACTTGATGATGATGCACAACACGAAATAGAAGATGTAAATAATATTTATTTAAATACTAATAATAATGTTATTTTAGGAAGCAGAAATTTTAATGATGGTAAAATTCCATTAAAAAGTAAAATCGGAAATAAATGTACATCAAAGATAATTAAGCTTTTTACAGGTATAAAAATAAATGATACACAGACAGGACTCAGATTTATACCATATAAATATTTAAAAGATTTTATAAATATAGATGGCAAAGGTTTTGAATATGAAACTAATATGATTTTATATTGTTTAAAAAATAATATAAATATTGAGGAAATACCAATAGATACAATTTATTTAGAGAATAATATAAAGAGCAGATTTCACCCGGTAAAGGATTCAATAGCTATTGCAATTAATGTGCTAAAACATTTAAAGGAAAACTAGAAAATGCAGTTACTATTTACAGCTATTAAAACCGGTTCGAATTAGAATAATTATTAATTTTTTGGGGATTAACGGCTCAATACGGACTTTAAGAGCTTATAAGCATTATTTTTGGCACCCTTCCATGGCGGAGCATGAACTCTTTCCAAAAATTCTGCTAATAAGCTCTAAAAGTCCTTCAATCGCACATTAATCCCCAAAAAATTAATAATTATTCTAATTCGAACCTACTCTACAATTTTAAAGCTGTGAATTGTAACAAAATGCAAAAAATAGTGCAAAAAAAGTGCAAAAAAACACTTGTCAAAAACAAAAAAGTAGGATAAAATAAAACCATAAAAAATAAAAGAAAAAGAGGTATAGAAATGCAAATGACAAAAAAAGCTGAAACCCTTGCGGGAGTACACACACACACACACACACACACACAAGTAATTTAGTAAAAGGAAAAATAAAAATAAAATGCAACACAAATAAACCTATAAAAATATAGGTCTATTTGTGTTGCATTTTTTTTCGGCGTTTTTTTCTGAGCACGATATACCGCGAAAAAAAGGAGGAAGGAAAAATGGATTTTAACACAAAATTCAAAAGAAACAAAGGTATTACGCTAATAGCCCTTGTAGTAACAATCATTGTGTTACTAATATTAGCAGGAATCAGCATTATGATGTTAACAGGGCAAAATGGAATTTTAAATAGGGCAAACCAAGCAAAAGAAAGAACCCAACAGGCTCAAGAATATGAGCAAACAGCAATAAACAATACATCTGATTTTATTAATTCATATGTAAATGGTAAAAGCTATGAAGTTGTAGAGCCAACAAATGTTGAAGATTGGGTTTTTACAACAGAATCAGATGGAACAATAACAATAACGAAGTATAAAGGTAGTGATACAGAAGTTGTAATTCCTAATTTCATAAATGGGGTAGCTGTTAAAAGAGTGGGAAGTACGACTGGTACGGATGATACGGCGTATACTTTTGGATATCCAATATTACCAGGAAATGGTGATACAGTGCATAGAGGGGGCAGTGAGGATTGGTATCACGAGAATAAATCTGTTACTAAAATTACAGTATCAGAAGGAATTGAGGTGATTGGTGCATACGCATTTTCTGCCGCAAATGCTTTAACAGAAATAAAATTGCCAGAATCATTAAAGCAAATTTATAATTATGCGTTTTATTATACTAAATCATTGGATAATATAACAATACCTAATAATGTAGAAAAGGTAGATAGAGACTTGTTTTGTGAAGCTGGCTCAATAACAGTAAATGTACCATTCGAAGAAGGAAGGCAACCTTCAGGATGGAATGCTGATTGGAATAACGGTACTGATTCAGATACAATAATTATTAATTATAAAAAATAAAAGAGGAAAAATATATGACATATATAATACCAATATTAACTATAATTATATATGCAATAATGTTTGCATTTTTGTTCAAAAAAAGAATAGAACAAACAATACCAATAAGTGTTATAGCAATTGTATTAGTTGTATACATTTTTGGTTTGTTTGATAATTTGAAATTAGGAGCAATAATAACGGGAGTAATGGCTATAATGCAGTTAGCCATTATTCTTTGTATTTTATGTAAAGAAAAAGACTATAGAAAAGTCATAAATAAAATAAAAAATATAATTACACCTGGTTTGATTATATATATAGCATTGACTGTATTATTTGTAATTTTAAATAAAGGAAGAACCTTTGAAAACTATGATGAATTTAATCATTGGGGAAAAATAATTAAAAATATGTTTATGTATAACAGTTATGGTACAAATATAGAATCAACAATAAAATTCAATGAATATCCACCGTTTACAGCGATTTTTCAATATATATTTTTATGTATAAATAATCAATATCATGAGGATATAGTTATAACTGCTCAATGTATTTTATATTTATCAATAATAATACCAATTACAAAGAATTTGCGTTGGGATAAAAAAATAATAAAAAATATAATATCATTTGTATTAGTAATAATATGTATGCCTGTTATTTTCTATTCTAATTTTTATTTGGAAATTTTAGTTGATGGAATTATGGGTGTAATGTTTGGAGTATGTATATTTTATCTATATGAAAAAGAGGAAAATCTAACTTTTAAATATGTAAAGATATTTACAATGTTAACTATGCTATTTTTAACTAAAACAACAGGTATAGCACTTGGTATTGTTGCAATTTTGCTATTAATCATTAATACTGTACGACAAAGAAAAAAGATAAATGTTAAAAAAGATATAAAAAATATAATGATAGTTATAATTGCATTAACAATTATTATATTAACATGGTATATAAAGGTAAAAGGAACACCAAAAAGATGGAACTTTAAAGAATATTTTACCGTAAAATCAGAAAATGAAAATATAACAGAATTATTTATAGAAAATATATTTACAAATCAAAAAATTACAGATAAAAAATTAACAGTGTTTGCTGTTATAACAGTGGTAACATGTATAAGCTTTTATTTGGCAAAGAATGTGAAAAAATATAATAAAGAACGGTACATTTTACATTATATTAATGCCAATTGTAGATATAATATATTTGGCGCTATTACTGTTGACATATAAGAAAATATTTACCCCGATGGAAGCTGAGATTTTGGCATGTTTTGATAGATATAGTTCAACAATATTGCTTTCAAATATAGTATTTCAAGTTTTTGTAATATTTGACATAAAACATGAAATTGATCTTAAAGGATTTTTAGTTATATTTGCAATTGTAATTTGTTTATTTCCACAGGATACATTATATAATAAATATATAATGGGAAAAAGCTATATAGCAACAACCAAAATTAAAAAAGATGTTTATACTAAAATGAAAAATTATACAAAATACCTGTCTCCAAATGATAAAATATTATATATATATGGAACATTAGCGGATTATGAATACACATATGCTATCAATGAATATGAAATAATGCCTATAAAAATAACAAAAATGATAACAGGCGTTTTTATGAATACAAGTCAATTTGAAGAAATAGCAAAAGATTATGATTATATATTTATATATAGAATTCAAGAAAAAGATAAAGAAATTATAAAACAAGATTTTGTAAAGCAAGAAGTTAAGCAGGATACATTGTATAGGGTGAAACAGGAAGACGAAAAGATAAAATTAGATATTGTAGAAAATTAATCATGCATTTTAAATATAATAATACCATCAAGCGTAACTACAATGGACAGAGAGATCTTTTATCGGAATACCTTCAATAACAGTAACAGTACCATACAAATTAAGAGAAAACCCACCAAGTGGTTGGGATTCGATGTGGCATAGTACTAAACCTGATTGCGAAGTAAAAATAAAATACCAAGAATAAGCATAAATTTACAAAATAAAATTCAATATATTTAAAAGATGAATTGTAAAAAATATAAATACAATTTCGTCTTTTTTGATTTTATAAAAATAAGAATAAAATTCACATTTAATAAAGCTGTTTTCTAACTACATAAAATAAAAAAATGAATATAAAAAATTTGCATATTTTTTCAAAAACTGTTGTAAAATTCCCAAAAAATTGATATACTACCTATATCAAAGTTTAAAAGGAGGAAAAAAATATGGAAGAAAACAAAGTTATAGAAGAAAAGGATATAGAAGAAGTAGAAAACGGAACAGAAGGAATAAAAATATCAAGTGACGTAATAGCCGTAATATCTGGAGTAGCAGTATCAGAAGTTCCAGGAGTATATGGAATGGCAGGAGGATTTGCAGGAGGAATAACAGAAGTACTAAAAGGAAAGAAAAATTTAGCAAAAGGAATAAAAGTAGACACTAGCGAAAACAAAGCTAAAATAGATGTTAACATAATAGTAGAATATGGAGCAAGAATACCAGATGTAGCATTTGAAATTCAAAACAGAGTAAAAACAGCGGTTGAAAACATGACAGGCCTAAAAGTAGAAGAAGTAAATGTACATGTTCAAGGAGTAAATACAGAAGGATTAACAGAAGAACCTAAAGAAAGCGAAGAAGAAACAGAAGAAACAAACTCAAATTTAGATTAAAAAAATTTGAGAAAAAATGAAAGGAAGAAAAAATATGAAAAAAATAGATAAAGTAATATTAGCATTATTTTCCATCTTAATGTTTTTACAATCAATACTAGTAATATGTATTATTGCAGGACTAATAAGAGTAAACACAGTAACATCATTTGCAGTAATGGCATTAGAAGGAGAGCAAACATCAAAAATAATATTAGGAGTAGAAATAGTATGCTTACTATGTAGCATAAAATGTATATTTTTCGATTCATCAGACAAAGAAAGCAAAGCTCAAGGTGTTTTAATGCAAAACGACAATGGAAAATTACTTATTTCTAAACCAACAATAGAAAACATAGTAAAATCTGTAGTAAAAGACTTTGCCAGTGTTGAAGATGTATCAGTAGATATTGACTTAGACACAATAAACAACTTAATAGTAAATGTAAATTTAGTAGTAAGTAAAGATGTAATAATAAAAGAAATAACACTAAATATGCAAAATAAAATAAAAGAAGCAATAAAAAAGACATCAGATTTAGAAGTAAAAGAAGTCAATGTAAAAATAAAAAACATATCAGATGATACAGCAAAAGAAAACTAAAAATATATTAAATATCACAATTTAGAAAGGATTTTCTTATGGAAAATTTAAAAGATTTTTGGAATAATTATAAAGGTGCAATAATAGGAATAATAATTGCAATACTAATTTTAATAACAAAATTATATAATTTAATAGTAGCAATTATATTAATATTTGTTGGAGCATTTGTAGGAAATTATGTACAACAAAACAAGCAATATGTAAAAGACAAAATCAAGCAATTTATAGACAGAATATAAAGGGGTAAGAAATGAAAAGGTCAGAAATAAGGGAATTAGCATTTAAGCTTATATATAGTTTAGAAATTCAAAAAGTAGAAAATTTAGACGAACAAATAGATTTATATATTGAAAACAACAATATAGAAGAATCTCAAGCAATAGAATATATAAAAGATTGTATACACGGAATAAATGAAAATGCGGACGAAATAAATGAAATAGCCAAAAATTCATTAACATCAGATTGGAAAATTGACAGAATTTCTAAAGTAAATTTAAGTTTATTAAAGCTTGCAATATATGAAATTAAATACAAAAATATCCCATATAAAGTTGAAATAAACGAAGTGGTAGAACTTGCAAAAACATATGGGGAAGATATGTCTAGTAAGTTTATAAATGGAGCTTTGGCAAAAATTGTTAAAGAAATGTAAAAATATGGGCAAGTCTTAAAAATTAAGATTTGTCCATATTTCATATGAAATAAAAATAAGTACATAATGCCAAAATATGGAAATTTATTTGCCTTAGTTTCAGCCTTAAGGAAAGGGATGAGAAAAATGAATTATGAAGCAATGGCAGTTAGTGTTTCAGACTTAAATACATATATAAAGGAAAAAATAGCCAGTGACGAGGCTTTAAACGCAATTGTTGTAAAAGGAGAAATATCTAATTTTAAAGCACATTATACAGGACATTTTTATTTTACACTAAAAGACGATAAATCATTAATAAAATGTATAATGTTCAAAAGTTATAGTGAAAGAATAAATTTTAAACCAAAAGACGGAATGAAAGTTATAGTATTTGGTGGAGTTTCTGTATTTGAAAGAGATGGAATATACCAAATATATGTAAAAGCAATGATGGAGCAAGGTGTTGGAGATTTATATGCTAAATACGAAAAACTAAAAAAAGACTTAGAAAATGAAGGATTATTTGATGAATCTCACAAGAAAAAAATACCAGTAAAACCTAAAATTATAGGAGTTTTATCGTCTCAAACAGGGGCAGTAATAAGAGATATAATAAATGTATCAACAAGAAGAAATCCAAATTGCTATATTAGACTACTTCCTGTTCCGGTGCAAGGTCCAGGAGCTTCTAAGGAAATAGCAAAAGGAATAGAGACAATGAACGAAAAAAAATTAGCAGATGTAATAATTTTAGCAAGAGGAGGAGGTTCTTTAGAAGATCTTTGGCCATTTAATGAAGAAATTGTTGCAAGAGCAATTTACAATTCGGAAATTCCAATAATTTCGGCAGTAGGACATGAAACAGATTTTACAATTGCAGATTTCGTAGCAGACCTAAGAGCACCAACGCCATCTGCTGCAGCAGAGCTTGCAAATCCAGATATTTATGAATTAAAAAATAAAATAAATACACTAAAAGAGAGAGCAAGAATAAGTCTTAAGAAAAAATTAGAATTTATGCAAATGAAATATACTAACATAATGAACTCAAAGGTATTTACTGATCCAATTCAAAACATGCAAAATAATTATTTAAAATTGGATGGACTAATAAAACAATTAATAAATTCTATAACATTAAAACAAAAAGAAACAGAAAAAAGTTTTCAAGGAATGGTTTTAAAATTAGATGCTTTAAGTCCACTAAAAACAATGACAAGAGGATTTTCTATATTGGAAAAAGAAGGCAAAATAGTTAAATCCTGTAAAGAACTAAAAGAAAACGACGTTTTTAACATTAAACTAATAGATGGAACAAAAAAAGCTAAGATTATATAAAAACATTTGAAAGGAAGAAAAAGTATGGTTAATAAAAAAACAGTTATTATATGTACTTTAATTGCATTAATTATTATTGGAGCGGTTGTAACATTTAAAATAAAAAAAATTAATGATGAGAATAAAGCGATTCAGGAAACGGAAAATAACCCACAATTTATAGAGCAAAATACAAATGTAACCGAAGAGTCACAAGAAAACGAAATATCAAATGAAGTACAAGAAAATGAAACATTGCCTCAAAATACTATTCCAGAACAAAACCAAGTAAAGGGAGAAGAGGAAAAAAATAACGATAAAGAAGAAACAGAAGGAAATGTAGCAAACTCAAATGAGGCAGAAGAAAACAAAGACGAGACTGCAGTAAATTTGGTAAAAAAAGAATGGGGAGAAACAGATAATACAGTTTATTATTATATAGATAAATATCCAGAAGATGACAATTTATATATCATTACTGTAAGAAGTAAATCAACAACAGAGCAATTAGGCGAATATGAAGTAAATGTAGAGACAAAAACTGTTACGATGAAATAAAATTATTTTAAGTAAAAAGAAAGGAAAAGGCCAAATATGAAGAAAAATGATAATTTCGAAAATCAAATGGAAGAATTAGAAAAAATAGTATCAGAGCTAGAAAAAGGAAATTTAAGTTTAGAAGATTCGTTAACAAAATTCGAAGAAGGTATGAAAATATCGAAAGAATGTAGCAATCTTTTAGAAGATGCAGAAAAAAGAATAGCTATAATTTTAGAAAAAAATGGAGAGTTAAAAGAAGAAGAATTTTCGGCACAAGAATAAAACAATTATTGAATAATAGAAGGGAGGAAACATTGAATTTTATCAATGTAACAATATATGGAGGCTTTAACACAAATTTTACACAATAAATATATATGGGTTCCATTTTTTACATGGTTCTCAATACAAGTATTTAAAGTAATATGGGATCTTATAGAAACTAGAAAATTAAATTTTAAAAGAATAATGGGAGCAGGAGGAATGCCAAGTTCACATTCTGCAATAGTTATGGCAATAACAGTTATGGTAGGAAAAAATGCAGGATTTGATAGCTGGGAATTTGCTTTATCTTTAGTATTTTCAGGGGTTGTAATGTATGATGCAGCAGGAATAAGAAGAGCAGCAGGAAAGCAAGCAACACTTCTAAATAAAATTATAGAAACACCAGGACTTACCGGAATGCAAGTTCAAGAAAAATTAGTTGAAGTATTAGGACATACTCCGTTCCAAGTTCTTGTTGGAGCAATTATAGGAATTATTGTAGGGAGCATATTTTAAATGAAAGTAATAGTAGTAGGGGGAGGCCCATCTGGAATGATGTCGGCAATAACCTCCGCAGAAAATGGAAATGATGTTATTTTACTAGAAAAAAATAAAAGTCTTGGAAAAAAATTATTAATAACAGGTAAGGGAAGGTGTAATATTACATCATCTTTGCCAATGGAAGATTTTATAAAAAACACACCTGGAAATGGAATGTTTCTATATAGCGCATTTAACCATTTTACAAATGATGATATTATTAATTTTTTAAAGCAACAAGGCTTGAATGTAAAAGAAGAAAGAGGAAATCGTATTTTTCCTGTAACAGATAACTCTCATGATGTACTAAATTGTTTTGTAAAAAAATTAAAAAGTTTAAAAAATGTAAAAATAATGTATGAGATGCCTGTATCTGAGATAAAAATAAACGAAAATAATCAAGTAATAGGAGTAAAATGCCAAAACGGAGATATAATAAAAGCAGACAAAGTAATACTTGCAACAGGTGGAAAAAGCTATCCTCTTACTGGCTCAACAGGTGATGGATATGAAATGGCAAAAAAATTGGGTCATACTATAACAAAAATAAGGCCTTCTCTTGTGCCACTTGAAACATATGAACAGGATTTGCATACAAAATTACAAGGTTTAAGTTTAAGAAATATAGCAATAAAATTTGTTGATACTAAAAAGAAAAAAACGATATATGAAGATTTTGGAGAATTGTTGTTTACTCATTTTGGTGTATCTGGGCCTACAATACTAAGTGGTTCAGCACATTTGGTGAGATATAAAAACATGGAAAATCTTTTATCAGATAGAAAAATAAAACTTGTAATAGATTTAAAACCAGCATTGTCTTTTGAAAAGCTTAATGATAGAATTCTAAGGGATTTTGAAGAATTTAAAAACAAAAATTTTAAAAATAGCTTAGATAAATTACTACCTCAAAAGCTAATTCCGATTGTAATTGAACGTTCTGGTATAAATCCAGATAAACAGGTAAATTCCATAACAAAACTTGAAAGAACAAATCTTGTACAAGTGTTAAAAAATTTTGATGTTACAATAAAGAATTTTAGAAAAATTGAAGATGGGATAATCACAGCTGGGGGAGTAAGCATAAAAGAGGTTAATCCTAAAACAATGGAATCTAAATTAATTTCTGGTTTGTTCTTTGCAGGTGAAATTTTAGATGTAGATAGCTACACTGGTGGATTTAACTTGCAAATTGCATATTCTACGGGATTTGTAGCTGGGCTATAATTATTCTAATTCGAACCTACTCTATAATTTTAAAGCTGTGATTTGTAACGCAAGTTTAGCTTAGATAGATATTAATACTAATAAAAGTATTGACAAATCAACAAAATAGGTATAATATATATGCATAAAAAAGTTGCGATGAAGATGCAAAGGCAGTCGAGGTTACTATTAGAGAATAAGGGTCAAAGGCTGGAAGCCCTTTTAGAAAACAGGCTAAAACCGAAACACATTGGAGCAATAGTTAAAAGAGGAAAGATTTTTACGGTAAAACTTTCAAGCTTGGGTGGTACCGCGGATATAAAATATTCGTCCCTGCAAATTAGCAGAGGGCGATTTTTGTTTATCCAAAAATAAAAATAAAACTAAAATTTAAAAGGAGAGAATCAAAATGAGTGAATTAAAAACACATACCTGTAATGAAATATCATTAGAAGATGTTGGAAAAAAAGTCAGAATTGCAGGGTTTGTTGAAACAATAAGAGACTTAGGTGGTTTAGTATTTCTAGATATTAGAGATATGTATGGAATAACACAAGTTGTAACATCAATGGACTCACAAGATGTTGATGTAATATCACATATACCAATAGAATCAGCAGTAACAGTATATGGAACAGTAAGAAAAAGATCAGAAGATACAATTAATTTAAAACTAAAAACAGGAGAAGTAGAAATCTATATAGAAGAAATAAAAGTCTTAGGAAAAAGAACAATGAACTTACCATTTGAAGTAAATTCAAATCAAGAAGTAAGAGAAGATGTAAGATTAAAATATAGATATTTAGACCTAAGAGGACAAAAGCTACAAAATAATTTAAAAATGCGTGCAGAAGTATTACAATTCTTAAGAACACAAATGATTGAACAAGGATTTTTGGAAGTGCAAACACCAATACTTACAAGTTCATCACCAGAAGGAGCAAGAGACTATTTAGTGCCAAGTAGATTACATGCAGGAAAATTTTATGCTCTACCACAAGCACCACAACAATTTAAACAATTACTTATGGTATCTGGAATTGACAAATATTTCCAAATAGCACCATGCTTCCGTGATGAAGATGCAAGAGCAGATAGAGCTCCTGGAGAATTTTATCAATTAGATATGGAAATGAGTTTTAGCACACAAGAAGATGTATTTAAAGTTATAGAACCTGTAATGTATAATACATTTAAAAAATTCTCAAAGAAGAAAATTGCAGAATACCCATTCCCAAGAATTTCATATAAAGAAGCAATGTTAAAATATGGATCAGATAAACCAGATTTAAGAAACCCACTATATATAATAGATTTATCAGAATTCTTTAATAAATGTACATTCAAACCATTTATGAATAGAACAGTAAGAGCAATAAAAGTAAAAGGACATTTATCAAAGGGATTCCATGAAAAAATGTTAGATTATGCTATGAAAATTGGAATGAAAGGTTTAGGATACTTAGAAGTACAAGAAGACCTAAGCTATAAAGGACCAATAGACAAATTTATTCCAGATGAGCTAAAATCAGAATTGTTAAAACTTGCAGATTTGGAAAAAGAAGATACAATATTCTTTATAGCAGACAGTGAGAAAAGAGCAACAGAACTTGCAGGTCAAATAAGAACAGAATTAGGAAAAAGACTAAACTTAATAGATGAAGACATATTTAAGTTCTGCTGGATAATAGACTTCCCAATGTTCGAACTAGATGACCATGATAAATTAGCATTTAGCCACAATCCATTTTCAATGCCACAAGGTGGATTAGAAGCACTAGAAAATCAAAATCCATTAGAGATTTTAGCATATCAATACGATATAGTATGTAATGGAATTGAGTTATCATCAGGAGCAGTAAGAAACCACGATATTCAAATAATGCTAAAAGCATTCAGTATGGCAGGTTACACAGAAGAAGAAGTAAAAACAAAATTCGGAGCATTATATACAGCATTCCAATTTGGTGCACCACCACATGCTGGAATTGCACCTGGAATAGATAGAATGCTTATGCTTCTTACAAATTCCGAAACAATAAGAGAAGTAATAGCATTCCCATTAAACAGCAAGGCAGAAGATTTAATGATGGGAGCACCAGGAACAGTTAAAAGAGAACAATTAAGAGACGTACACATAGAAATTTTGAAAAAATAATAGGAGGTATTACCATGAAAGTTAGTAAAGAAGAACTTTTGCACATTGCAAATTTAGCACAATTGACTTTAAAAGAAGAAGAAATAGACAACTATTTAGCAAACTTACAAGATATTTTAAATTTCGCAGAAGTTGTTAATAATGCACCAGTTGATAATTTAGATATAACAATAGGTGCTAATGAAGCAAAAAACAGATTCAGAAAAGATGAAATTAAGGTATTTGAAGATAATGAGCTATTGCTTGCTAATGCTCCTTCTAAGGAATTAAATATGTTTAAAATACCTAAGGTTATAAATTAATATTTGTAATAGGGATCATAGTTTATTTGGTTCCATTACGAAAAAAATAATAAGTAAAATATAAAAAGAGACCAAAAACAACCTTATTGGTCCCAAAACCAGAAGAGCAAGGAGGTAAAATAATGAATATAACAGAGTTAACAGTTCATGAATTACAACAAAAATTAGAAAGCAAAGAGCTAACAATAAAAGAAATACTAGAAAGTTATTGTGATAGAATAAAAGAAAAAGAGCCAGAAGTAGAGGCTTTTGTAACGACATATTTAGAAGAAGCCAAAAAACAAGCTGAAAATATCCAACAAAAAATAGATAATGGTGAAAAATTAGGTGAATATGCAGGAATTCCAATAGGAATAAAAGATAATATGTGTATAAAAGGAACAAAAACAACATGTTCTTCAAAAATGCTAGAAAACTTTGTTGCACCATATGATGCAACAGTTATAGAAAAATTAAAAGACGAAAATATTATCTCATTAGGAAAATTAAATATGGACGAATTTGCTATGGGAAGTTCAACAGAAAGTTCATATTTCAAGAAAACAAAGAATCCTTGGAATTTAAATAAAGTTCCAGGTGGTTCATCAGGAGGATCAGCAGCAGCTGTTGCAGCAAACATGGTGCCATGGGCATTAGGATCAGACACTGGTGGAAGTATACGTCAGCCATCTTCACTATGTGGGGTTGTAGGGCTAAAACCAACTTATGGTTTAGTTTCAAGATATGGACTAGTTGCATTTGCTTCAAGTCTAGACCAAATAGGACCTATAACTAAAGACGTTAGAGACAGTGCAATGCTTTTAAATTTAATTGCAGGACATGACGAGAAAGACACAACATCTGAGCAAATAGAGAAAAAAGATTATACAAAAGCATTAAAAAATGATGTAAAAGGTATAAAAATAGGAGTTCCAAAAGAATTCTTTGGAGAAGGAATAAATGAAGAAGTAAAAAAAGAACTTACAAAAGCAATTGAAACATACAAAGAATTAGGAGCAGAAGTTGAAGAATTTTCATTAGACGTTGCAAAATATGCACTAGCAACATACTATATAATCGCTTGTGCCGAAGCAAGTTCAAACTTAGGTAGATTTGATGGAATAAGATATGGATATAGAACTAAAGAATTTTCTAATTTAAAAGAAATCTACAAAAAATCACGAAGCGAAGGATTTGGAGACGAAGTAAAAAGAAGAATCATACTTGGAACATATGTATTATCATCAGGATATTATGACGCATACTACAAAAAAGCACAGCAAGTTCGTACACTTGTTTCAAACGAATTTAGCAAGGCATTTGAAAAATATGATGTAATCTTAACACCAACTTCACCTGTTACAGCATTCAATATTGGGGAAAAATCAAACAATCCACTAGAAATGTATTTAGCAGATATATGTACAGTTTCTATAAATATTGCAGGTGTTCCAGCAATCTCTATCCCATGTGGAGTAGATAGTGAAGGTATGCCAGTTGGTATGCAATTAATTGGAAACAAATTCGAAGAAGAAAAGATTTTAAATGTAGCATATACTTTTGAGCAAAAGGTTAAATTTAGAGAAAATTATAAACCAGAATTTAAAAAATAAAGAATCAATTCCCCATTTGGGGACGGTTCTCTATTGGGGATTCCCCATTTAAGAACCGTCCCCAAATGGGGAGAAGGAGGAAATGAAAATGTCAAGAGAAGACTATGAAGTAGTAATAGGACTAGAAGTGCACGCAGAATTATCAACAAAAACAAAGATATTCTGTTCGTGTCCAACATCATTTGGAGCAAGTCCAAATACACATACATGCCCAATTTGTATGGCAATGCCAGGAACGCTTCCTGTTTTAAATGAAAAAGTTGTTGAATATGCTGTAAAAGCAGGGCTAGCAACAAATTGTGAAATATCAAAAAATAGTAAGAATGATAGAAAAAATTATTATTATCCAGATTTACCAAAATCTTATCAAATTTCTCAATTTGACAAACCACTTTGTGAGCATGGATATATCGAAATAGATGATAAAGATGGAAATAAAAAGAAAATAAGATTACTTAGAATTCACATAGAAGAGGATGCGGGAAAATTAAACCATGATGAGTTTGGTGGAGGAAGCTTAGTGGATTTAAACAGAGCTGGAGTGCCTTTAATAGAAATGGTTTCAGAACCAGATTTATCATCAAGCGAAGAAGTTGATAAATACCTTAAAAAGTTAAAATCAATTTTGGAATATATAGAGGTATCAGATTGCAAAATGCAAGAAGGGTCATTAAGAGCAGATGTAAATGTTTCTGTTAAAAAGAAAACTGATACCAAACTTGGAACTCGTACAGAAATGAAAAATATGAACTCTTTTAGAAGTATAACAAGAGCAATTGAATACGAAGTAGAAAGACAAATAGATGTACTAGAAGATGGTGGAGTAATTGAGCAAGAAACTTTAAGATGGGATGATGTTTCAGGTAAAACTTTCCCAATGAGAGACAAAGAAGATGCTCAAGATTACAGATATTTCCCAGATCCAGATTTGGTAGCAATTAAATTATCTGATGAATATATAGAAAATGTTAGAAAGAACTTACCAGAATTACCAGAAAGCAGACACGAAAGATATATAAATGAATACAAAATGTCTGAAAAGGACGCTAGAATTATTGTTTCTTCTAAATATTTATCAAATCTATTTGAAGAAGCAAGCAAACTTTGCAATAATCACAAAGCCGTTTGTAACTGGATAATTTCGGATATTTCTAGAATATTAAATGAAAAAGAAATGGAACCAAACGAAATTCCATTTACTGCTAAACATTTAGCAAATCTTGTTACTTTAATAGATAAAGGAACAATAAGCTCTAGTATAGCTAAAAAGGTAGTAACAGAAATGTTTGAAAACCCAAGAGAACCAGAAGAAATTATTAAAGAAAAGGGTTGGATACAAATTTCAGATGAAGGAGCAATTAAAGAAGTTGTTTTAAAAGTTTTGGAAAACAATCCACAATCTGTAGCCGATTTTAAAGCTGGAAAAGATAGAGCTTTAGGTTTCTTAGTTGGTCAAGCAATGAAAGAAACTAAAGGTAAAGCAAATCCAAAGATGCTTAATGAAATGTTTGTTGCAGAAATAAATAAATAGTGAAAACGAGAGCGAAACATGCTCTCGTTTTTCTAATTTTCTGATAAATGATGTAAACCAAATTCGATTATTTGATTAACAACACAATTAAAACTTACCTGATATTGAGTAGCTAACTCACTAATTTTATCAAAGGTAGAACCACTTATTCGTATAGTACGTGTAACACTATCATTCGTTTTTGCGTTTTTTTCTATTTTTAATTTGTCCATATTTTACTTCCTTTCATTACGAATATGTACTATTGTATACAAAGTAAAGATAAAAATCAGTACACATATATTAAAACCGGTTCGAATTAGAATAATTATTAATTTTTTGGGGATTAATGGCTCAATACGGACTTTAAGAGCTTATAAGCATTATTTTTGGCACCCTTCCATGGCGGAGCATGAACTCTTTCCAAAAATTCTGCTAATAAGCTCTAAAAGTCCTTCAATCACACATTAATCCCCCAAAAATTAATAATTATTCTAATTCGAACCTACTCTACAATTTAAAGGCCGTGAACTGCAACTATGAAATCAAAACTATGTAAAAATAACAAGAAAAATCTTGCTATTTTTTTACATTTATTGTAAAATAAAATACGTAAAAGAAGGTGAAAAAATGAATATAAGTAA
The DNA here is from genome assembly GCA_934167225.1 of uncultured Clostridia bacterium. Lineage (GTDB taxonomy): Bacteria > Bacillota > Clostridia > TANB77 > CAG-508 > CAG-269. The sequence continues at coordinate 20,234 of CAKPLD010000005.1, read as the reverse complement.
AGATGGAAGAACTTTATATTTTTCAGATGAAGAAATAGATAATGAAACAAATGGAGAAAAAAAAGTATTTGTAACAAAAAGAATAAATGGAAAAGAAAGTCATGCAAAGACAGAAAAAAGAAAAAGTATAGGGAAACACTTGGAAGAAAAACAAAAAGACCAAGAAAAAGATGATGAAATATTCAGCTTTAATAGTGAAATTGTATTAGGGATAAATGAACCAAAAGAAAAAAAGAAAAAGAAGAAAAAAGATAAAAAAAAGAATAAAGAAAGAAACAAAAAAATAGAACAAAAAAAAGATAAAAAAAATAAGTCGAAAAGAAAAAAGAAAAAAGTAAACAAAAAACTAATAGGATTTTTTAGTATAGTAATATTGGTTGCAATAATTATAGTTCTAGGCTTAACTGCACCAATATTCAATATAACAGAAATATCGGTAGAAGGAAATAATAAAGTTCCGACTAGTACAATAATAGGTTTATCAGAACTAAAAAAAGGTGAAAATATTTTTAAATTTAATAACACAGTTGTGCAAAAAATAAAAGAAAATACATATATTGAAAATGTAAACATAAAAAGAAAATTGCCAGGAACTGTAAAAATAGAGGTAGAAGAAAGAACTGTAAAATATCAAATAAATTTAATAAATAGCTATGTTTACATAGACAAAAATGGCTATTTATTGGAAAATTCGGCAGAGAAAAAAGATGTACCGATAATAGTTGGTCTATCTATAAAAGAAAATGAAATGATGAGCGAAAAAAGGTTAAAAACAGAGGATTTAGAAAAGTTAAATGATATAATAAAAATAATAGATTCAGCAAAAGCAATAAATATAGACAAACTAATTACAGAAATAAATACAGAAAATAAAGAGAATTATGTTTTATACTTAGAAAGCAAAAATAAAAAAATAAATATAGGAGATACAACAAATTTAACCAATAAAATGCTATACATACAAAAAATTCTAGAAAACGAAGAAGGAAAATCTGGAACAGTATTTGTAAATGGGGATTTAGGTGCAGGATTTAAGCCTTATTTTAGAGAGGAATAAAAGATCCAGAAGGAGTCCAGAATGAACAACTTAAAAAAGAAAGGAATGAAAAATTATGAGTAAAAAAGCGGAAGCTATAATACTAGGCATAATGTGTTTTATACTAACTATAGAAATTTGTATTCAAATAAACACGGTAAATAACAATGGTTCAACAGTATCTGGAAGTCAGAAGCAAAATGAACTAAAATCACAGGTCCTAAAAATGAAAGAAAAATACGAAAATGAATATTCTGCACTTCAAAGAACAGAAAAAGAACTTGAAAAAGAAAGAGAAGGTGCCACAAACAATAATTCAGAGCTAACAGACTTAGAAAGTCAGATAAAACAAGCAAATTTAATATTGGGAAATACAGATGTTACAGGAGAAGGAGTTATAGTAACTTTAACAGATGGAAAAAGTGATGCTAGCGCGATTGACCAATCAAACTATCTTGTTCATGCTGAAAATGTATTGCAAGTAGTAAATGAAATGAAAAATGCCGGAGCAGAAGCAATTGCAATAAATGGAGAAAGAATTGTTGGAACATCGGCTATATCGTGTGATGGAAATGTAATTGTAGTAAATGGGAAAAAAATAAATTCACCAATACAGATTTCTGCAATTGGGTTACAAGAACTTTTAACAACATTAAATAGGCCTGGGTCAACCTTGGAATATTTTAAAACAACTTCTGGAAAAATAGTTGATTTTAAGAAAAATTCTAATATCGAAATACCAAAATTTACAGGAGTTATAAACTTTAAATATGCCAAAACAGTAAAATAAAAGTTTAAGAAAGAGAGGAGCTGAAAAGTAAGTGAAAAAAGGAAAAATCAGTATGATTATAACAATAAGCCTGGTGTGTTTTTTACTTGTCATGATAATATTTATGCAATTTAAAGTAGTTCAAGAATCGCAAGAATCAAATATAGATTCTATGCAAGAAGCAGAGCTAAGGCAAGAACTAACAAACTGGAAAACCAAATATGAAGAAACAAAAGCAAAACACGAGGAAACCTCAAATACACTTCAAACATACAAAGAAGAGAGTACATCAGACGAAAAAACCAAAGAAACATTAGAATCAGAATTGGAAAATTTGAACTTAATATTAGGAAAAACAGATGTTGAGGGAGAAGGAGTGGTAATTAGTTTAAGGCAAAAAACAGAAGATGAATTAGGAGACGAAGAAGAAATTACGGCAATATCTTCAATAGATTTAGTATATATAGTAAATTACTTAAAAGATGCTGGAGCAGAGGCAATTTCAATAAATGATGAAAGAATTGTAAATTCAACAGACATGGCAGATGTTGGAGGTTCTATAAAAATAAATAGTAAATATTTAAGAACAGACACATATGAGATAAAAGCAATTGGAAACAGCTCATATTTAGAAAGCAGTTTATTTGGAAAAGGTGGATTTGTTGAGCAGTTAAATACGAGTGGAATTAAAGCAGATATTGAAAGAAATAAAAAAGTCACAATTCCTAAATATACAGGTGATTTTGAAACAAAATATATGCAGGAAAAAGAAAGTAAAGACGAAAAATAAATTTTAATAATTTAATGGAGGTAAAAAATGTTATTTATAGCTATTATTATAGGATGTATATTAGGAGCACTAGTTGGAATAAATGCTCCAATAATATCATATTCATATTCAAGTTATTTAGCAATAGCAATAATTGCGGCACTAGATTCTGTTTTTGGAGGAATAACAGGAACCCTAAAAGGCGAATTTGATTTTAAAGTATTTATATCAGGATTTTTTTGTAATAGCATATTATCAATGCTATTAACATATTTAGGCAATAAACTAAATGTAGATATTTATTTAGCAGCAATCGTTGTTTTTGTTGGAAGAATGTTTTTGAATTTAACATTCATAAGAAAATATTACATAGACAAATGGTCAAAAAAATATGATGAATACAAATTAAAGAAAGCAAATAAAAATCAAGCAAAACAGAATTAAGGTTACATAAAAATAAAAGAAATTTCCATAAAATGGAAAAAAGATATTACAAATTTATTACAAATTTATTACAAAAATATAACAAATTCTATTGACATTTGTCTAAAAATGTAATATATATAAACCTAGAAAAAAATTAAATTGAAAATATGGAGGAATTACCTTGGCAATAGGAGATATCATAGTGGGCATAGACATTGGAACAACCAGAGTTTGCTTAGGAGCTGGCGAAGTAAACAACTTTGGACAAATAGAAATAATATGTTGCACCTCACATAAATGTAATGGATTAAAAAAAGGCAAGATAGTTGATGAAGACGATATAAGTTTAAGTATTGCCAAAACTATCGAAAAAGCAGAAGAAGAAACAGAATTAAAAATAAACTCAGCTTATGTAACTATTCCAGGAAAATATGTAACAATAGTCCAAAACAGTGTATTAAAAGAAGTAAAGGACAAATTTGCAGGAATTTCCCAAAAGGATTTACAAAATGCTGTAATGCAAGTAAAAGACATAGAAATACCAGATAATAAAGTATTAATAGATGTAGCAATAAACCAAGTAGTATTAGACAATGGCAAAATAATAGCAGATCCAGTAGGAAGTTTTGCTTCATCATTCACGGTAAATGCACAGGTAATACTTGCAGAAAAAGATTATATAAGAAAGCTAACAAGTATATTCAAAAAAGCAGGTGTAGAAATAGATGGAATAATACCAGTAGCACTTGCAGAAAGAAATCTAGTGTTAGACAAAAACGAATTATATGACAATGTAATGTTACTAGATGTAGGAGCAGAAAATACAGACATAGGAGTATTTGAAGGAGAAGAATTTAAATATACAAACACAATACCACTAGGAGGAAACAACATAACACATGACATTGCATTAGTATTAAGTATATCTGAACAAGAAGCAGAAAAGCTAAAAAGACAATATGGATTAGCCTTAAAATCATTTATAGACAATGATAACGAAATAATGCTAAATACTTGTACAGACGAAACAAGAAGCAAAGTAATAAAAAGTTCAGAATTAATTGAAATTATGGAAGCAAGAATAGAAGAAATATTTTCAATTATAAATAAAGACATAACAAACCAAGGATTAAAATCAAGAATAAACAACGTAGTACTTACAGGGCAAGGCATAATAAACATAAACAAAAGTGATGTAGCAGGAAAAATAGCATTAAATATTCCCGTAAAAATATCAACAGGAAGAGCAGTAAGCACAGTAAAGCCAGAATTCAGAACGAGTTACGCTCTAATACGATATATAGCATCAAGACCTTTTGCGAAATCAGTATCAAGTAAAATTGATACAAATTCAAAAGAAAGTTTTTGGAAAACAATAATTTCAAGAATCAAAGAGTTTTTTTATAGCTAAAAAAAGTAACCAAGTTACAAATGCTATATATACATATTTAAGGAGGATAATAAAATTATGATGGATATTGATGATAACAGCAATTTAACAATGATGGATGGAACAGCAACAATAAAAGTAATAGGAGTAGGAGGAGCTGGAAACAACGCAGTAAATAGAATGTTAGACCAAGGAATCAAATCAGTAGACTTTATTGCTGTAAACACAGATAGACAAGCTTTACAAAAATCAAAAGCAAGTACAAAAATTCAAATAGGAGAAAAAATAACAAGAGGACTAGGAGCAGGAGCAAACCCAGATGTTGGAGCACAATCAGCTGAAGAAAGCAAAACGGAATTATCAGAAGTTCTAAGAGGAGCAGATATGGTATTTGTTACTTGCGGAATGGGTGGCGGAACTGGAACTGGTGCAGCACCAATAGTTGCAGGTTTAGCCAAAGAAATGGGAATATTAACAATAGGAGTTGTTACAAAACCATTCACATTTGAGGGAAAGAAACGTTTAGCACAAGCAGAACGTGGAATAGAAAGCTTAAAATCAAAGGTAGATACATTAATAGTAATACCAAATGACAAACTACTACAAATAATAGATAGAAAAACATCAATGGCAGAAGCATTCTTAATGGCAGATGATGTATTAAGACAAGGTGTACAAGGTATATCAGACCTAATCACAGTTACAGGAACAGTTAACCTAGACTTTGCCGATGTAAAAACAATAATGCTAAATACAGGTATGGCACATATGGGAACAGGACGTGCATCAGGTGAAAACAAAGCAGAAGATGCAGCAAAAGAAGCAATCCAAAGTCCATTGCTAGAAACATCAATAGAAGGAGCAAGAGGAGTAATTATTAATATAACAGGTGGTGAAGATTTAGGTTTACAAGAAGTAAACACAGCAGCAGAACTTATTCAACGCAGTGTAGACCCTGAGGCAAACATTATCTTTGGTACAGTTATAGATCCAGAAATGCAAGACGAAATTAAGATAACAGTTATTGCAACAGGATTTGATGAGCCAGATGAAATGAAATCTCCAATTTTAGATTCAATTGGAAAAAATTCAACATCAAAACCTTGGGAGAAAAAAGTAAGCTCAATACCTTCTAATCAAGACTTAGGAGCTTCTCAAAACGATTTAGACATACCATCATTCTTAAGAAAAAATAAAAACAAAACTTTATAAAAATAAATACATATTAAAAATAGAAACAGAAAATAATAATCTGTTTCTATTTTTGTTTTTGTTTACTTATAAGTAGATAGCATAAATAGAGATAGGGGGCTTATAAAAAAATATTGCTAAACTACTGTTTTTTCATTTTAGGTTTAGAAATTAAAGAAGCAATATAGCCAAAGAAAACAGCAGCGGAAATTCCGCCAGCACTAGCCTTAAGACCACCAGTAAAAATGCCCAAAAAGCCAGATTCTTTTACAGCTTCCATAACACCTTTTGCTAAATTATTACCAAATCCAGTTAAAGGAACAGTTGCACCACAGCCAGCAAATTTAACAAGATATGGATAAATTCCAAGACCACCTAAAATGGTTCCTACAGTTACAAAAAGAACCAAAATTCTAGCAGAGGTAAGTTTAGTTTTATCAATTAAAATCTGGCCAACAACACAAATAAGTCCGCCGACAATAAAGCATCTAAGCAAAAGTAACCAATCAAAATTTAGCCAAAAATCCATAAAAATTCAATCCTTTCTAATTCTCAATAGCAACAGCTTGTGCAATACCAGGAATAGATTCACCTTGTTGAGAACTCATAGAATTCATAAGAGCACCTGTTGCAATAAGAAGAATCTTATTTAATTTTTTAGTTTTCAATTGTTCAAACAAATATCCAGAAAAAACACTAGCACAACAGCCACATCCACTACCACCAGAATGAGTATCTTGAGTAGATTTATCAAAAATAAGAACACCACAATCATTATAAACAGACCTTATATTATATCCAGCATTCTGACATAAATCAATCAATATATCTTTGCCAATATGACCTAAATCACCAGTAATAATTGCATCATAATAGCTAGGTTTTCTACCAGTATCAGAAAAATGTGTCATCAAGCTATCAAAAGCCGCGGGTGCCATAGCAGCCCCCATATTGTTAGTATCTTTTATACCCATATCAACAATTTTACCAGTAGTAATATGAGTTATTTTAGGACCATTTCCATCTCTAGCCAACATAGCAGAACCACATGCAGTAACAGTCCATTGAGCAGATTGTGGTCTTTGATTTCCAAGTTCCAAAGGAAACCTAAATTGCCTTTCAGAACTACAAAAATGACTTGACGCACAGCAAATAGCATAATTTATACCACCATCAACAAAAACAGAAGCAAGTTGCATGCCTTCAACAAAAGTAGAACAAGCACCGAAAATTCCATAAAATGGAACATTTAATTCCCTTAAACCAAAACTAGAAGATATACATTGGTTAAGCAAATCACCCGCAAAACAATATTCTATTTTATCAGAAGGAATACCAGATTTTGAAATCAAGGTATTAACAGTCTGTTTCACAATTTTACTTTCAGCTTTTTCCCAACTTTTTTCTCCCCACATTTCGTCTTCTAAACATTGATCAAAATATTTCGCAAGAGGCCCATCAGCTTCCTTAGGCCCTGCTATACACGCTGTTTGCAAAATAGTTGGTGGAGTATCAAATTTTATTGTTTGTTTACCTAATTTCTTCATAATAATTTATTCATTCCTTTCTCCTCCCCATTTGGGGACGGTTCTCTATTGGGGATTCCCCAATAGAGAACCGTCCCCAAATGGGGAATTGCTAAAATAGGAAGTAGATAAGTCCAACAATTATGGAAGTGGAAATACCATAAACTAGAACAGGACCTGCAACGGTGAACATTTTGGCTCCAACGCCCATGATATAACCTTCGGATTTGTATTCCATTGCGGGAGCGACAATTGAATTTGCGAAACCGGTTATAGGAACTAGTGATCCTGCACCTGCAAATTTTCCTATTTTGTTGAAAATGTTAAGGGCGGTTAAAAAAGCGCTTATTGCGATTAAGATGATTGAGACAATAGTTCCGCTTGAGACTTCATCTATGCCTTTATATAAGCAAAATGAAAATATAATTTGACCTATTGAGCAAATAAGACCTCCAACCCAAAATGCGTTAAAGCAATTTTTTAAAATTGGGGAGTTGGGGGATTTTTGATTTACATATTCTTGATAATCTTTTTGTGTATCTATAGGACTATTCATATTTATTGATAACCTCCAAAAAATAATATACTAATATGATTTCCAATATGGTGTTATTTATACAATTTTTTTACAAAAACAGAAATATTACAGAAATATTACATTTATATTACATTTTAGAAAAAGGTATTGATTTTAGTAAGAAAAACATATAGAATAAAAAAAGAAAATACTATAAGATAATAAAAGCGAGGAGCAATGAAATGCAAAATTGTTTAGGAATATATATAGAAAACAATTTAATAAAATACGCGAAAGTTTCTAAGGAAAAAGGATCTTTTAAAGTAGAAGCATTTGGAATAAGATTTTTTGAAAATTTTAATGAAACAATCAAAAAAATTGTAGAAGAAACATACAGTTTCAATACACCAATATCAATAAATCTTCAAAATGAGCAATATTTATATTATGACATTTTTGCACTACTTTCAAAAAGCGATATACAAAAGAGTGTACAAACAGAGTTTGAAACTTTCTGTGATGAGAACAAATATAACCAAAAAGCATTCGAAACAAGGTATGCTTTAGTTTCTGATGTGGAAAATAAGGAAAAAATAAAAGCCATACAAGTTATTGTAAATAAAATAGAATTAAATAAGCAAAAGAAATACTTCGAAAAAAACAATCTTATGGGAATAACACCAATGGGAACAGCAATAACGAGCATAGCAAAAATAGAGAAAAAAGAAAATATTTTAATTGTTAATATGGAAGAAGCAACTACGATTACAACAGTTTATGACAGACAAGTTTATAATGTTGAAACAATTGAACCTGGAAGTGGAGAAGTTTTAGAAAAAATAAATAGAATGGAAAATTCTATGAGTAAAGCTTATGAAATTTGCAAAGGAACAACAATATACACAGCAAATGTACTGGATGAATCAAAAGAACAACCACATTTAGAAGATATAATACCAACATTATACCAAATATGCCAAAAGGTAAAAAATATTGTAGAAAATTCTACTCTAAAAATTTCAACAGTATATTTAACAGGAACATTATCTGTTATAAATAATGTGGATTTATATTTCCAAGAATTTTTACCAGCAGCAGATTGCAAGATTTTAAAACCTAGTATAATAGAAGGCAGTATTGTGCAAATAAATATAAAAGATTACATAGAGGTAAATAGTGCAATAGCACTTGCAATGCAAACATTAGGAGAGGGAATACAATCATTAAACTTTAAAAAAAGCAACTTTATGGATCAAATAAAACAATTGCTAAGTGTAGATATTTCTGCAGGAAAAAAGAACAAAAAAGCACCAAAAGAAAGCAAAAGTAAATTAGGTATAAAACTACAAGAAATGTTTTCTAATGTTTCAATGACAGGAAAATTAGATAAAACAGAAACTATGCTTGCAAGAATTGCGGTTGCAATTATATTAGTAAATATAATATTTATTGTATTTTCTAATATTCTAACAGATCAGATGAAGAAAAAAGAAGAATCAATAGATGATTTAATTGCATCTGAAAATTCTGAAATTGGAAAAATAAATACAGATATAAATTCTTTAAACAGCAAAAATAGCAAATACACATCTTTAACAGAAGAATTAAAAGCTGTAAATGATAAAATTAGTAATATAGCAGAAATGAAAAATTCTATACCAAATTTGTTAAACCAAATAATGTATATAATCCCAGAAGGAGTACAGTTAACAGCAATTCAAAATTCAACAGGAAAGAAAATCGCAATTATTGCTCAGGCAGGGGATTATGACCAATTAGGTTATTTTATAGCAAAAATAAAAGTAGATGGAATATTAAATAATGTTGTATCTTCTAGTAGCCAGAAAAGTGGGGATATTGTAACAGTAACAATAGAAGGAGAGTTACCATGAGAAAAATATTAATAAGTTTATTGGTTGTTTTGCTATTAATAGGATCTGCAATATTTATGGTAAATGGTATTAGCAGGTTCAATATAAATGGAATAAAAGGCTTAAGCGAAGAAAATGATAATGTAGAAAAAAAGATTTCCGACTTATCAAATGCAATTGGAGTTACATATTCCAATACAGAATCTAACTTAAAGCGAACAGCAAATACTTTACAAGGTAGCAAAACAGAATACGAAAATCAGGCAATTTTATCAGATTCGCAAAATCCTAGTTATGCATCACAATTAGAAAAATATGAAATAGACTATTTGTGGACCAAAATTGGAAATTATGCTAAAGACGAAAATGTAGTTATAAAAATAGAGCTTGTACAAAGTGGGACAAGCAACAATCTATATAACTTAAATTTCAATGTAACAGGAGAATATGTAAATATAACTGATTTTATATATGACATAGAAAATGACTCGAAATTAGGATTTAAAATAGATGAATTTAAAATGGGAGCTTCAAAAGACAATACATTATCAGCAACATTTGTATGCAAAGAAATTCCTATAATAGTTGGAAGCATTGACCAAGCAACATCAAATGACCAACAAAATGGATCAAATGATGGAAATGCAAATAATGGAAATACAAGCCAAGGTGACAACACAAATACAAATTCAGCTAATAATACAACAAATACAACAACAAATACAACGACAAATACAGGCTCAAATGATACAAATACAGCTGGAGTCCAAAATACACAAAATACAGAAAAAAATTCAAATTCGGTAAACTAAGGAGGCTAAAATGGCAAAGGTTATAAAAGAAATTATTATAATGTTATTAGTATGTTTATTAACAATGCTTGTTTTAGCAATTGCACTATATAGATTTATTCCAAATAGAAAGGTAGTGCCGGAAGTTGTAACATACACAGCATCAGAAGAAATACAGGATTTACTTGATGATAACATAGATAAAAAAAGTGACACTAATGATGTAATATCAACATATGAAGTTACAGCAAGTGATTTATCAGGATACCAAACTACAAATGTTTATGTTCCTGGAAAATCTAACCCATTTGCTGAAACAAATACTTCAACATCAACTTCAGATGGAACATCAGGTGAAAATAATAGCAATAATAGTGAAAACAACAATCAAGCAACAAACAGTACTACAAATAATAATTCTAGCACTAATGGTAGTGCAAAAAATGAAACAACATCAGAAAATAAACAAAATACAAATCCAAATGAATCAAATGAAAGTACCACACCTAGTGTTTACAATAAAGAAGGTACAAAATAATTAATTAGATATTAATATTATATTAGTTTAAGCTAATATATTCACAAATAAAAGATAAATTTACATAAGAGAGGGGGGAAAAAACTAATGAAAAATAATAATGGTATAACACTTATAGCATTAGTTGTTACTATTATAGTTCTATTAATTTTAGCTGGTGTTTCTATCGCTATGTTAACAGGACAAAATGGTATTTTAAATAGAGCTAGTCAAGCTTCTTATCAAACAAAATTAGCTGATGCAGCAGAAACATTAAGCTATAATTGTACAGAAGCAATCTCTGAATTATATACTACATCTTATACAAGTTCAACTGGTTCAAATGCAGGATTAACAGGTAAAGACCTTGTAAACACAATCTTATCAACTGTCAAAAAAGCAAATGGTAAAGTTAATGATGTTACTGTAACAATGTCAGCAGAAAGCGTAGACACTTGGACAGATTCATCAACTAAACCTACAGTTACATTAACATATAATGGACACACTAAAGTTGGAACTGTAAGTGACAAAGGAATATCTTGGGGAGACGTTTCAAAATAATGAAATTGTAAACAAGTAAAAGCATATGCATGCTATATGCATATGCTTTTATTAAAAAACAAAAAAGGAAAATAAAAAAATGAACACATTCTTATATATAATAATATTCATAATGGGAACACTATTCGGCAGTTTCTACACACTTGCCGTATACAGAATACCGAAAAAAATAGATATAATAAAAAAACACTCATTCTGTCCTAACTGCAACCACAAATTAGGATTTTTCGAGCTAATACCAGTATTAAGTTACATAATATTAGGAGGCAAATGCAAAAACTGCAAACAAAAAATAAGACCAAGATACTTTATATTAGAACTCCTATCAGGAATAGCATTTGTAATAATAGCATACTGCCTAAAAATAGATGCATTTAATATAGACATACATGCACTTATAAAATTTGCATTTGTAGTATTATATTTAATAGCAATATTCATAATAGCAGGAATAGACAAAGAACACAGAAAAATAGAAAGAGGAGTATTATACTATGGTTTGATGGTATCATGTAGCTACATAATATATCTATGCATAATGGGTCAAACGAGTATATATAGATATGTGATGTATTTAGTCACATTAATAATATTATTAATAATAGATAGCGAAATACAAATACAAAAAGCAAAATCAAGCTACATAACAGAAGTATTAATTCTATTAGTAATAATGGTAATAAACACAGGTTTAATAGTAACAGCATTATCTGTTGCAGTAACAATACTAGCAATAGCAATAGTAAAAATAATATACTATATAAAAAACAGCACAAACAAATTCAGAAAAGAGCAAAAAAACATAACAGGGGAAATATACAAATTTGGATATTTATTTAGTATAACAAATGTAATAATATTTATAGGAAAATTATATTTTATGTATCATGCATAAAGGAGAAATAATGAAAAAATTTTTAAAAAAGAAAGATGGTTTTACAGGTGTAGATATTTCAATATCGATGATAATTGTATTGATATTTATTCCAACAATATTTGGAATAGTATATAATATAGGAAAAACAAATTCGGACATAAGAAGAAAAGCAGAAGCAATAAACATATCTACAAACATATTAGAAATTATAAAATCGGAAAACTATTCAGAAATTACAACATCAAGTACAAAGCTAAATCAAGACATAAGTAGTAAATATCAAACATCAACATATAAAAATACAGAAAAAGAAGAAAGTGGCTATAGTTATATATATTATTTAGCAAATGGCGAAAATAACGAACATTATCAAATACAAGTTGGAATAAAAAATTATTATCCAACTGAAGATAACACACAAGATTTAATAAAACAAATAAAAGTACGTGTATTTTATGTAACAGGAAATGACGTAAAAGACATAGATATAGGAACAACTGTACAAAATACATAAAAGAAAGGAACTTTAAAAGTGAGATCAAATAAAGGTATTACATTAACATCTTTAATTATTTATGTAATTGGACTAACAATAGTAATTGCATTAATGGGAACTTTTAATGGATATTTTTACAGAAATGTAAAAACATTAACAATAAAACAAAATGTAGACGAAGATTATTCAAAATTTTTATCATATATAACAAAAGATGTAAATTCTGACAATGTAGAAAATGTTGCATCAGGAATAGATGGAAAAGACTGTGTAATATTCAAATTTAAAGACGGAAAACAACATCAATATATTGTTCAAAACAACATATTGTATTACATAAATGTAGAAAATCAAAACGAAAAAAAGATAGTAATGTGTGAAAATGTAGCAATGTCAGCAAATAATGTGTTTAGTTATAGTGATGGCAAAATAGACATAAATTTAACAATTGAGGATACAAACATTTCAAAAGAATTAAATGTAAAGATGTAATTTGTACGAAAGAAGGGAAAAGTTATGGAAATAAAAAGAAGACAACCATTAGGAATTGAATTAGTAAGAAGGGGAGTTGTAGATGGAGAGGCAATAGAAAGGGCACTCCAATATCAATCTGAGCATCCAAACAGAAGACTTGGGGATATTTTATACATACTAAAAGAAGCAGATCCAAATGTACTTGCAAGAGAAATTGGAGATATACTTGGAACAAAAGGAATATATTTATCAGATGATAAAATAACAATTGAGCCAACTCAATATATACCATTAGATATGATGAAAAACTACAAAGCAGTGCCATTTGATGTAGAATCTGGTAAAATAAAAATAGCTTTTGCAGATGTATCTAAAAATATGGATAACTTAAAGAGTGTAAAAATGTTGGTTTTAAACAAAGGTTTAGTTATGGATCCCTACATGGCATTTGAAACAAATATTGATGAATATTTTAAAAAGTTCGAAGAAGTAACAATGACTATCAAAGAAAATCTAACAGAAACACAATCTGTAACAGACTTAGTTGATAGTATAATAAAACTTGCAATAGAAAAAAGAGCATCAGACATACATATAGAACCACAAATAGACTCTGTAAGAGTACGTTTTAGAATTGATGGACAGCTTTTTGTAATGGCAAATGTAGGAAAAGAAAAGCAAACACAAATAATAGGAAGACTAAAAGCAATATCAAATATGCACCAAGAAAAGCAAGAAGCACAAGATGGAAGAATTTTATTATATGATGACTATAATATTCGTGTATCATCACAAAAGAACATATATGGAGAAAAATTTGTTTTAAGAATGTTAAAAAAGACAGCAAGCATAAAAAACATTTTTGAATTAGGATTTCCATATGGAGAAAAAGAATTAAATCATGCAATAAACAAGAAAAACAGTGTAACAATAATGGCTGCACCAACAGGAGAGGGAAAAACAACAACACTTTACAGTATATTAGATTACTTAAAAAGTGATGATATAAATATAACAACAATAGAAGATCCAGTAGAAATTAGAATACCTGGCTTAAACCAAATCGAAGTAGATAAAAATACAAGATTTGCAGATAATTTAAGAACAATATTAAGACAAGATCCAGATGTAATATTGGTTGGAGAAATAAGAGATAAAGAAACAGCAGAAATAGCTATAGAGGCTGGTCAAACAGGACATTATGTATTATCTACAATCCATACAATAGATGCAGTAGAAGTTGTAACGAGATTAAGAAAATTAGGACTTTCGGATTACGACATAGCAAGTACAGTTGGAACCACAATATCGCAAAGATTACTTAGAAAAATATGTCCATATTGTAGAAGAGAAAGAGAATTTTCGGATTATGAGAAAGAAATAATTACAAAAATTGGAGAAAAATATGACTATAAATTTAACCTTGATGGAGTAAAAACATATGATGCAGTAGGTTGTGATAAATGTAATAATTCCGGGTATTATGACAGAATAGGAATATTTGAGGTATTAAATATAGATGAAGACATAAGACAGCTTATAATGGAAGGAAAATCAAGTATTGAAGTAAGAAGAAAAGCCATGGAAAAGACATATAGACCATTAATAGTTGATGGGGTAAACAAAGTTCTAGAGGGAAAAACCAACCTTAGTGAGCTAAACAAAAAGTTAATAATATTTAATAGTTTATAGGAGGAAAACAAATGATTAATGTAAGTAAAGTTTTAGATGAGGCAATAAGCAAAGATGCATCAGATATACATTTTATTGTTGAAAATAAACCAATGCTAAGAATAGCAAGAGATTTAGTTCCAGCAGAAAATGGGGAAGTTTTAACAGAAGAAGATATGAACGATGTATACGATTTTTTAGTAAAAGGAAATATTGAAGCAGACAAAGTATTTCAAGAAACAAGAAAATTAGATACACTATTAGAATATGCTGACCTACGTTTTAGGGTTAACATATCTTCAACAGATGGCATACCAATTGCAACATTAAGAATTATAAAAAATACTTTACCATCATACGAATCTTTAGGGGTTCCAGATGTAGTTAGAAGAATGACATATCAACCACAAGGATTAATACTTGTTACTGGTAAAACAAACTCAGGTAAAACAACTACACTAAATGCATTAATAAATGACATAAACGAAAATCAAAACAGAAAAATATTAACACTTGAAAACCCAGTAGAATATAAACATCATTCTAAAAAATCATTAATAGTTCAAAAAGAAGTAGGACTTGGAAGAGATACATTAAGTTTCCACGAAGGAGTAAAAAACTCACTAAGAGAAGACTGTGACATCCTTGTAATAGGGGAGATTAGAGATAAAGTAACTATGGAAGCAGGAATAGAAATGGCAGAATCGGGTCACTTAGTTATAGGAACACTGCATACAAAATCTTGTGCCGAAACAATAGACAGAATGATAAACTTCTATGAAGTTAGAGACCAAGCACAAATAAAATACATGTTATCATCAATATTAAAACTAGTTGTATCACAAAGACTATTACCAGGAACAGATGGAAAATTAGTATTAATTCCAGAAGTAATGGTTGTAGATAACATAGTTTCTGGTATAATTAGAAAAGAAAAAATAAGTGTATCTGAAATAGAAGATGCAATACAAAGTGGTGCAGACAAAGGAAGTATAGGACTTATAAATTCTCTAGCAAAATGTTTTGTAGAAGGGAAAATAACATTAGAACAAGCAAAGGCACAAATAGAGGAAAAAAATATAGAAATACTAAATAGAACAATAATGCAATTAAAATTAAAAAAAGATAGTGGAACAAATATAATAAACGAAATTAATGGCAGAAAGTATTAAATAACTATAGAGAAAGGAGGATATGCTTGTTGAAATACTAGCATGAAACAAATTAATGGCAACATTTAATTATAGAGCTTTAACTGAAGATGGAAGAATAGTTTCAAATAGAGTTGAAGAAGGAAATAGATTACTACTAGTAAAAAAGCTAAAAACTAATGGTTTATACCCAATTTCGATAGTACAAAGAAATACTAAAAAAACGAAAATATTAAAGAAGAAAAAAAGAAATATTTCCAATATTCAAGATGTGTTAGAAAATGTTAATACTACAATCGTTATGAACGACAATAGAAGAAAGCTTTCGATGAAAGATAAAATAAATATGTATCTTGGAACCGAAGAAAAGGTAACAGAAAGAGATATATCAATATTTACACAAAATTTCTATTTACTAAAAAAAGCGAATTTCAATAATGTACATGCTCTAACAACAATAATAAGTAGTACAGAGAATATGACACTGGTAGAAATACTAGAGGACATATTAGCAGGTGTTGAAGCAGGAGATTATATGTATAAAACAATGGAATATTACTCTAATGTATTTCCATATATATATATAAACATGATAAGAGTAGGAGAGTTATCTGGATCATTGGAAAATGCATTACTTCAAGCAATCGAATATTTAGATAGTTCAGCCAAAATAACAAAAAAACTAAAAGGAATACTAATTCCTAATATTGCTCAATTTGTATTATTAATAATAATGCTATTTGTAGGAACACTATTTGCATTACCTCAAATAGAAAAAGTATTTGAAGAAATAGGAACCTCATCAACATTACCGAAAGTAACCGTGTGGTTCCAGGGAGTTGTAAACTCCATGATAAAATATTGGCCAATACCTACAGCAATAATTGCAGGAATAATAGGACTAATAGTTTTATATATACAAACCCCAAAAGGAAAATATAGATATCATTATTTTAAATACACAATGCCAATTTTTGGAAAATTAATTTTCTCACTTGATTTTTCAAGATTAATGAAAGCGATGTTATTAAATTTAAAAAATGGTATGAGAATACAGGAAGCATTAGATGTTAGTAAAAATGTAGTAAGCAATTATGTTATGTTATCAATAATAGAAAATTCACTAAAAAATATTCTTATAGGACAATCATGGATAGAACCATTTGAAAGGTCAGGTTTGGCCTCATCTATGATTACCGAAATGTTAAAAATAGGTATGCAAACCGATTTATCAGAAATGATGGAAAAATTAATTGAATACATGGAAATAGATATAGATAACACCATGGATGCAATAATGAAAACATTACCACAGGTTATGTACGCAATTGTTGGTATAGTATTAATTTTCTTCGTATTAGTTGTAGTTGTACCAATGATTCAAGTATATATGGGAAACTTCTTATTCGATGCATATTTATAGTTTTTAGTAAAGGAATGAAAATTAATGAGTGATATAAATATTGGAATAGACCTAGGGGGCAGCCATGTTGCAATAGGTGTTGTAGACAATAAAGGGCAAATTTTAGAGCAATTTGAAAAAGATTTTACAATTGAAGAAAAAAAGAATGTTTTGCCTGTTGCAATAAGATATATTGTGGATACATTAAGAGAGTTAAAACAAAATTATGATTTTTTAGAATTTGGTTTAGGCATGGCAGGTGCAATTTCAGATGGAGTAATATTAAGGTCTGTAAATTTAGGTGTTGAAAATTATGATATAAAAACAGAACTAGAAAATAGAACTGGTCTATCTGTACACATAAAAAATGACGCCAAATGTGCAGCACTTGCCGAATATAAATATGGAGACTTAAAAGAATATAACAATATTGTGTTTCTAACACTCGGAACAGGAATTGGAGGAGCATATATTTATCATGGATCACTAATGCAAAGTGACTATAGAGAAGGATACGAATTAGGACATATGATAATTAAAGCAGGAGGCAAAAAATGCAGATGTGGAAAAAATGGATGTTTTGAAACATATGGAGGAATTTTAGCTTTTAAAAATAAAGTAATTAGCAGATTAAATTTATCACACAATATTCCAGGTCCTGAGCTTAGAGACATTATGGATAAGACGATTGATAAAATAACAGATATTATTGATGAATATGTATCAGATTTAGCAATTGGAATATCAAACTTAATAAATATTTTTGAACCAGATTGTATAGTCATAGGTGGCGGTTTTGCAAGATATGATTATATGTTGTTAGATAAATTAAAAGACAAAATTGTAAATTCAAATTTGTTGTTTAATAAGAGAAACAGCATAGAAATCAAGGTGGCAAAATTAGGAAATGATGCTGGAATTATTGGGGCCAGCCAGTTGTAGCAAATGGAGGATTTTTATTATGAAAAAGAGAAGAGGAAAAGTAAAGATTATTGCAATATGTGCAATTATAATGAGTTTAGTAATATTGGCTCAAAAAATATTACAGATGCAAGTAGATGTTAAAAATGATACTTATTCTGCAACATCTATTGTAAATAAATCAGGAGTAACTAAAGATTCATCTGCAAAAGAAATAGCATATGATATGGGTATGGGATGGAATTATGGTGGAAAATTTGCAAATTTTTCAGGTTTAAAAAAAGACAAGTATCAGTTACAAGTTACATATCAATCAAACCCATATACACAGTGGGATGCGAATGCAAGTTATCCATATTTTAATGCAACAACAGGAAAAGTTAGTTTAAGTTGGAAATTATCATCTTTAAAATCTACAGGACCAGTTGGAGCATTTACAGTGAAGATTGTAAACCAACAAATTACAAATTCTGGAAATACAAAAGTAAAATACAGAATTGATAATACAAAACTTATCTTGGCAAATGGGAACGAAGTTGAAGTTGGAGGAGAAGGAATCTATTCATCAGCAATAACAACAGATCATGCAACAGAAAAACAAAATATAGATTTAACAAATATAGATGGAATTACAGATACAGCAGATTTAGCAAATGCAACATTTACTATTGAGGTATCATTAATAGATTATGCTGTACAACAAACTACTACAACATACAGTGAATTAAATACAAGTATATTTGATGCTGTTAAATCAAAAGGATTTAACACAGTAAGATTGCCTGTTACATATGTTGACCACATGGATGCTGATGGTAATATAGATGAGGAATATCTTGAAAAGGTAAAAGAAGTAGTTGATGCCATTGTTTCAAGAAATATGTATTGTATATTAAATGTACAACATGATGCAGGAAATCTAGGTTGGTTATCTGTAGGTTATATAGATGAACATAAAGCTAAATTCCAAAATATGTGGAAACAAATAGCAACTAAATTTTCAAGTTATGACTATCATTTGATATATGAGGGAATAAATGAGCCTTTAAACTTTTTACAAAGTAGTATATGGGATGTTTATGATACGGCGAAAATTCCAGCAGAATCAATAAACAATGTAAACAAATTAAATCAATATTTTGTTGATGCTGTAAGAAGTGTGCAAGGAAATGAGAATAGATTTTTAATGGTTTCATCATATGCTAATAAAGAATTTGCATATACAACAACATATAATGATGGCGCAAAATTTACATTACCAACAGATTCCGCAAATGATAAATTAATGATAGATGTACACGTATATACTTCAGATACTAACGATATGGATTGGAGATTAAATTTACTGAAAAATAGCGGATATGCTGTATATATTGGAGAATTTGGGCTATACTCATCTGAAATAGCAACAAAAGGAAGCTCACAAATAACATTGGTAGAAAAAGCAGCAAAGAAAGGAATAAAATCTGCAATATGGGATGATGGTGGAAGTATGGCTATTTTAAAAGCATCAACAGTTACGCCAGAGAACTATAACACAGATGAAATTTGGAATGGAAATGATACAAACTTTATTAAGAATTTAATAACAGCATCAGAAAGCGAAAGAACAGAAGAAACAACCAAAACACCAGTAACAGAGGTGAAACTAAACAAAGAACAAACAACAATAAAAGAAGGAGAAACAGAAACTCTAACAGCAACAGTAATGCCAGAAAATGCAACAAACAAAAACATAACATGGAGTTCAAACAATGAAGAAGTAGCAACAGTGGAAAATGGTGTAGTAACAGCCAAAAAAGAAGGAACAGCTATAATAACAGTAACAACAGAAGATGGAAATAAACAAGCAAGTTGTAATGTAACAGTAGAAAA
>CAKPLD010000004.1 GCA_934167225.1 uncultured Clostridia bacterium | reverse complement strand
CTTCAATCACACATTAATCCCCAAAAAATTAATAATTATTCTAATTCGAACCTACTCTACAATTTTAAAGCTGTGAATTGGAATACTTTTACATAAAAAGTTTCTAAAAGTGAAAAAAATCTATTGCAAAAATGTCGGAAAAGCTATATAATAGTAGATATAGTGTGCAATTATGTCTAAAAGCATAATTGTAACATAAATGTAATAAAAATGTAAAATAAAAGTTGATAAAAAAACAGTAAATAGCTTCCGTAAAGGGAAAAGAGACAAAAACGAAAAAAATACCTTGAAAGTGAAAAAACTGTATATTGACTTGGAAACCACGCTTATATATAATAAATTAGAATATAAGGTGAATAAAAAAGGGAGGAATTAATATGAACATTACCAAAACAAATTTAATTAACAAAATTTGTGCAATTTTAGCGATATTTGCGTTAACAGTGGCAGATTTTTTACCAATTGGTCAAATGGCAGTAAGTTATGCTATAGATGCGGTAAAAACAAATAATGCAAATATCGAATTTTCTGCGTACTTCCAAAATGAAAATGGAGAAAAGGTAGAAAATAAGGAAGTAAATATAGATAAGGAGGAATATCTATATGTAGATGTGTCAGTAAAAAATGAAGGATATTTCAATGGAGAAATAAAATTAGCTGACAACAACTTCAACATAAAAACAGACAAACTAAGTGAAGGAATAGCTGAAATAAAAGATAATGTAGTAACCTTAAACCAAATAAATGCTGGAAGCACAGTAACAATAAAATTAGCAATAGAAGCTAAAAAAGAAGACAGCATAAAAAGTGCAATACTAAACGGCAAAACAAAAGTAGATATAGAGGGAAAATACATAAACAGCAAAAATGTAGAAAAAGACAAATATATAGAAATAAAAGGAGAAGACGAAGTAGAGCTAAAATGGAAATCAGAAGAAGCAGCAAATGTAGAACTAGGAGGAAGACTACTTACAAATTCTATATATGAAGTAAATGGAGAAAATAAAAGACTAGTACAAATGTTAGTAAACAGCAAAATAACAAACAACAACTATCCAATAAAAAACACAGAAATAACATTAAATGTACCAGAAGCAGTAGAAGAAGTAACAGTAAAAGCAAGAAGTACAGAAGCAACAAACAAAAATGTAGAATTTGGAGAAGGAAACTACGAATATAATAGAGACGAAAAGAAACTAACAATAAAAGTAGGAAACGAAGATCCAGAAAATATAAGTTGGAATAAAGAAGGACAAGACACATTTGTAGTAACATATATATTAAATCCAAAAAACAATATAGCAAATGAGGATATAAAAATAGAAGACAAAATAAACCTATATGACGACAAAGAAATAACAGGATCTCAAAATGTTCATATTGAAGAAGAAATAGATGGAGTAATATCAGGAGCAATAGAAAGTAGTGAAAACGAAATCTATAAAGGAAAAATATATACAGGAGAAGAAAGAGACTACACAGAAACAAACAAAGTAAATATAGACTACATAGAAGTAGGAGACAAAGTAGAAATAGAGCAAAAAGAAGCAACATATGTAGGAGACCAAGAAAGACAAGCAAACATAATATATAAAGAAACAAAAATAAGAAAAGACGAATTCCAAAAAATCTTTGGAGAAGAAGGATATATAACAATAAAAGATGTAAATGGAACAGTACTTGCAAACATAAACAAAGACACAGAAGCAAATGAAGAAGGAAAAATAGTAATAACATATAGCACAGTAGAAAAAGAAATAAAAATGGAAGCAAGTAAACCAGTAACAGAAGGAACATTAAATATAGAAAACACAAAAGCAATATTAAATAGTGGATATGGAAGAGAAGAAATCCAAAGAATAAATGGAATAAAAGAAAAAATGACAGTAAACAGCAAAGTAGCAGAAAAAGTAATAACATTAAAAGAAACAGAAACAGCAGGAAACATAATGACAGATGTAAGCAAAATATCAACAGTAGCAGATAAACAAACAATAACAATAGGAGCAACATTAGACTCAAAAGGAGAAAGCAAAAACTTATACAAAAATCCAACAATAACAATAAAATTACCAAAAGAGATGACATTACAAACAGCACAATATGCAGCATTATATAAAAATGGCTTAACAGTAGAAAGTACAAATACAAGTAAAAACGAAAATGGAGAGACAGAAGTAACAATAAAACTAAAGGGAGAACAAACATCATACGATATATCAGGAGGAACAAAAGTCCTATTAAAATTAGATGTAACAACAAACAAATTAACACCAAGTAAAGCAAGCCAAATTGCAATGACATATACAAACGAAAATACATCAGAAGAAAAAACAGCAATAGCAAATATTAATTTCGAATCACAATATGGAATTATGATATATAACCAAATAGTAAATTACAACAATAATGGAGACACAATAGTAACAGTAGACAAAGAAACATCATATGGAGAATTAAGCACAAAAGCAGATAAAAGAAATATGACAATAAACACAGCATTGGTAAACAACTATGGAGACAAAGTAACAAATGTAACATTAATAGGAAAAATACCAGCAGATCAAAGCGAAGAAGGATATGTAGCAAAATTAAATACATTACAAACAAACAATGACAAAATAAAAGTATATTATACAAATAAACAAGATGCTCAAGCAGATGATTCAAGCTGGGGAGACTACAGAGAAGATGCAACAAGTTATAAAGTAGTAATAGATGAAATGGACAAAGAAGAGGTAATAAAATTAAATATACCAGTAACAGTTCCAGAAAATCTAAAATACAACAAAAAAGGAACATTTTCATCAGTAGTAAGTTGTAACTACCAAGGAAACACAGAAAGTAACACATCTAACATTGTTTTAGCAACAAAAGCAAGTATGTCAGCTAATTCAGAAGAAAAGGTTACAACCCAAGAAACAGAAAAAGGACTAAGTACAAAAATTAGTGCTTCTGTCGGAAATGATAGCTTATCAGATAATGACAATATTTATGAAGGACAAACAATAAAATATAAAGTTACTTTAACAAATAACACTGGAAAAGATTATACAAATGTTACAGTTAAGGCAAATCAAAAGAATGGATATATGTGGGATTCAGTTGAACAAGAAGTTTATAACCCATATGATGAAAGTAAATCAAACGAACATTATTATGAAATTACAGAATCAAATGAAAAAAATATAGCAACAATAGAAAGCTTAAAAAATGGAGAAAGTTATACATACGAATATGAAGCATCAATTTATACATTAAAAGATGAGAAAATTGATGGAACTCAAACTTACGGAACAATAACAGTTGCTTCAGATGATAAAGCACTAAATGAAACAATTGCAACAATAAAGAATAACATTAAAGAAGCAAAATTACAAGTACAATTAGTTAATGGTAATACAGAAGAATTAGAAGTAGTGCCAGGGTCATCATCAACAAAACAAATAACAGTTAAAAATCTAACAAATGAAACATTAAATAATGTAGAACTAAAAATTGCATATTCTCCAAAATCACAAATGATAATATCATTAAGCGATGAATTGGCAGAAAAAATTACTGAACAAAAACAAAATACTGACAAAGATGGTATAACAACTCAAACTTTAACAATAAAATCAATCGAGCCAAATGAAACAATAGAAATGACAGCAGGTTTAACAGCAACAGAAGATTTTGATGTAAATAATGATCAAGTTTGGATGCTTGCAGAAGCAACAACAGAAAGCCAAGATAGTTATGTTTCTAATAAGTTAACACAAAAAATACATGATAACTCTAAAAATTATGAATTAGCACAACAAGCAATGGATAAAGATGGAAACAAATTAAATACTGCACAAAATAAATTACAAGACAATGAGGAAATTACTTTTGTTGCAACAGTTAAAAATAATGAAAATGATGAAAGAGGAATTAATTTATCATACTATATTGATGACAAAATAAATATAAATAACATAAAAATTGAAAAAGAAGGAAAAGAAGAGGATTTAACAGAACAAGTTGCTACAAATCAAAGCAATGTAATCAATGAAGACTCTGTAACAATTCAACCGGGAGAAACAGTAAAAATAACAGCAACAGGTACTGTAGATGCAGCAGGAACTGACAAATTAGTTAACGAACTAAGTGTAAGAGATATACTTGAAGGATCAACCGTATCTGACCAACTATCATTAGATGTTAACAAAAAAGAAGATAAAATACCAACTATAGACGAAGATGATGATACTCCAAAGGACAACGAATTACCAGATGACAATGGAAACAATAGTAATAACAATAATAGCAACAATAACAGTAACAACAATAATAATAACAACAACAATAACTCAAATAACACAACTATACAAAACCCAGAAAATGTATACACATTAAAAGGAACAGCTTGGAAAGATGCAGACAAAGATGGAAAGAGAAGCAACTCAGAAGAAACTATAGGAGATATGGTAGTTGATGCAATGAACGCTGAAAATGGTCAAGTTGTAGCTTCAACAAAAACACAAGCTGATGGAACATATCAATTTAACCTAGAAAACGGCAAATATATAATTCTATTCCATTATGATAATTCTATATACACAACAACAACATACCAAGTTAAAGGAGCAAGTGATACAGAAAATTCTGATGCAATAGAAAGAGAAGTAACAATAAATGGAACAGCATCAACAGTTGGAGCAACAGATACAATAGCTGTTGATAAAGATACATCTAATATAGATATTGGTTTAATAACAAGAAACACATTTGATCTAAAAGTAGACAAATATGTAAGCAAAATAACAGTAACAAACAATGATAAAACAACAACATATGACCAAAAAGAAAACACAACACTTGCAAAAGCAGAAATTAAATCTAAAAACTTAAATGGTTCACTTGTTGTAATAGAATACAAAATAAAAGTTACAAATAATGGACAATTAGCAGGATATGCAAGAAACATCGTAGATTACATGCCATCAACATTAAGCTTTAATTCAAGCTTAAATTCAGATTGGTACATATCTGGAAATAACTTATATAATACAAGTTTAGCAAACACAAAAATCGAACCAGGAGAATCTAAAGAATTAACTTTAGTATTAACAAAAACAATGACAGAATCAAATACTGGTTTAGTAAACAACAAAGCAGAAATTACAGAAAGTTCAAATGAACAAGGAATAAAAGATGAAACAAACGATAAAGGTTCAGCAGATGTAATTATAAGTGTAAGCACAGGAGCTTTAGTAAATTATATTGCAACAACAGTAATTACATTAATTGTATTAGCAGGTTTAGCATATTTAGTAAATAAAAAATATTTGAGTAAGAAAATGTAGAAAGGGGAGGTGTAAAACAGTATGATAAAAAAATATAAGAAATGTTTAATATATACATTAATTAGTATTATAGCAATAGTATTACTTGGATTTACTATAGATAAGTCAATAGCAGGACTTGCAAAAATCACATCTCAAGAACAGTTTCTTAATTCGAATGCGGATGATTTATTGAATGCTAATATTTTTCCGTGGGCAGATAATTATGGAAGTAAAGGACAACTAGCATGTTTTTATCATAATATGAAACAAGCAAAATCAGGACGTTTAGGATATGTTCACTCTGTATATGATGTAGATTTTGATAAAGATAGAGGCGAAATGAAAATTTACTCTTCTATGTATGATGGAAAGAATTTAAAAAGACAAACAACATATTCTAGTGAAAGTAAAGGAAGAAATATTGGATTATTAGCTTATAGAGCGAGCAAAGAGGGAAATGCTTATCAAGTATGGGATGCATTGATAAAACTTCGTGCTGATAATGCTATTGTGAATGATAGTAATATAGGACAAAAAGCTAACCCAAATGATAATAGTTCTTGGGGTGAGTGGAAGCGCAATACTATAAAATTTAAACTTCCAGACAATGAAAATGAAATAGCACAATATAAAAATTATAAAAAGATTTCTAAACAAAATATAACAGACAGTGAAGGAAAAGAACAGGAGTCAAAAGAAGTTGGAGCAGAAATTACAATAAATAATAAATCGTATACTGTTATGGGACCATTTAAAATGAATTTTGGGGGTAAAGGTATTTCCAGTGTAACTGCTGGAAATGCTACCTGGAACAGTAGTACAAAAGATCAAATTTATTGGAATTTAGCAAGCAATATTGCACAAAATGGAAACAGCTGGAGTGCTTCTGGTTGGTCAAATGATTTCAATGCTAAAAAATCGCAAAATGCAATAACATATACATTAAATGATCAAGCATTTTATTTAGCAGTTGAAACATCAAAAATACCTGATGGAGAAAAATATCAAGTAACAATTAATCAAGAGGAGTTTAAGTATAAGAAATCTAGAGTTATAGTAACAGGAGTGTCTGAATTCCGCCAAAAATCAACTGGTTCTAATGGATATAACTGGGAAAAAGCACCTCAACACATGGGAGTATACTTATATGATAACAACACTCAAACAATCCAAGGAAGCATAAGCTGGGATGTAAAGAGAGCATTCAAAACATTAGTAATAAACAAAAAAGATGCAAAAACAAACAACGAACTAAATGGAGCAGCATTTAAAATTTATGCAGAACTAAAAGATGGAACAAAAGGATGGGTATCTGGTTCAGTAGATGGAGCAAAAGTATATGGAGATACAGCAACAGAATATGAAGCAAAAATTGAAATTAAAAACTTAAAATTAGGAACATATTACGTATACGAAACAAAAGCACCAAATGGATATATGTTATGCAACCAAAAAGGATATATGGAAAAAGCAAATGGAAGTGATAAACTTTCAGGAGAATGGGCATATGTAGGATTAAAAACATTAGGAGGATCAGAATCTAAAATCCAAGTTGCTATAACAAATATGTCATCACCACAACTAAAAATAGTTAAGAAGGATAGCATAAAAGACATTGAAATAGATGGTGGTAAATTCAAATTATATGGAACATATGAAGACGGAACAAATGGATGGGTATCAGGACCAGCTGAAGGAACAAAAACATTTGGAAGCACAGCTGATGAATACGATTCTAATACAAATATAAATCAATTAAAATATGGAACATATTATATATATGAAACAAAAGCACCAGAAGGATATGACATAACAAAACAAGATGGATACCATCAACAACAAGAAGGATCAGGAGACTTAACAGGAGACTGGGCATTCTTAGGAACTATAGTATTAAACTACAACGAAGTAAATGATGACGACGACGGAATCTTTGCATTTGAAGCAACAAACAAGAAAATTGTTAGTGCCTTAGAAGGTGATGTATGGGTAGATGAACCTGATACAAAAGCAAATAAAACAGATAATGTTTATAACAGTGCAAGCAAAGATTATCTAAAATCTGGAATAACAGTTAACTTATATAATTCAGCAAATAACTTAATTGCAACAACAGTAACAGATAATAATGGACATTATACATTTACACAAAAAGGAAACAATTCATCAAATGATCAAGCATCAACATCTGGTTCAGGTGTAAAATCTAGAAATTATGCAACAAATGAAGCAGATAACAATATCTACTACTGGGATTTAGTAGGAGCATATGTAGAATTTATTTACAATAATAAAACAACATACAATGAAGACGGAACAGTAAAAGAATATGGATATGTAGCAGTAGATCCATTTGTAGGAACAGATGCAAAAGTTAACTCAAAAGCACAAGAATACACAGTTACATCAGAAAAACTAGATGATAATAACTTAACAGGAACAGATGGAGCGAATCCAGGTAGAGCAGTAACAAATAAAGATGCAAAAATAGATGATATTGACAAACTATTAGCAAAAAATAAAGAAATTGCAAGTATGATTAAAACAAATGATGCAACAGCAGATGACTTAAAGGATATTCCACTTGCATGCTATTATGATGATGAAACATTTAAGGTTTCAAACATTAATTTAGGTTTACTAGAACAATATGATGCAGATTACAGTGTAGATGAAAACTTAGCTTATATTAAAGTTAAGATGAAAGGATACACATACACATATAAATATGGAGATGCACCAGCATCAGATTCAAAATATGTGCCAACAGTAAATGAACAAAACTCTGCAAAGACATTTACAGGAAAAATATATCCAACAGATATTGCATATAATGTTGCTGAAAAGACAGATGAATTAAAGGTTTACGTAGTATATAGTATAGATGTAAAAAATCTAGAAACTATGTATGTTGACAACATATACTCAGAGCAAAGACTATACTTAGATTCATTGGTTAACCGTTATGATACAAACAGATATGAATTATGTACTAACGAAAACCAAGAAGATAAATCAGACTTTGCACTATGGAAAGATAATGGAAATGGAACAGCAAGCTATGATATAAACCATGAAGATAGTGTTTATAGAAATGGTATTGAAAAAGGAAAATATGATGAAAATGGCGAATTTGTTCCAGCAGTAAAAACATCATATATTCAATTTAAGATAACAAACAGTGCATTACAAAAAATACTAGAAAAGAGCTTATCATATGAAGATATTGAAAACGCTCCAACAGTAGCTACAGCAACAGGATATCACGAATATTTAAGAACAGATAATGCATGGGTACACAATGATGAGGTTAGAGCATTTAAGGGAGCAAAAGGCACAAATATTTATCCAACATACAATGATGCTCAAAAGAAATACTATGTTCACAAAACAATTAGCAAAGATCGTTCATCAGCAGACCTATACTTAAAACTACAACTTGGAGAGCCAAGAAAAGTTTCAGGTACAGTATTTGAGGATACAAGAACAACTGAAAGTGAAGCAGATTCAACCAACCTTGGAAATGGTACATTAGATGCTAATGAAAACAACAGAGCACAAGATGTTACAGTAGAACTACTAAACAAAGATAAAACAACAGTATCAAAACTATATAAAGAAAAAGACGGAAAAGTAGTATATAATGCAGATGGAACTTTACCAGATGCAAAAGTAACAACAACAAGAGGAGGAACATATGAATTTGAAGGTGTAGTTCCTGGATATTACTATATAAGATTTACTTATGGTGATGGTACACAAAAAATGATGCCAGCAGGAACAGACATAAAATCAAATGATTATAGATCAACAATAATTAACACAGATCCAAATGGAGCTGGTGACACAATTAAAAATGCTATGGAAACAGATGCAAGTACATTACAAGGAATAGACCCAACAAATCAAACAGAAGAACAAAGAAAATTATTAGAATGGTATAAATACTTAAATAATAGTAATTACTCAACTGCAACAGATGATTTGAATCAAAGAGCAGTAGTTGAAAATTATGAATACAGAGATGATGGTAAAGTATATGACAAAACAACAGGAAATGAAATAACAAATTATCCTACTTTAATAAATGCATATACACCAATGTCAAGTATCTCAATCGAAAATGATGTAAATACATCAACAGACGCTGGAGATGCACATAACCCTAACTATGATGGATTTAACTTTGGTATAATTACACAACCAGATACACAAATAGATGTATTAAAACAAATAACAAACATTAAATATACAACACAAACAGGAACAACATTGGTATCTGCTAATCCAACAGATAGATCTGCAAACTATGTAACAGCTTTAGATAACTTAACAGGTGGAAGTCAACAAGTTAAAATAGAGTTAGAAAAAGACTTAATGTATGGTTCATCACTTGAAACAACATATCAAATTGAAGTAGAAAATAACTCTGTAAAAGATTACATAGAAGAAGATTCTAATCAATATGGAACATATTATAAATATGGTAAAGTAGAAAGTTCAGCACGTTTAAAGACAGTAACTGTAAATGAAATAGTTGATGAACTTGACGATAAATATGATTTCAACACAGAAGGATCAGGAGAATGTACAACAACGGTTGAAAAATCTTCTTCTGGAACAACAGAAAACGGCAAAGTAAAGATTGAAAAAATTACAAAAACAAACGATGATGGTTCAACAGAAGAAACTAACAACTTAAGTATGACAGGATGGTCATCACTAGCAACTCAAGATAAAGAAACATTGAGTTACAAAGTATCATCATTATTATCTGAAAAAGAAGATCCAACATATCAAAATAAAGCTAAGATAACAAAAATATCAGTAGAAAAATTAAGTACTTTAAAGAGTAACTTCAATTGGAATCAAGCAAAGAGCGAGACTGTAATAACAATTACACCACCAACAGGTAAAGACAGAAGACCAATATATTGGATTGCAGGAACAATAGCTTTAATAGTATTAGGTGCAGGATTTGTATTCATAAAGAAAAAAGTGTTAACCAAATAACACAATAATTGAAAGACGGTATTCCGTAAGGGATACCGCCATTTTTTTGACCTTGAAAATTTGTAATAAAAATGTAATATAATTTTAAATAAACTAGGTCAAAAATCCTTGAAAACGGCTTCCGTAAATAGTTACAGAATAAAAATTGTAATAATTAAGCTTTCCGCCAAAAAGGCATATTGAAATAAAATAAAAAAGATGTAAAAATATATAAGACAATAAATATGAAAAAACATATTAGTTTGAAAGGGGAAAGTATAATGTTAAAAATAGGAAAAAAATTAAATGCCATAATAGCAATAGAAATAATAATGACAATGACATTATATTATTTTATTTATGTTGGAATGACAGCAGTAAGTTATGCAATAGATGTTGTAAAAACAAACAACACTAATATCGAATTTTCTGCGTACTTCCAAAACGAAAATGGAGAAAAAGTAGAAAATAAGGAAGTAAATATAGATAAGGAGGAATATCTATATGTAGATGTGTCAGTAAAAAATGAAGGATATTTCAATGGAGAAATAAAATTAGCTGACAACAACTTCAACATAAAAACAGACAAACTAAGTGAAGGAATAGCTGAAATAAAAGATAATGTAGTAACCTTAAACCAAATAAATGCTGGAAGCACAGTAACAATAAAATTAGCAATAGAAGCTAAAAAAGAAGACAGCATAAAAAGTGCAATACTAAACGGCAAAACAAAAGTAGATATAGAGGGAAAATACATAAACAGCAAAAATGTAGAAAAAGACAAATATATAGAAATAAAAGGAGAAGACGAAGTAGAGCTAAAATGGAAATCAGAAGAAGCAGCAAATGTAGAACTAGGAGGAAGACTACTTACAAATTCTATATATGAAGTAAATGGAGAAAATAAAAGACTAGTACAAATGTTAGTAAACAGCAAAATAACAAACAACAACTATCCAATAAAAAACACAGAAATAACATTAAATGTACCAGAAGCAGTAGAAGAAGTAACAGTAAAAGCAAGAAGTACAGAAGCAACAAACAAAAATGTAGAATTTGGAGAAGGAAACTACGAATATAATAGAGACGAAAAGAAACTAACAATAAAAGTAGGAAACGAAGATCCAGAAAATATAAGTTGGAATAAAGAAGGACAAGACACATTTGTAGTAACATATATATTAAATCCAAAAAACAATATAGCAAATGAGGATATAAAAATAGAAGACAAAATAAACCTATATGACGACAAAGAAATAACAGGATCTCAAAATGTTCATATTGAAGAAGAAATAGATGGAGTAATATCAGGAGCAATAGAAAGTAGTGAAAACGAAATCTATAAAGGAAAAATATATACAGGAGAAGAAAGAGACTACACAGAAACAAACAAAGTAAATATAGACTACATAGAAGTAGGAGACAAAGTAGAAATAGAGCAAAAAGAAGCAACATATGTAGGAGACCAAGAAAGACAAGCAAACATAATATATAAAGAAACAAAAATAAGAAAAGACGAATTCCAAAAAATCTTTGGAGAAGAAGGATATATAACAATAAAAGATGTAAATGGAACAGTACTTGCAAACATAAACAAAGACACAGAAGCAAATGAAGAAGGAAAAATAGTAATAACATATAGCACAGTAGAAAAAGAAATAAAAATGGAAGCAAGTAAACCAGTAACAGAAGGAACATTAAATATAGAAAACACAAAAGCAATATTAAATAGTGGATATGGAAGAGAAGAAATCCAAAGAATAAATGGAATAAAAGAAAAAATGACAGTAAACAGCAAAGTAGCAGAAAAAGTAATAACATTAAAAGAAACAGAAACAGCAGGAAACATAATGACAGATGTAAGCAAAATATCAACAGTAGCAGATAAACAAACAATAACAATAGGAGCAACATTAGACTCAAAAGGAGAAAGCAAAAACTTATACAAAAATCCAACAATAACAATAAAATTACCAAAAGAGATGACATTACAAACAGCACAATATGCAGCATTATATAAAAATGGCTTAACAGTAGAAAGTACAAATACAAGTAAAAACGAAAATGGAGAGACAGAAGTAACAATAAAACTAAAGGGAGAACAAACATCATACGATATATCAGGAGGAACAAAAGTCCTATTAAAATTAGATGTAACAACAAACAAATTAACACCAAGTAAAGCAAGCCAAATTGCAATGACATATACAAACGAAAATACATCAGAAGAAAAAACAGCAATAGCAAATATTAATTTCGAATCACAATATGGAATTATGATATATAACCAAATGGTACATTACAATAATAATGGTGAAACATTAGTAACAGTAGATAAAACAACAGCTAAAGGTGAATTAAGTACAAATGTTGAACAAAAAGATTTAACTTTAAGTACGGCATTAGTTAACAACTATGGAGAAGATGTAACAGATGTAACATTAATAGGAAAAATACCCGCAGATACAAGTAGAGAAGGTTATGTAGCAAAATTAAGTACATTACAAACAAATAACGAAAAATTAAAAATTTATTATACAAATAAACAAGATGCTCAAGCAAATGATGAAAGTTGGGGAGATTACAGAGAAGATGCAACAAGTTATAAAATTGTAATTGACAAAATGGATAAAGAAGAAGTTATAAAATTTAATGTGCCTGTAACTATTCCAGAAAACTTAAAATATAACAAAACAGGAGATTTTGTTTCTGTTGTAAGTTGTAATTATGAAGGAAATATGGAAACTAATAGTTCTAATATTGTATTATCAACAACCAGTGGAATTGAAAATGGAAGTGTAGTTGAAAAACCTGAAACTACAGTTACAAAAAGTGGATTAACAGTAGCTGTTACAACTATTTCTGGAAATCAGAATTTAGCAAATAATGATTCTGTTTATGAAGGTCAAACTATAAAATATAAGGTTACTATTACAAATAATACTGGTAAAGATTATACAAATGTTGGAATTAAGGCTACTCAGAAAAATGGATATGTTTGGGATTGGGTTGCTTCTGAGGTTTACAATTACTTTACAGGACAATCTAGCATTGAACATTATTATGAAGTTTCTACTACAAATGAAATTAATTTAGGAACAATAGAAACTTTAAAAGATGGAGAAAGCTACAGCTATGTATATGAATCTAATGCATATGATTTAGATAATGAAAATATAGATGGAACACAAACATATGGAACAATATCTATGATTTCAGAAGATAAAACAATAAATGAAACAATAAATACTGTAAAAAGTACAATTAAAGAAAGTGAAATTGCTTTACAATTAGTACCAGAAAATAGTAAAGAGAATCAATGGTTATGTGGAGCACCTGCAACAGTAGGACTTAGGCTTTTAAATAAAACAGATGAAACTTTAAACAATGTAGAAGTAAAAGTCGTATTTTCTAATGCTTTAAATTTAGAGGATGCAGAATTAAAAAATATTTTTTACATAAATGATGAAGAAAATGTAGAAATAAAAAATGCAACAACTAATAGTGAGGGAGAAACAATTGTAACATTATCAGTAAAAAGTATAGAAAAAGGTATAGCAATTGAAATTCCTGTTTCTGCACCAATAAAAGAATTTGCGGAAAGAGAAAAAACAATAAAAATAATGGCTAGTGCTACGACAGAAGAAGAAAATTTATATTATTCAAATCAAATTGATAGAGAAGCATACAATTTAAAAAATAATATAGAAGTAAAGCATAATGTGTTTGACGAAAATAATGAAGAAATAAACGAAAATACAACTATTGATAATGGCAAAAATGTTAAAATTGTAGGAACTGTAACGAATAAAGAAGATCATACTATAAAAACAACACTTACATATGTTTTTGGTTCAGCATTATCTATAAATAAAATAACACTAATAGGGGAAGATGGAACCGAAGATTTAACAGATCAAGTGCAAAATGAGATTTTAGTAACAGATACTAAAGAAATACCTCAACAAGGTATTTTAAAACTAGTAATTGATGCTACTATAGACACATCAAAAGCATCTGATAATAAGGTTACTGGTGAATTAACAGTATTTGACGTTGATCAAAATACAAATGAACGTACAGAAATATCTTTTTTAGCAAATAAAACAGAGGGAACACCTGATGCGGGTAGTGATAACAAGGATATTGATGTTGTACCAGACCCAGATCCAGATCCAAATCCAAATCCAGATCCAGATAAAAATATAGACTCAGATAATAACCAAAATCCAGATCCGGATCCAGATCCAGATAAAGATTCAAATGTGAATCCAGACCCAGATCCAGAACCATCACCAGATCAAAGTGTAGACCCAGATCCAGATTTAAATCCAGATACAGATGGTAACACGACACAAAATCCAAACCCAACACCAGATGTAGATAAAGATCAAAATTTAACACCAGATATAAATCCATTACCAACTCCAGGTAATACTACAACAGGAGATACGACAAATTCTAATACAACAACACCTGGATCAAACAGTAATACAACAAATGGAAACGGAAATAATGGAAATAATGGAAATAATGGAAATGGACAATCATCAGGAAATGATACGAATATTACAAAATATACGGTAAAAGGAATTGTTTGGGTAGACAAAAACAAGGATGGAAAAAGAAGTAATGACGAAGAGAAATTAGCAAATATAACAGTATATGCAATGAGCGCAACTTCTGGTTCAATTGTAAGTAAAACATCAACAAATGAAAAGGGAGAATACAATTTAAGCTTGGAAGAAGGGAAATATATAATTTTATTCTTCTATGATAATACAATTTACGATGTTACTACATACCAAGTTTCAGGAGCAAATGAAAATGAAAATTCAGATGCAATAAGCAGAACAATGGATGTTGAAAATAGAGAAGTAACAGTAGGTGCAACAGACGAACTAGAAGTAAATGGAGATCTATCTAATATAGATATAGGACTTGTAAATAAAAATAAATTTGAATTAGGAATAAAGAAAACAGTTAGCAAAATTACAATTTCTAATGATTCAGGAACAAAAATAAAAGAATACAGTAATACTACATTGGCAAAGGCAGAAATAAAGGCTAAAGATTTACAAGGAACAACAGTTGTTATTGAATATAAAATAACAGTAACAAATAAAGGACAAATTGCAGGATATGCAAAAGACATTGTAGATTATAAACCAAAAGACTTAAAATTCAATTCAGGAATGAATTCATCTTGGTATCAATCAGGAGATTATATACATACAACAAGTTTAAGTAACACAAGAATTGAACCAGGAGAGACAAAAGAACTTACATTAATATTAACAAAAACAATGACAGAATCAAATACAGGCTTAACAAATAACAAGGCAGAAATAACATCAACTTCAAATGAGCAAGACATAGATAATGAATCAAAAGATAAAGGTTCAGCAGATGTAATTATAAGTGTTAGTACAGGAGCTTTAGTTGGATATGTTGGATTAACTTTAACTATTTTAGTTGTATTGTGTGTAGGAGCTTATTTGATAAATAGAAGAATTTCTAGAGGAGAGAAGAGAGGTGAGGAGTAGTGACCAAAAAAAATGAATATATAGTAGGAATCGTAACATTTATTGTAGGACTTATATTAATAACTGCAACAATAAGTTTAGCAGGGACCTTTTCGACTAGTGGAGATGAAGTTCATTATGTAAACGAAGGAGGAACAACATTAAAAGAAACTTGGAAACCACTTAAATATAATGGCGAAGCACAAGATATTGGTGATTTCGTGAAAAATATAACCTATGATGAAACATATAGAGAAGATTTAATCAACAAATGGTATTGGAATGACGATGGTCTTGATAAAACAACATTAACTTTTAGGGGTGATCCAGAACCAATATCATTTAGAAGTGGATGGTGTTTAGCACATAATAAAGCAGACAAAACAGGTAGTGAACACGTATATAGAATAATAAATGCAGTAGATGTTGAATTCGATTGGGATACAAGAAGACCAGTATTAAAAAACAACACTGAAAAAGTTGAACATGAGAAGGCAACAGAATATGCTGCAAAATTGAGTTATGCTCTTTACCTAAATTCGTATGAAACCAATGCTGGTGAAAATCTTGACCAGGAATGGACAGGACATAAGAGAATGGTTGTAGAGATAATTAAAGACCTGGTAAGTGGAAAAGATAATAATGATAGAATTATACCAGTAGATACATTATTTGTGCCAGGAAATGTAGAGTATAATGACGATGGAGGACAAGAAAAAGTACTTGCTACAGTAAAGAAAAAAGTGGAAGAATATGCTACAAAAGTTGATAAATATGAATATATGGAAAATAAATCTGAATATTCAGCGGAAGAAAGAAAACAATACAATGTCAATATAAACAACAAAGGTTATACTATGGTTGGTCCATTTAGAATGTCATTTAGTTCTTTAAATGGTATAGAAAGTATAAGTATAAATGGAAAAAAATATACAACTGATAATACAGAAGATATTTATTGGGTAAAAGTAGGAACAGGGGACTACAACGATTCATCTATATGGAAAAAAGATTGGAAAAATGCACCACGTTGGGAATATTTCTATTTAGCTATAAAAAATGATGTTATACCTTCAGCCAATTCAAGTTACAATATTGAATTTACTCAAGTGCCAATAGAGTTTTACAAAAGTAGATGGTTGTTTGTTAGAGGATCAAGATTTACACAACAATTGGGTGTAGGAACTGCTTCAGCCAAAACAACAACTTTGCAGGGGGTAGTAACATACCCAATAACACATACAGTAAATGGAAAAATAACAATAGAAAAAGTAAGTAAAGAAAATAGTAAGCAAAAAATACAAGGTGTTAAATTAAAAGTTTATGGAAAAACTGCAAATGGAAATGGATGGCTTAAAACAGATGGGACACTTACGACAAACTATGGCCAATCTGCCACATATGAAACAGGAGCAGATGGAAGAGCATCTTTTGAAAATTTACAAAATGGTTCATATTACATATATGAGGTTGAAACAGCAAAAGGATACAACCTAGAAGATCAAAGATCTGTATATACAGATAATAAAGATCCAAATGGATTTGCTGGAAAAACAGATTATGGTAAATGTGTATATTTAACAACGACAAACAGTGCAAATGATACTATAAACATAAATGGAATGGTACAATACTCATATGGTTCGGTAACTGTAGAGAAAATATCAAAAACAGATGATAACAAAAAAATTAGTGGAGTAAGCATTAAAATATATGGAAAAACTTCAGAAGGAAATGGCTGGGTAAAAGAAGATGGAACACTAGGAACATATGCAGAAGGAAAAACTTTTGTAACAGGACAAAATGGAACAATAACAGCAGGAAACTTAAGAAGAGGAACCTATTATGCTTATGAAATAGGTGTTGCAGAAGGATACGATCTAAATGATCAAAGAGCTGCATATCCAGACAGTAGTGATCCAAATGGATTTGCAGGAAAAACAGAATATGGAAAAGCTGTTTACCTTGGAAATGTAGAATGTAACTCAAATGCTGTAAAACTAGCAGCAAAGAGACAATATCCATATGGAGATTTAACTATTGAAAAAATAGGAAAAAGTGATGACAGTATAAAAATAAAAGGAGTAAGTTTAAAAATATACGGAAAGACTTCATCTGGAAATGGTTGGGTAAAAGGAGATGGAACAGTAGGTTCATATTCAGATGGAAAGACATTTGTAACAGGAGACAAAGGAACAGTAACAGCAACTAAATTAAGAAGAGGAACATACTATGTATATGAAATAGGTACAGCAAGTGGATATGACTTAGAAGATCAAAGATCTATATATCCAAATAGTAACGATCCAAATGGATTTGCAGGAAAAACAGAATATGGAAAAGCAGTATATTTGGGAAACATAGAATGTAATTCAGCATCTGTTAAATTAGCAGGGAAAAGACAATGTCCAAGTGGATCATTAACAATAGAAAAGGTTTCAAAAGATGATGTCAACAAAAAAATCAGTGGAGTTAAATTAAAACTTTACGGAGATACCTCAACAGGAAAAGGTTGGATAAAAGCAGATGGGACTATTGGAGATTATCAATCTGCTAACACATATGTAACAGGTCAAAATGGAATAGTTACAGCAAGTAATTTAAAAAGAGGAACATATTATATCTATGAGGTATCAGCAGCAGATGGATATAACTTAGATGACCAAAGACAAATATATGCAGATAGTAATGATCCAAACGGATTTGCTGGAAATGATAAATACGACAAATGTGTATATTTAGGAAAAGCTGAATGTAATTCGACAACTGTAAAATTACCAGCTAAGAAACAATATCCAGAAGGAAGTATAAAAATAGAAAAGGTAAATAAAGATAATAGCACACAAAAAATTGCAGGAGTTAGCTTAAAAGTATATGGAGATACTTCTGGAGGAAAAGGATGGGTAAAAGCTGATGGAACATTAACAACATTTGATAAAGCAGATACATTTGTTACTGGAAAAGATGGATTTGCAACAGTAAATCACTTAAGAAAAGGAACATACTATGTATATGAAACAGCTACAGCAGAAGGATATGACTTAGAAGATCAAAGAACTGTATATGCAGACAGCAGAGATTCAAACGGATTTGCAGGAAAAGCAGAATATGGAAAAGCTGTATATATAACAAAAGTAAGCTGTAATTCAAGCGTGGGAATAAGTACAGGAAATAAGCAATACCCAGAAGGAAGCATAAAAGTTGAAAAGGTTGATAAAAATGATACCAACAAGAAAATAAAAGGAGTTCAACTTAAAATATATGGAGATTCTACAATAGGAAAAGGCTGGTTAAAAGCAGACGGAACACTAGCAGATTACAAATCTAGTACAACATTTACAACAGGGGACGATGGAACAATAACTGCAAAAAATATAAGAAGAGGAACATACTATATATACGAAATTGCAACACCAGAAGGATATGAGCTAGAAGATCAAAGAGAAGTATATCCAGACAGTAATGATCCAAATAAGTTTGCAGGAAACAAAGATTATGGAAAAGGGGTTTATATAGGAACAATAGGATGTAGCTTTAATACAGCAATCCTATCAGGAAGAATGCAATATCCACAAGGAAAAATTATAATAG
Source organism: uncultured Clostridia bacterium (assembly GCA_934167225.1). GTDB lineage: Bacteria > Bacillota > Clostridia > TANB77 > CAG-508 > CAG-269. The sequence goes on along the minus strand of CAKPLD010000004.1, from coordinate 22,883 downwards.
AAAAAGTTGATCTAAATAACACAAACAAAAAAATACAAGGTGTTAAATTAAAAGTATATGGAGAAACTACAATAGGAAAAGGCTGGATAAAAGCAGATGGAACAGTTACATCAAATTACAACGAAGCAAAAACATATTCAACTGGTTCTGATGGTAAAGCAACAATAGAAAAACTAAGAAGAGGAACATATTATATCTATGAAATTGATGTTCCAGAAGGATATGACTTAGAAGACCAAAGGCTACTATATCCAGATAGCAAAGATCCAAATGGATTTGCAGGAAATACTGCTTATGATGAATGTGTATATTTAACAACAGCAGATAGTAAATCAAATACAGTAAATATAAATGCTGTAAAACAAAAACCACAAACACCAAGAGACTTAACAATTACTAAAATAGATAAAAATAAAAATGAAAAAGTTTCAGGTGCAGGATTTAAAGTATTACAAAAATTAAGCAGAAAATTCAAACAAAAGGGAACAACATATGAAAAAAATACTTATGTATGGTTAAAACAAGATGGAACAGTAACAACTAATGTAAAAGAAGCATACGAATTTAAAACAGGAAATGATGGAACCGTAACTGTTAAAAACATATTATCTTATGGAACTTGTCATGTATATGAAGTAACAGCAGGTGGAGACTATGAATTACTAGAACAAGAAGAACAATATTTACAAGGAAAACCAGAAGATTATCAAGGTGACTTCCTTGGAAATGAATGGGTATATATGGGATCAACAGAAATAACAACTGAAACAGGAACAACTATATCATTTACTGCTAAGAACGAACACTCTTTAGGAGATTTAACAATTATCAAAAAAGATGCAACATATAAGAATGACTTAGGTGCAAATGACGATATATATCTAGAAGGTGCAAAAGTAAAATTATATGGAAAAGTAGCTAAAGATGGAAAAACAGGATGGGTTAAAAAGGTAACCTTATCTAATGGAAAAACAAAATATGATGTTGGATCATTTAAAGAAGCCGACGAATTTACTACAGACAAAGATGGAAAAGTAACAATTGACCACTTAAGATATGGAACATACTATGTATATGAAACAAAAGCTCCAAATGGTTATGATATAACAAAACAAGATGGATACCATAAACAAAACCAAGGTTCACAAGACCTAGGAAATGGCGATTGGGCATATTTAGGAACAACAACCATCAACTATGAATTAGGTGATAATATTACATATGAAGTAGGTAACTATAAATATATTGATAGTATAAAAGGTAAGGTATGGGTCGATAAACGAGATACTAAACTTAATAATTACGATCATTTATATACACAATCTAATGAAGATAAATTATTAGATGGAGTAAAAGTAAGACTAATTAATAAAGATGGAAAAGAAATAGCAACAGCCGAAACAAAAAATGGTGGAGAATATGTATTTAACGCAGAAAACATAGGTAGAAAACTAACATATTGGGAAATTGCAAATTACTATGTAGAATTTGTATATGACAATACAAAATATATAGTTGTAAATCCATTTGAAGGTGGAAATGATAAAATAACCATCAATTCAAAAGCACAAGAAGAGGAAATAACTGAAAATGAGTTAAATGACAATAATCTAACAGGAACAGAAGGAAATACACCAGGTTCAGCTATAACATACAAAGGACATATTAATAACTTAAATAAGGAAACACTTGCAAATAATGCAAAAGGAGACTTAAATACAAGGTTATTAACAGGATACTATAATGAACAAACAAACTCTATAGAAAATGTAAATTTAGGACTTATTGAAAAATTCACTCCAGATCATCAAATTGGAGAAGAAATTGAATATGTAAAAATGACAAAAGGAAATTATACATTTACATACAAATATGGAGAAGATGCAGTAACAGAAGAAGGAGCAACACAATCAACAGTAAAATTCCAAAACTCGAAAAAATCGTTTACACAAAAGGTATATCCATCTGATGTAATATACAATAAGGCAAATAGTACAGACTCATATAAAATTTATGTTGTATATAAAATAAGTGTTCATAATAACACAGCAGAAAACGAAGAAGACATATATAGTGAACAAGCACTATGCTTAAAGAGTTTAATAAATACTTATGATACAAGCAGATATGAATTATCACATGATAAATTAAGTGGAGATGATGAAGGCATTCACAATGCTATTTCAAGATGGAGTAATACATCGGCTAATACTGCACAATATAACATAAATGACACTAAATTTAGCCAAGGAATAGAATCAGGAGGAACAGAAAGCACATACATACAATTTAAAGTAACAGATCAAGCTTTAACAAGCCTTCTAACAGATGAACAACTTGGAGAAAGTCCAACAGTAGCAAAATCTGTAGGATACCATAAATACACAAGAAAAGACAAAAACTGGAAAGACAACAACACATATAACCACATATCTTTAGACGAAGAAAGAGAAAATGGTTCATTATACTTAAAATGGCAGTTATTCAGTACAAGAACAATTTCGGGAACAGTTTTTGAAGATGGAAAAGATGATTCAAGAGGAGACGAAAGAATAGGTGACGGTAAATTTGACAGTTCAACAGAAAAAACATTATCAGATGTTGTAGTAAGTTTAATGAATGCAGAAGATACCGGAAACGCAGACAAAGACGGAAGACAAGATGAAGAAGCATACTTATATGGTGATGAACAAAAGCAAAATATAGCAACAGGAAAATGGGAACGTTGTAAACAAAAGGCAGTTGTAAAAGCAGACGAAAATGGTAGATACGAATTAAAAGGTGTAGTTCCAGGTAAATACTACTTAAAATTCACATATGGTGACGGACATACAGAAATACAAGATGTAAATTCAGCAGATACAGTTGCAACAAAAATTACAGGACAAGCAGAAGCAATTAATGTAAATAACTATAAATCAACTATATTTACAAAAGATGCAACAAATGAGTCACAATGGTACTTAAATATGGAGGGAAATACATCTATAGCAACAGACCGTTCTGGAATAGTATATGGAGAAGATGGTACAGGAACAAAAGTTGATGATATAATTGCTTATAGAACAACATTGGGCGAAAATAAAGAAATAAATAACTCAACAATAATTGCCAAAATGGTAATAAATGCTCAAAGTCCAAATATGGATGTAGGTTTCGAATATGTTGGAAATGACGCATATCAAGTAACAGACAAAGAATTCAACGATTTGAAAACAGATTGTTCAGGAATGAGTTTCGGAATTATCGAAAGACCTCATACAGACATTCAACTAGAAAAAACAATAACAAATGTTAAGTTAACATTATCTAATGGTACAAATCTAGTAAATGGAAATCCATCAGATCAAAATGTATCTCAATATATAACAGATATGGGTAATTCAACTGTAAAACTAGAAACAGATTATGCAAATATTTATGGTGCAACAGTAGAAGTTTCTTATGCTATAAAAATATTAAATAAATCAGAATTAGATTATGCAACAAAAGAATATTATACAACAGGTGAAAAAGGCTCTGCAACAGCAGTTAGAACAGCAGTAACCAAAATAATAGATTATATTTCTGAAAATTCATGTGGATATGTTTCAAATAGTGAAGACATAGAAGCAACAGATGAATACAAAACGGCAGATAATCCAAATGCTAGAAAAGAAGATTATTTTGTAGATGGCGTTATAAATGCAAACAAAAAATATCCAAGCAAGCTATTAATACCAAAGACACTAAAATACTTGGAGCCAAGTTCTGCAAATCCTGATGATAATTCAGAATCAGAAGTAGAATATAACATTACAGTAAGTAGACTAATGCCAAGTTCTAGCACAACTTCAAATTTAGGATGGAATAGTTATTCAGAAATTTTAGCAATAACTAATAAAACATTCAATCCTCAATATTCAAGTGATAGTGGAAGTCTGGTTGTAGATGATACTCTAACAAGCGAACCAGATGATGATACTGCAATTCTTACAATTACACCTCCAACTGGTAAAAATAAAGATTACACAGTTTATGTTGTAACAATTGGAATGCTTGTAGTTGTTGTGGCAGGGGTTGTTGTGATTAAGAAGTTTGTATTGTAAAATAATAAAAAATACTAGGAAAAGCTTTACATGGCTTCCTAGTATTTTTTTCATGATTTTATTTCGAATTGCAGGTGTAATAAAAAAAAGACTTGAAATTCTTTTATATATATTGTATTATAAGAAGGGAAAATAAAAAAGAAAAGAGGAAACAGAAATGAAGAAAAAAGTTTTATCCATACTATTGATAGTAATTATAATAATAGGAGCAATTTTAATTGTACAAAAAATAAAAGAAAAGAAATATAATTACAAAATAGATGAAGTAAAAGAATACAACTATTATATTTTACAAGAAAATGACAAATATGGAGTAATAGACAAAGAAGGAAATACAGTAATAGATCCAAACTACACAAGCATAATAATACCAAATCCAGAAAAAGACATATTTATATGTTATAATGGGCAAAAAGCAGAAGTAATAAATTCGAAAAAAGAACAAAAATTTTCAGAATACGAAAATATAGAACCAATAAAATTAAAAAGTGTAGCAAGTACCCTTGCATATGAAAAAAGTGTATTAAGGTATCAAAAAGATGGAAAATACGGTTTGATTACTTTAGAAGGAAAACAAATAACAAAAAATATATATGATTCAATTGAAAATTTGCAACCAACTGAAGGAAAATTCTTAGTATCAAAAGACGAAAAATATGGAGTAATAGATTTAAAAGGAAACATATTGGTAAAAACAGAATATGATAAAATAACATCAGACGAATATTACACTGAAAAAGATGAATACAAAAAATCAGGATTTATTGTATACACAAAAACAGATGATGGATTTAAATGTGGATATATAACATACAAAAACAAAAAGATTCTAGATACAAAATATAATGAAATAGAAAGAATATCAAAAGAAGATGATAAAAACATATATTTAATAGCATCTGAAAATGGAAAATTTGGCCTATACAAAAATAAGAAAAGTATAATACCAAATGATTATCAATCAATGTCATATGACGATAATAATGTAATAATTCTACAAAAAAATAAAAAATATGGAGTTGCATCATTAGAAGGAAAAATAATAATACCAGTAGAAAAAGAATCAATAGAATCAAAGGGAATCTATTTATATGCAAAATCTGCAAATGACAATAAAGTATATGACAATCAAGGAAATGTGGTAGATATAAACTATAATAGAGTTGTATATAAAACAGAAAATGATGATTATAAAATATCAACAATTTTAAACAACAATATTATGTATTATGGAATTATAGATAAAGATGGCAACAAATTAGTAGATGAAAATTATAGATATATAGAATATTTATATGGAAATTATTTTGTAGCAACAGATGATAACGGAAATCTTGGTGTAATAAATAGTAATGGAAAAGTAATACTAGATATGAAATATAGTTCTTTACAAAAAATAAAAGGTAAAAATATAGTTCAAGCAGTTTCTAAAGGCGAAAATACTAGTGAATTTTATTCATCAGAAATGAAACAAGTTGTAAGTGTTGAAAAACCAAATATTCAAACAGAAGATGACTATATAATAATTATAAATGATGAAGAAAAAACATATTTAGATAATAATGGAAATAAAATTCAAGATATATCTACATTAAAACAGGCTAACTATCCAGATGAGATAGGTAATTATAAAAAATTACAGGTTACTGTTGAAAATGTATATTATGTAAAAAAATAGGAAATAATTAAAAGAAAGAGGTATATGTAAAACCGCTTTCTTTTTCTCTTTTAGGAACGTTCTTTTGATTTAAGTAAAGTGATGAGGGGGTGAAAAATTTATGAAATTAGGTTTAGCTCTGTCTGGAGGAGGAATACGAGGTGCTGTTCATATTGGGGTTTTGAAGGCTTTAGAAGAAAATAATATTAAAATAGATGTAATTGGAGGAACAAGTTCAGGGAGCCTTGTTGCAGTACTATATGCTATGGGATATACGCCGGTACATATTTATGAACTTTTTAAAAGATATGGAAAAACGATAACAAACATGGGAGCAGGCAATATTATAAATGGAGTTGGTGGATATGTATTAAATAAAAAATTTAGTATATCTGGAATAAGTGATGGAAAGGCACTTGAGGATTTGTACAATGAATTTGCAAGCAGAAAAAATATTTATAAAATGTCTGATATGAAAATGCCAATTGTCATTCCAGCTATTGATATAAAAGATGGTAAGGAATATGTTTTTACATCTAAAAATTCCAAAAATAAGAGTTATGAAAAATATATAACAGAAATCCCAGTAGGATCGGCAGTAAGGGCAAGTAGTAGTTTTCCAGCTTTTTTCTGCCCATATGAATATGAAAATCACATTTTTTTAGATGGAGGAGCAATTGACAATATACCAGTACAGGAAGTTTTAAATTGTGGTGCAGATAGAGTAATTACTGTAAATTTTGCACCTATTGTTATAAATAAAAATAGTAATGTAATGGACATTGTTTTAAGAACAATAGACATTATGGGAAATAAAATAATTGAAAAAGATGTAGATAGAAGTGATTTTATTTTAACTATTCCAGTAGATGATGACATAGGCTTTTTAGATAGTAATCAAATACAAAAATGCTATGAAAGTGGATATAATACAACAATTGAAAAAATGACAGAAATTCACGAAATGTTATTAAAATAATATAATAAAGTAGAAACAAATTTTTAATTATGTGGAGGATTTACTATGAATACATATTATTTTGATAATGGAGCAACAACGAAAGTTAAGGAAGAAGTAATTAAGGAGATGTTACCATATTTTAGTGAACATTATGGGAATCCATCTTCTGTATATGCTTTAGCAAGAGATGCCAAAAAGGCTATAGAAGAAGCAAGAGAAAAGGTTGCAAATTTAATTGGTGCAAAAAAACATGAAATTTATTTTATGGGATGTGGAACAGAGGCCGATAATACAGCACTAAAAGGAATTGCATATGCAAATAGAAAAAAAGGAAACCATATTATAACAACAAAAATAGAACATCATGCTATATTAGAAACATGTGAATTTTTAGAGACTCAAGGGTTTGGGGTTACATATCTAAATGTAGATAGTAATGGATTTATTGATTTAAAGCAATTACAAAGAAGCATAACAGATAAAACAATATTAATAAGTATAATGTTTGCAAATAATGAAATTGGAACAATTGAACCTATTGAAGATATTGCACAAATAGCAAATAAAAATAATATAATTTTCCATACAGATAGTGTTCAAGCAGTGCGGAAATGTAAAGATTAATGTACATGAAATGGGGATAGATATGTTATCATTATCTGCACACAAATTTCATGGACCTAAAGGAGTAGGGGCATTATATGTACGTGAAGGCATAAATTTTGATAAAATTATGAAAGGTGGGCATCAGGAAAAAGACAAAAGGGCAGGAACTGAAAATACAGCTGAAATTGTAGGACTAGGAAAAGCTGCAGAGCTGGCAAAAGATGGATTAGAAGAACATATACAGAAAATGAAAGAATTAAGAAATTATTATATAGAAGAAGTAAGAAAAAAAATACCAAATATAAAAATAAATGGAGCAGTAAATGCCAGACTTCCCGGAAATAGCAATATTTCATTTGAAGGAATAGATGGAAATGACTTACTTTTAGAATTAGATAATGTAGGAATTTGTGCATCTAGTGGATCAGCTTGCAATTCTAAAGATCCTGCACCATCACATGTTTTAACAGCAATTGGCTTAGATACTAAACTTATTAGAGGGGCATTAAGAGTTACATTTGGAGAATTTAACACCAAAGATGATGTAGATTATTTGGTGTTAAATTTAGAAAAAAGTGTAAGGAAACTTAGAAAATAAGGAAGTTTGAAAAAATTGTATAATACAATCTTTTAATCAAATTTTGTGCATCGAAAGAAAGGAATGTTGGCAAAAATGAAGATAAAACAATTTATAATTCAAATAATAGAAACAATAATAGGATCATTTATAATGGCACTAGCTGTATCATTATTTTTATTACCAAATGAATTATCTTCTGGCGGATTTTCCGGAATTGCAACAATTATGTATTACACATTTAAAATTCCAATGGGAACAACGATATTAGCACTTAATATACCGTTGTTCTTATTGGCAACTGTAAAAATAGGAAAAAAATTTTTAGAAAAATCAATAGTAGGAACAATAAGTTTATCAATATTTATTGATATTTTGGACAGGTTTCAACCGTTAACAAATGACAAAATCCTGGCATGTATATATGGTGGAATTTTAACACGGAATAGGAACAGCATTAATACTCAGGGCACATTCATCTACTGGTGGATCTGATTTGGCAGGTCTTTTAGTAAAAGAATATAAACCAACATTTAGAACAGGAAATTTAATAACAATCATAGATTTTGGCATAGTCGTATTAAATGTTATTTTTTTAGGCAAAATTGAAATAGGATTATATTCTGCAATTGCAATATATTTAATGGGAAAAGTAATAGACATATTATTTGAAGGAATTTATTTTACAAAATTATTATTTATAATATCTGATAAAAGCCAAGAAATATCGGATTTTATAGAAAATAATGTAAGAAGAGGAGTTACAGGAATTTATGGAAAAGGAATGTATACAAACCAAGAAAAATTAATATTAATGTGTGCAATTGGAAGAAATGATTTAGCTGAAATAAAAAAGCAAATAAAAAAGATTGACCAGAATGCATTTTTAATTATTACTAATTCCAGGGAAGTTTTGGGCATGGGATTTAAAGAAAAATAAAAATTGACAATTAAAAACTTTTATAGTAGAATAAGCATGAAAAATTATAAAAAATGGAGGAAAAATATGAGCAGAGGTAGAAGATATGACGGCGAAGCCAAATTAAACTACAAAAAAGTATTTGCAGTCATTATAGCAATTATAGTAATAATAATAGCAATAATTGCTGTGAAAAAACTTTTAACAAAAGCCAAAAATACAAAACCATTAGAAAAAGTAAGTTACTATGCGTTATACAGTGACAATAAATGGGGAATCCTTGGAACAGACGGAAAAACAATAGTAGAACCAATGTATCAAGAAATGCCAATTATTATAGACAGTGACAAAGATGTATTTTTATGTACATATGATATAAACGAAGAAGATGGAACATACAAAACAAAAGCCATAAACAGCAAAAACGAAGAAATACTAACAAATTACGATAAAATAGAAGCACTAGAAAATTATGATAAATCCGAAAATTTATGGTATGAAAAAGATGTTTTAAAAGTTCAAAAAGACGGAAAATGGGGACTAATAGATTTAGACGGAAAAGAACTTGCACAGCCAATATATGACGACATAAAAACACTAAAAGGAATAGAAAACAGTATAATAGTTGAAAAAGACGGAAAAAAAGGTTTAATAAATGATAAAGGAAGCAAAATAATAGACACAGAATATACAGACATTCAAAGTTTTGGAGATGACTACAAAAATGGGTATATCACAATAAACCAAGAAAACAAATATGGAATAACAAGTTTTTCGGGAGAACAAATTTTAGAAAACAAATATGACAAAATAGAAAATATATATGGAGAAAAATATTTTGTAATAAAAGAAAACGGAAAACAAAAACTAATAGACAAAGAAGGAAATGCAATATTATCAGACAAATTTGACGAAATAAAACAAATAGCAAACTCAGGAATTATATACAAAAAGCAAAACAAATATGGATTAATGGACTTTGAAGGAAACACAAAAATAGAAGCAGAATATGAAGATTTAAGCGAAATAAATACAGACATATTTTCAGCAACAAAAAGTGGGAAAAAAGGAATAATAGATATTGATAAAAACGAAAAATTACCATTTGAATATAAAAATATACAATATAACAAAAAAGCCGGAATTTATATAGCAGATTCAGAAGACTACACATCAAAAGTGCTAGATTCAAATTTCGAAATTAAAATAGAAGGAATAGTATCAGAAATAAACACAGAAGACGGTTATATGAAAATAAAGAAAGATGATACATATAAATATTATAATTTTAAATTTGAAGAAAAAGAAGCAAAAGAAATATTACCATCAAACACATTATTTATAAGCAAACAAGATGGAAAATACGGATTTGTTGACAACAAAGGAAACAAAGTGGTAGACTATATTTATGATGAAGCAACAGAGCAAAATAAATATGGATATTCAGCAGTAAAAAAAGATGGAAAATGGGGTTCTATAGACAGCGAAGGAAATGTAGTTATAGAGCCAACATACGATTTAAACAACAACTTAGTTATAGATTTTATAGGAAAATGGCACCTAGGACAAGATTTAAATATGAATTACTATTGTGATAAATAAAAGGAGAAAAAAATGGAGCTAAAGACAAGGTATCAATATACATATTTTATACATACATTTACAATGAAAGAAAACAAATACAGTAAATATATGTTAAAATTATTAAAAGACACAAGATTTAAATTAAAAGTGTTTAAAAAAGATAAAGATTTAGAAATATACACACATTTTTTGCCTAAAATAAAAGACTTTCTATTTCAAACATTTGAACTTGAAGATAGAGAAAAACAAGCCAAATTCGACCAATTACCAATAGAAACAAGAACGGCAATTTTATGTAAGTATCCAAGTGTAACCTTTGAATATGAATTAGAGCAAGACATTCAAGGAAAAACAATAGATGAAAACAGCATCTTTTTCAAAATACAAAAAATTGGAATTGTAATGTTTAACACAGGAATATGTTTCTTATATTTAAAAACAAACATAGAAGGAAACGAAGAGTTTTCAGATGTTTTGAATTTCAATTACAAATTTAGAGATATAAACCAGGAAGGAAACAACCTAAAAAGCTATGAAAACATTAGAGTTCAGGCAAGTTCATTTGAAAATATAGAAGCAATACAAGATTTTATAACAAGTATTACAGGACCCAATATAGAATCATTAAAACTAAATTTGGATATAGAAAGATTTTACACATACTCATATACTTGTGTAAAACAAGAAGCTTGGAATGTAACAACATCATTTGAAGATATAAAAAACGAATTTCTAAAATATGTAAACATATTTTCAAATGATAGTAATACCAATTCTGTAATGTGTGAAAACTCTAAAATTATAAACCTTTCAAAGTATTCAAAAGTGGGAATTTCTAAATTAGGAGTTAACCTTTTAAGCTCAGATTGTGACATAAATAATTATACTGTATTGCCAGTTGAATATGAGAATCAATATTTTTATACATATATTCTTTCTTTATATTTAAAAGTATATTTAAAAAAATTAAATTACGAATTTAAAGAAGGAAAAGATATTGAAACTACAAGAAGAAAATTTATTAATTTCACAAAAAACTTATGGCTTCAAGAAATTACATCTGATGACATGGGAAGTTTATTTTATACATATATAAAAGATGTTTTAGAAATTGATAAATTATATAATGATGTTAAAAATAAATATAATATTTTATATAGTGAACTAAAAATTGAGAAAAATGAAAAGTTAACAGGATTTATTGTTTTAGTCCTAGTAGCAACTTTGTTTTTTAATATTATTAATTTTATAATGAGTTTAAATTAGAGGGGAGGATTTTTCTCTCCTTTGTGCTATACTATTAAGGAAGAGGAGAAAATAAATGAGAGTAAAATGTGGAGTAGATATAATAGAAATAAGTAGAATACAAGATAGTATAGAAAAATTAGGAGACACATTTTTAAACAAAGTATATACCAAAAAGGAAATAGAATACTGTGAAAATAAAGGAAAAAACAAATATCAACATTACGCAGGGAGATTTGCTGTAAAAGAAGCAGTATTTAAAGCAATATCTGAAGGAATAGAAGATAAATTTTCTATAACATGGAAAGATATAGAAACATTAAATGATGATAATGGAAGGCCTAAAGTTGAAATACTATTTCTGAAAAAAAAGGAAATTGAAAATGTAGATGTAAGCATATCACATTGCAAAGAATATGCAGTTGCTAATGTTACAGTGCTTTTTAAAAAATGAAATATTAAGGAAAAAATTAAGTAAAAATGTAGAGATATAAAAAGGAAAGGAAAACAAAAATGGAATATTTTGATACACATATGCACCTAGACGATGAAAAATTTGATGAAGATAGAAAGCAAGTAATAACTAAAATGCAAAATGCAGGTGTTACCAAATGTTTAAATATGGGATGTGATATAGAAACATCAAAAAAATCAATTGAATTATCTGAAAAATATGATTTTATATATTCTGCAGTAGGAATTCACCCACAAGAGATTCCACAATCAGAGGAAAAATTGTGGAAAGACATAGAAAAAATTGAAGAATTAGCAATAAATAGCCCTAAAACAGTAGCAATAGGAGAAATAGGTTTAGACTATTATTGGAAAAATGACAATAAAAGCCTTCAAAAACAAGCATTTATAAAACAAATAGAATTAGCAAATAAGCTGGAACTACCAATATCAATACATTCAAGAGAGGCAATTGATGACACAATAGCAATAATTAGAGAATATAAATTAAAAAAATTAGGAGTATTACATTGTTGCCCATTTAATGTAGAACTTGTAAAACATGGTCTAGGGGCAGGTTTATATATTGCATTTGGAGGAACTTCAACTTTTAAAAGTTCGAAAAATGCACCTAAAATAGTAGAAATGGTACCACTAGAAAGAATGCTTATAGAAACAGATGCTCCATATTTGGCACCAGAGCCTGTTAGAGGTACAAGAAATGATTCAAGCAATTTAAAATATATAGTTCAAAAACTAGCAGAGTTTAAAGGTGTAGAACCAGATATTATTGCGAAAGCTACGTACGAAAATGGAGAGAAACTATTTTTAAGTTAAGAAAATTATTTATATACGCATAATTTTAATTACAATACTTTAAAAAAATTACATTATTACAAATTGTAAATAAATGAAAGGAGATGAACAAAATGTTAGAAGTTAAAAGAGACGATTTTGATGAAAATTTAGAAGATATAATGAACAGTATAAATGGAATTTTAAACAAAACAGGAAAAGGCTATGAAACAGATGAAGAGGAAAACAAAGAGGAGTAAAAAGCAGGGAAAATAGCGGATTTGCATATAAAGAAATATAGGCAATTTTACAAGATTTAGAAGATGATGAATAAAATTGAATACAAAATAATAAAGTCTAATAGAGGTGAAAATATGGATATAATAAAAACCACACTATTAGGCTTATTTTTTGGTACATTTGGAACAACACTTGGAGGAATAATAGGATGTTTCTTTAAAAATGTATCAAATAAATTTTTAAGTTTTATATTATCATTTGCATCAGGACTAATGATGTCAATAATATGTTTTGATTTAATACCAGAAGCACTAGGAATAGCAAATATAATAAGTGTAATAATAGGAGTAATTTTCGGAATAATATCAATGATATTCTGTGATTTATTGGTAAGTGAAAAATTCAGTCAAAAAAGAGAATTGCAAACAAATAATCTACTAAAAACAGGAGTTATAGTAAGCATTGGATTGGCAATACATAATTTTCCTGAAGGTTTAGCAATAGGTTCAGGATTTGAAGCATCAACAAAATTAGGAATAGGTTTAGCCTTAGCGATTTGTTTACATGATATACCAGAAGGAATATCAATGGCTGTTCCAATGAAAAATGGAGGAATGGAAATATGGAAAGTAATTTTCTATGTTGTATTATCAGGTGTAACAACAGGAATTGGAGCTTTCTTTGGAGCTATAATTGGAAGTATTTCTGAAACTATTATAGCAATAAATTTAAGTTTTGCAGCAGGAGCAATGCTTTATATTGTTTCTGGTGAATTAATTCCAGAATCAAATAAACTTTATAGGGGCAGAATGAGCGCTGTTCGGAAATATGATTGGTTTTATTATTGGAATTTTAGCAACTAAAATTTAATTTTAATGCATTAACAAAAAAACCATTTTTGCTAAGTTTTGTTAGTGCGTTAACAAAACTTGACAAAGCAAAGTAAAAGGTGTATATTAAAAATATAATATAAAAAAGAGGTGTGGTAAAATGGTAAATAGAGAAATGTATATAAATAAATTACAAGCATACAAAGATACCGAATTTATAAAAGTCATAACAGGAATCCGAAGATGTGGAAAATCAAGTATATTAAAGCTTTTTATGAAAAAGATATTAAATGAAAATAAAAACGCTAGTGTGATATATATGAATTTTGAGTCTTTTGAATTAGATGATGTTAATGATTACAGAGATATGTATAATAAAGTGAACAATCAAATAAGTAAATCCAAAAAAAATTATATATTGCTAGATGAAGTTCAAAGAGTAAAAAAATGGGAGAAAGCTGTAAATGCCTTTACAGTTGACTTTGATTGCGATATTTATATAACAGGCTCAAATGCATATTTATTATCATCAGAATTATCAACATACTTATCAGGAAGATATATTGAAATAAAAGTATTACCACTATCATTTAAAGAATATTTAGATTTTACTGTAACAGAGGCTGAAAAAACAATAGAAGATAAATTTACAGAATATGTTAAGTTTGGTGGAATGCCAGGAATTGTAAGTATAAAAAATGAAGAAAATTTATATGAAAATGCAATAATAGGAATTTATAATACAGTATTTATGAAGGATGTAGTAGAAAGAAATAAATTAGTTGATGCAAATTTACTTGAAAAAATATTAAAATTTTTAATGAGCAATATAGGAAGTTCGATGTCTTCGAAAAAAATTGCAGATTTTTTAACTAGCCAAGGGAATAAAATAACTCACAATACAGTTTTAAACTATTTGCAAATGTTGGAAAATGCATACATTATATACAAAGCTCCAAGATATGATATTAAAGGAAAGGAAATACTAAAAACGTTAGAAAAGTATTATATTGTAGATACTGGAATAAGAAATATAATATTAGGTTTTAGAGATTCGGATTTTGGGCATATTATAGAAAATATAGTATACTTTGAATTAATAAGGAGAGGATATGACGTCACAATTGGAAGAAATGATACACTAGAGGTTGATTTTATTGCAACAAATTCAAATGAAAAAAAATATTATCAAGTCACATATACAATGGTAGACGAAAATGTAAAAAAACGTGAGATAGGAGTTTTAAAAAATATTAAAGATAATTACGAAAAAACGGTTATAACAATGGATAAATTATATAATAATACATCAGTAGATGGCATAAAAATAAAATATTTAATTGATTTTCTAATGGAATAAAAGAGGAGTAAAGAAGTTAAAATATATTATTCATCAGCAAATTGTTAGGCACTATAGTAGAATATTTAATTATATATTTGGCAAAACAAATATTCGCAAACTATTGACAACAAAAAATAAAAAATATATAATACAAAAGCAAATAAAAATCCCCATTTGGGGACGGTTCTCTATTGTTGATTCCCCAATAGAGAACCGTCCCCAAATGGGGAGGAGGAGAAAGATATGCAAGAAATATTAAAAGGATTAAATGATAAACAATACGAAGCAGTAGTAAATACGGAAGGGCCTGTGCTTGTAATAGCGGGAGCTGGAAGTGGGAAAACAAAAGTGTTAACACATAAAATAGCATATTTGATACAAGAAAAAAATGTGCTACCATGGAATATACTTGCTATAACATTTACAAATAAAGCTGCAAATGAAATGAAAGAGAGAATTGCAGGACTTGTTGGAGAAACTGCAAAAGATATATGGATGGGTACATTTCACTCAATATGTGTAAGAATACTTAGAAAACATATAGATCAAATAGGGTATGATAGTTCATTTATAATATTTGATACATCAGACCAAAAATCTCTAATAAAAAAATGTTTAAAAGAGTTAAATATAGATGATAAGCAATTTTCAGAAAAAATTGTACAAACTGAAATTAGTAATGCAAAAAATGATATGTTGGAACCTGATCAATATGCTTTTAGAGTTCATGGCGATTTTAGGAGAGAAAAAATAGCAACTGTATATGAATTGTACCAAAAAAGACTAAAAGAAAATAATGCAATAGATTTTGATGATATAATAAATTTTACAATAAAAATATTTAACGAAAAGCCAGAAATTGCTAATTATTATTCGTCAAAATTTAAATATGTATTAGTAGATGAATATCAAGATACCAACAAATCTCAATTTACATTGGTAAAAATGCTTGCAGAAGTGAATCAAAATATTACAGTAGTTGGAGATAATGATCAAGGAATATATTCGTTCCGTGGAGCTGATATTTCAAATATATTAAATTTTGAAAAAGATTTTACAAACACAAAAATAATAAAACTAGAGCAAAATTATAGATGTACAGGAAATATTTTAAAGACTGCAAATGCAATAATAAAAAATAATGAGACAAAATATGAAAAGAAATTATGGACACAAAATGGAGAAGGTGCATTGCCAAGAGTGTATTCGGCAGATAATGAATATGATGAGGCATCATTTATAGTTGATCAAATTACTAGATTGAAAAAAGAAAAAGATTATAAATATTCTGATTTTGCAGTTTTATATAGAATGAATACACAATCAAGAGCAATAGAAGATATTTTAAGAAGAGAAGCTGTTCCGTACAAAATGGTAGGAGGGCTAAAATTCTATGAAAGAAAAGAAATTAAGGACATTATTTCATATTTAAGATTAGCACAAAATCCATCAGATAATTTAAGCTTAATAAGAGTAATAAATGAACCAAAAAGAGGAATAGGCAGAACAAGTTTAGACCAAGTTGAGCAAATGGCAAATCATAATGAAACATCGATGTATGAAATAATTAAAGATGCAAATTTATATGGGTTAAATAGAGTGTATTTAAAATCAAGAGAATTTATTGATTTAATAGAAGAAGCAAGAAATAAAAAAGATACAATGTCACTTTCTGAATTTGTCCAATATATGTTAAAAAGATCTGGGTACATAAAGGCTTTAGAAGAAGAAAAGACAATAGAAGCAGAAAATAGATTAGAAAACTTAGAAGAATTTTTAACAGTTGCAATGGAATTTGAAAATGAGGAAGCAGAAAATACATTACAAGATTTCTTAGAAGGAATGACATTATCATCAGATATAGATAATGTAGAGGAAACAGAAGACTCTGTAACACTTATGACTCTTCATAGTGCCAAGGGATTGGAATTTCCAGTTGTATTTTTAGTTGGAATGGAAGAAGGAATATTCCCAGGATTTAGATCAATTGGTGAGCCAGAAGCAATAGAAGAGGAAAGGCGTTTATGCTATGTTGGAGTTACTAGAGCGAGAGAAAATTTATTTTTAACATGTAGTAAAATGAGAACAGTTTTCGGTTCAACAAGCTGTAATGCACCATCAAGATTTTTAGAAGAAATACCACCAGAATTATTAGATGGATATGAAGATACATTTACAGCAGGAAGTAAAAAGCAAAAAGAAGAAAGAGAATATGCATGGACATATGGAAACAATAGTGGTGCAGGGAAAATTAAAAAATATAATATTAATGATGTTACAAACAAAACAGTAGCAGCAAGTTCTGTATTTGGAAAGGCTTCGAGCTTTGGCAGGTCTGCAGAAAGTTTCTTAAAAGGTATTGGAAAATCGGCAAGTACAAGCAATGTAGATTTATCTAAATATACAGCAGGAGTTAGAGTTTTCCATAAAAAGTTTGGTGAAGGAACAATTACAAAAACAGAGCCAGAAGGAGAAGATTTAAAAGTAGATATAAGTTTTGATAAAGTTGGACACAAGAGACTTATGGCAAAATTTGCAAAATTGGAAATTATATAATTTAAAAGTATTCACATTAAAAAATTAATGTAATTAATTGTAGTTTACGGAGAATATAAGGTTACTTATAAAGATATTATTCAAAAGAATGTAAATTATGTATAAAATAAAAGAATTTTTGAAAGATATAAAGAAAATTAAAGATAAGTAGTGTAAATTCAAAATTGAAAAAAACATAATAATGGTATAAAATACCAACAAAATGTGATGATTAGGAGAGAATTTTTAATGAAGAACATACTTATCAAAATAAGAACATCAATGAAATTCGTTGTGCTAGTAAGTATAGCAACATTTCTTATATTTGGTGCAGTAATTCTTTTATATAAGCCAATATATAGTGTTACACTAAATGGTGAGCTTATAGGATATTGTGCACAAAAGAGCAAATTGCAAGCAAGAATTGATAAATATATAGAAAATGGAAATGAAGATAATAAAAATGTAGCATTTGTAGAACTAGACTATATGCCAAAATATAATTTATGTTTATTAAAAAGAGGAATATCTACAAATGACGATGAAATATACAAAAAAGTTGCCGAAAATGGAACAACATATTATAAATATTATGAAATATTAAAAGATGACGAAGAAAAGATGTGTGTAGCAGATTTTTCAACAGCAGAAAATATCATACAAGATTTAAAAGAAAAAAATAGTGAAAATATTGAAAATATACAAGTTGTAGAAAAATATGATACAAAACTTGCAGAGTTTGTAAACCAAGAAGAAGCAGTTGCAAGCTTGTATGAAGAAAAAAAAGAAGAAAAACAAACAGAACAGCCAGTTGCAAAAGTTGCATCAACAAATGATACAAAATCAACCAAATTAGCTACAACATATAAAAGTAGTGGCCAAATGTCAAGTTTTTCAACATCTGCCAATATGTCTAAATCATCTGCATCATTAGGTGTATCATTAATAAAACCAATTACAGGAACAATAACATCAAGATTCGGCTCAATAAGTAGCATAAGATCAAGTGCACACACAGGTCTAGATATTGGAGCATCAACAGGAACTCAAGTAAAAGCAGCAGCCTCAGGAACTGTTATATGGGCAGGATATAAAGGTTCACTTGGGAATTTGGTGGTAATATCACATTCAAATGGAGTACAAACATATTATGGACATTGTAGTAAAATATATGTATCTAGTGGACAAACTGTATCTCAAGGACAAATAATATCTGCTGTAGGTTCAACAGGTAATTCAACAGGACCACATTTACATTTTGAAATTAGAGTAAATGGTGTGGCATATAATCCTCAAAACTATGTATATTAATGGTTAGAAAATATGTGAGAATATATTTATATTATAAGTGAAAATAGCAATCGAGGTATTGCTATTTTTTTGTTTATTTAGTAAAATATACAAAGGAAAAAGAGAACAACTTTTACTAAAAAGGAGTGATAGTAAATGCAAAAGCTACCAAATGGAATAAGTAACTATGAAAAACTAGTTGAAGAAGATAGAATATATGTAGATAAAACTAAGTATATAGAAAAAATAGAACACTTGACAGATTCAACATTAATGTTTCTACGCCCAAGAAAATTTGGAAAAACCTTATTTACAAGCACACTAGAATGTTACTATGATAAAAATAAAGCAAATAAGTTTGGACAACTATTTAAAAATACATATATAGGAAACAATCCGACAAAAAATAAAAATCGCTATTGTATATTAAGGTTTAACTTTTCAGGTATAAATACGGAGACACTAGAAGAAACAAAAGAAGGGTTTAAAAGAGAAGTGGCATCATCAATAGAGTTATTTTCGCAAAAATATCAAATGGACTTCTTTGTAAATAGAAACTATGAAGCAGAAGGTATGTTAGATGACTTATTTAAGGCATTCCAAATTCAAAAATCAAATGACAAAATATATGTAATAATAGATGAATACGATCACTTTGCAAACGAATTATTAGGTTTCAGAACAGACGAATTTAAAAACCTATTAGCCAAAAATGGAAGAATAAGAAAATGGTATGAAATTTTAAAAAAAGGAACAGAAACAGTAGTCGACAGAATATTCATAACAGGGGTAGCACCAATAACACTAGATAGTACAACTAGTGGTTTTAACATAGCAAGAGATATAACAAAAAATATAGAATTTAATGATATGCTAGGATTTACCAAACAAGACGTAAAGTATTTAATGACTAAATTAGAAATACCAGAGAACACGCAAGAAGAATTATTACCAATAATAAAAATAAATTATGATGGATATATTTTTTCAGATATGATAAGAGAAAACATAGAAAAATACAAATTATATAATTCAAATATGACATTATATTTTTTAAATTTATACCAAGAACAAAACAAAGTGCCAGAAGAATTAGTAGATATAAATATCTTAAGTGATTATAGCAAAATAGCAGCTTTTATGGATTTATGCCAAAATATGAATAAATTGGATTTACTTGAAAAAATAGTAGCAGGGGAATATGTAGAAAGTATATTAACAGAAAAATTTAATGTAGAAATAGAATTTGGAGAAAAAGAATTAATATCGTTATTATATTATTTAGGATATTTAACAATAAAAGAAAAAGGATTTAGCAAATGTAAATTTCAAATACCGAATGATGTAATAAGAGAAATTTACAGTAATTATTTTTTGGAATATATTAGCAGAAAAGCAAATATTGTTACAGATTCTATAGATACAGAAGAGGTAAATGCAGATTTATTATTAAATGGAAATATAACTAAATTATTAAATATATTAAAAACATTTTTAAAAAATTTATCTAATAGAGATTATTGCAGATTTGATGAAAAATATGTAAAAGTTATATTTTATACAATATGTAGGATGCTAGGAACAGTGTATGTTAAATCAGAATTAGAAGTAAATGGAAGATATGCAGATTTACTATTAATACCAAAGGAAAATATAGAAGAAAGGTATGGGATATTAATAGAATTTAAGTATATAAGGAAAGAAGATTACGAGAAAGCTACAAGATTATTAATGGAAAAACAAAAACAAGCAAGATCACAACTTAAAGATTACATGAGGTCAGAAGAAATAAAGATGATACCAAAATTAAGAGGATATTCGGTTATTGTTATAAAAGATGAAATAGAGATAGAAGAAGTAAAAGTGTAGAAAAAGAGAACAACTAAAAGGAGGGAAGGTTATGCAAAAGCTATCAAATGGAGTGAGTAATTATGAGGATTTAATAAGAGAAAATAGAGTATATGTAGATAAAACTATGTACATTGAAAAGATGGAAAGTTTGCCAGACAAAACCCTAATGTTTTTAAGACCAAGGAAATTTGGAAAAACGCTATTTACAAGTGTACTAGAAAACTATTATGATAAAAATAAATCAAATAAATTTGAATTTTTATTCAAGAACACATATATAGGAAAACATCCAACTGAATTAAGAAATAGCTATTCAATATTAAAATTTAACTTTTCAGGAATAGATACAGAAAATGTAGAAGCAACTATGAAAGGATTTAAGGAGAAAGTAACTATTTCGGTAGAAGGTTTTATAAAAAAATATGGAATAGACTTTTATATAAATCCAGAGCAAACTGTTGAGGGAATGACAAGAAGCTTAATAGAAGCATTTAAACTTCAAAAATCGAATGAAAAAATATATGTAATAATAGATGAATATGATCATTTTGCAAATGAACTCTTAGGATTCCATCCGGAACATTTTAGAAACTTGGTATCAAAAAATGGGAAAGTTAGAAAATGGTATGAGGTTTTAAAAGAGGGAACAGAATCGGTAGTAGACAGAATATTTATAACAGGAGTTGCACCGATTACGTTAGACAGTTTAACGAGTGGGTTTAATATTTCAAAGGATATTTCGCAAGATATAAGATTTAATGACATGATGGGATTTACTAGGAATGAATTGCTAGAAGTCTTAAATAGTCAAGAACTATCTAAAGAAGAACAGGAAAAAATAATACCAATAATGAAAGAAAACTACGATGGTTATAAATTTAATATAAATGCAACAAATCATATATATAATTCTAATATGAGCTTATATTTTTTAGCAGAATATGTATGGTCAAGGAAAATGCCAAGTAAATTAGTAGATGTAAACATTGCGAGTGATTATAATAAAATTGGAAATATGTTAAATTTATGCAAAGGTGAAAAAAAGCTAGAAATATTAAGAAAAACAGTAGAAGGAGAACCAATAATAGCCGATATTGTAGCAAAATTTAATCCAGCAATAGAATTTAATGAAAATGATATGATATCAATGTTATATTACTTGGGCTATTTAACAATATCGGGAGAAAATCTTGGAATGCCAGAACTTACAATACCAAATAAAGTTATGAAGGAAATATATGCTGACTTTTTTATGCAAATAATTAATAAAGAAGCTAGTTTCCAATTGGATAATACGATAAGTCAAGAAATATTAAGAGAAATAGCCATAGAGGGAAAATTAGATAAAATGGTGGAAACACTAAAAATATATTTAAATAATTTATCAAATCGCGACATGATAAAGTTTGATGAAAAATATATTAAATTAATATTTTATTGTCTAGCAATGAATATGAAAATATATTGGGTAAAATCAGAGATGGAAGTAAATAGAAATTATCCAGATATTTTGCTTGTGCCAAGAGATAGAAGCAAAGGATATAAAGCGATAATGGTAGAATTTAAATATTTAAAAAAAGGTGATACATCAAAATTAGAAGATAAGCAAAAAGAAGCGAGAGAACAAATTATAAGATATAGTGAGTTTGATGAAATAAAAGATATAGAAGAACTTAATAAATATACTATTGTAGTTGCTGGAAATGAAATTTTTGTGGAGAAAATAGTTTAAAAGCTGTGAATTGTAACTTACTTTTGCATTTGAAACAAAGAAAAAAGCAAAAATCATTGCAAAAAAATAATAAATATAATAAAATTACATAAACTAACAACAAGAAAAAATAGGAGGAGAGAAACAATGCCAGAAAATCAAGATGAAATGAAAATAAAACAAATGATAGACGAATTAG
>CAKPLD010000003.1 GCA_934167225.1 uncultured Clostridia bacterium | reverse complement strand
GCATCAGGATTTAAAGGAGTATTTGTAGTTGCAAGTAACCCAGTTGATATAATGACATATGTAGTACAAAAAGTATCTGGACTTCCAGCAGGAAGAGTAATAGGTTCTGGAACAATGCTAGATACTGCAAGATTAAGATATTTATTAGGAGAAAGACTAAAAGTAAGCCCTAAAAATACACATGCATATGTAATGGGAGAACATGGAGACTCTTCATTTGTACCATGGGAACATTGCTATGTTGGTTGCAAAAAATTAACAGATATTGCAAAAGCAAGACATCAATCTTTACAAAACCTAGAACAAATTAGAGAAGATGTAAAGAATGCAGCATATGAAATAATAGAAAAGAAAAAAGCAACATATTATGGAATTGGGGTTGCTTTAACAAGACTTGTAAAATCAATTTTAAATGATGAACAATCAATACTTACAGTTTCAACATACTTAAATGGTGAATATGGACATAAAGATATTTATGTAGGTGTACCTGCTATTGTAACTTCGAAAGGAGTAAGGGAAGTATTAGAATTATCATTAAATGAGAAAGACCAGGAAAAATTTGACAATAGTTGTAAAATTATTGAAGAAACAATTAGTGGACTTAACATATAATGTAATAAAAAAGTAATAAAAATGTAACAAAAAAGAAATATAAACGTAATACAAAAAGCTTGAAAAAAAAACACAAAGATGATATTATTAATTTAAATAATTAGTATTTAATAAACAAAAGATAGGGGGAAAATAAATGTTTATATTTGATTTGACTAATCCATTAACACTATTATTAGTTGTTTTGGCAACATCATTGCTAATATTTTTAGGACAAGAAATCAAAAGAAGTTCTGTAGCTGTAATACCACTAATTTCATTTTTGGCATTACTAATTGTTCATGTTGTACAAGTATCAACATTAACAACAGAATATACTTATATGGCAAGCACATTGTATAAATGTCTAGCAATTGATTTCCTATTTATATTAGTTACATTCTTTTCTTATTTATGGGTTGACGATTTAGAAGCAAAAAAGAACAATATAAGAAGCATAGACAACAGTTTAGACTGGTTTTGGAAAGAAATATAATAACATAGAAAAGAGGTAAAATATATCTCTTTTCTAATTTTTCGCATACGAAACTATTGATTTTTTTTTATATGTGCTATATAATAGGGCATATTCGCTTCTATAGCTCAGTAGGTAGAGTGCAGCCTTGGTAAGGCTGAGGTCACGGGTTCAATTCCCGTTGGAAGCTCCAAAAAATAAAACGAAGAAGGGAAATAACAATGAAAATAGGAATAGTAGGACTTCCAAATGTAGGAAAAAGTACATTATTTAACAGCATAACAAAAGCAGGAGCAGAATCTGCCAATTATCCATTTTGCACAATAGAGCCAAATGTTGGAATAGTAGCAGTTCCAGATGAAAGACTAAAAAAGCTAGCTCAAATGTATAACACAAAAAAAATAACACCAGCAGTGGTAGAATTTGTAGACATAGCAGGACTAGTAAAAGGAGCAAGTAAAGGAGAAGGGCTAGGAAATAAATTCTTGTCACACATAAGAGAAACAGACGCAATATGTGAAGTTGTAAGATGTTTTGAAGATTCAAACGTAGTGCACGTAGACGGAAGCGTAGATCCAATAAGAGATATAGAAACGATCAATTTAGAATTAATTTTTGCAGATATAGAAACAATAGAAAAAAGACTAGAAAAAGCCAGAAAGATGTTAAAGGCAGACAAAAAATATCAAACAGAAATAAATTTACTAGAAAGAATCAAATTAGCATTAGAAAATGGAATGCCAGCAAGGCAATTAGAATATAACGAAGATGAACAAGAAATGCTAAAAGAAATGTTTCTATTAACAACAAAGCCTATAATATACATAGCTAATGTATCAGAAGAGCAATTATCAGATAGTGAAAACGACGAAAATGTAAAAAAAGTAAAAGAATATGCAGAAAAAGAAAAAGCAGAAGTAATTCCATTATGTGTAAAAATAGAAGAAGAATTATCAACATTAGAAGAAAATGACAAGCAAGAAATGCTAGAAGCGCTTGGACTAGAAGAATCAGGATTAGACAGATTAATAAAAAAGAGTTATGATCTACTAGGTTTAATGTCATTTCTAACAGCAGGAGAACCAGAAGTAAGAGCTTGGACAATAAATAAAGGAACAAAAGCACCAAAAGCAGCTGGTAAAATTCATTCAGACATTGAAAGAGGATTTATAAAAGCAGAAGTAATATCATATGATGAATTAATAAAAGAAGGATCAATGGTACAAGCCAAAGAAAAAGGCTTAGTAAGGCAAGAAGGAAAAGATTACATAATGCAAGAAGGAGACATTGTATTATTCAAATTTAATGTGTAATATTTATGTAAAAAAAATGTAATCTAATTGTAATGCAAAAAAATAAAAAAAGGTTTGACATAAGAAGAAAAATGTTGTAAAATATAGAAAGAGTTTATAAATGATAGTTCATATCATAATTTAATATATTAATAAAGTAAGGGAGAGAAAGAAAAATGAGAAATGTAAAAATGTTTAAAAAATTAGTAATGGTAATGTTAAGTATTGTATTAGTAGCAGTATGCGGAAGTTCAGTATTTGCAGCAGATGACGATGTATTCACAACAGTAGATTCATCAAATAGTGCAGCTACTACACCAACAACAGATAACAACACAGCTGCAACAACAAATGGTACAGATGGAAGTTTCACAAATGTAACAGCAAATAATACAACAGGAAATACAGCAACAAACAATGCAACAACAAACAGTTCTTTAACAACAAATAATACGACAAAAAATACAACTACAAATAATGTAACAGCAAATGCAACAAGAAATGTTACAAACACAAATACACTTGCAAAAACAGGTTTATCAAACACAACAGGAATAATAGCTTTAATATTAGTTGTATGTGGAATATCTGCAATGTACTCTTATAAAAAAGTTAGTGACTATAAAAATTTAAAATAATGAGAAATAAAACGAGATAAAAGTAGCGATAAAAACTGTTTTTTATTGCTACTTTGTTTTTTATCACAAACGATAAACGAATTTTATAAAAATATCAAAAGGAAGGAATGCTAATAAAAATGAATAATAAAATTACAACATTTCTATTAACACTAATTTTAATAATATTAATCCTAGGTGGAGCATTTTTAGGAATAACAATATATAAAGATCTTACAGGGGAAGAAACAAAAAGCCAAACATATAAACTTGGAAATATATCTACAGAAGAGCCAGAACAGAGAAGTAGCACAAACACAAAAGTATCTGATGCAAATGAAAAGATACAAGGAATTTCAGAAAACATACAATCATCTAACCAAATTAGTAGTGATAATGAAAATTCTATAAATAAATACTTCTATGGTCAACTATCTGGAAATCAAAAAATAATATATAATCAACTATTAAAAAACAAAGCAAACTTAAAACAGGGAAATTATAAAATAAAATTTGAAAACAGTTTCTCAGACACTCTTTCTGAAGAAAACGGCGGAGAAAAACTAGGGGAAGATTACCAAACAGCAATAGAAGCATTTATGCATGACAATCCAGAACTATTTTATATAGATGTAAATAAAATGTATTTAAGTATAGAAACAACAACAAGACTTTTAAAAACAACATATAATGTATATATTTCACCAGCAAATGACACTACATATCTATCAAATGATTTTACAAACACAAAACAGGTAGAAGAAGCAATAGCAAAAATAGAACAAATAAAAAATGAAGTAATTAGCAATCTCAAAGGAAGCGATTATGACAAAATAATGCAAATACATGACTATTTAGTTGATAATATAGAATATGATTCAACATATAAAGAAATAGGAACATATAGCGTATATGGTGCATTAATAGGAAAAAAATGTGTATGCGAAGGATATGCAAAATCTTTAAAATACATTGCAAATCAAGCAGGAATCCAATGTGAAATAATGCAAGGAACAGCAACAAATGGAGAAGGACAAACAGAGAGCCATGCATGGAATTGTGTAAAATTAGGAGACAGTTGGTATGAAATAGATGCAACATGGGATGATCCAATAATTGTGGGAAGTGGATATAAATTCAACTCATACAAATATAGATATTTTCTAAAAGGAACAAATACATTCGAAAAAGACCATACATTATCATATCAATTTTCGGAAAATGGTAAAACATTTGAATATCCAGAAATAAGTAAAAGAGATTATTAAAAATCTATAGAAAGGGAGGATTTTATGGATAATATATTAAATAAAATAATAGAATTAGACAATACTGCCAAAAAGAGAATAATGGATATAAGAGAAAAAGAGGAAAACATTGAAACATATATAAGTGAAGAAATAGAAAAAGAAAAAGCTAAAATAGACAGCAAATATCTATTTAAAAGAAAGAAAATGCAAGAAAAATACGATGAAATGTTTGAACAAAAAAAACAAGAATTAGATAGTGAAAAAGAAAAACAAATAAGTCTAATAAAGGAAAAATATGAACAAGAAAAAGGCAAAATTTTAGAAACAGTGTTAAATAATATTATTATTTAAAAGGAGCGAAAATGGAAATCTTAGGAGTAAAATATCCAAATGTAAATGCAAAGCTTAGAGGTATGCATGCTAAAAGAATTAACAAAACAGACTTAGAAGATTTAATAAAACAAAACAATTTAAAAAATGCAGTCTTGCTATTAAAGGAAAAAAGTGATATATTTAAAAAGGCAGATGAAAATATAGACAGACTAGAAATAGAAAGTTTACTAGAAGAAGACCAAATAAACGACATAGTAAAAATACGTAAACTGCTGAGTAAAGACGATTTAGAGTTATTTGAAATGTTTTTATTACAATATGAGATAAAATGCATAAAAAGTATATTTAGAAAACTATTTTCAGATGATAAAACAAATGATATAATAATTCAAAATGTAAAAAGATGGACAATGACATTATTTGAAGATATAAAAGGAATAGAAACAGTACAAAATTTTTACGAGTTTTTTGAAGCAATAAAAAGGATGAAATACAATAAAATTCTAAAGAAATATCAAGAACAAGAAAATATAAATGTTTTTGAAGTAGAAAACGAGATAGATAAATTATATTTTGAAACACTATATGATACGGTAAAAACACAAACGAATTTAAGAAAAATAATTGGTTCAGAAATAGATTTATTAAATGTCTTATGGATTTTTAGAATGAAAAAATATTACAACTTTGAAGAAGAAAAAATAAAGCAAATTCTCATAAAAAGATATTACAAATTAAATTCCAAAATTATAAATAATATTATTAAAGCAAAAACATTTGAAGAAATAAAAGAAATTATGTCAAAAACAGTGTATAAAAAAGTATTTATTAATGAAAACGATTTAGAAGAAGATATAGATAGATATTTATACGAAGTAAACAAAAAAATATTTCAAAATGACATAACATCAATTGCATATATTTTTGCATATATAAACATGATAGATTATGAAAATAATGATATAATAAATACCATTGAAGGAATAAGATATAATATGGACAAGCAAGAAATATTGGAAAGATTGGTTCAATAAGGAGGAAAACAATGTCAATAGAAAGGGTAAAACTATTAGGAATTAAAGGAAACAGCAAGGACTTAGATAGATTTTTAGCAAATGTTTTGTTTAATAGTGATATTCAAATAGAAGATGCAAAAAAGATTTACAACAAAGGATGGAAGTTAGAATATTTTGAATATGACTATAAAATAAAAGAAACACTAAAAAAATGTGAAAACTTGCTAAATAAATTAGGAATACAATATACACAAGACACAGAAATGGTAATGCTTGAAAATAGGGCACAAGATATACAACAAAAAATTGAAGAAATAGAATCAGAATATGATAAATGTGTAAAAACAATAGAAAATAGCCAAAAAGATATTCAAGAAATGGCAAATAAAATTGAAGTTGCATCTAGGGTTAAAGATATAGATATAGACATGAAAAAATTATATGACTTAAAATATATAAAATTTAGATATGGAAGTATATCTAAAAGAAACCTAAACGAAATAAAACAAGAACTTGAAAACCTAAATATTATTTTGTTTGAGGTTAAAGACGAAGGCGACTCTTCTTGGATAATCTATTTTACAACACAAGAATTTGTAAGTGAAGTAGATGGAATATTTAATATTCAAAAATTCGAAAGAGAATTATTGCCAGATGACTTAATAAAAACACCAAAAGAATATCTTAAAAATTTAAAAGAAAGTATAATTCAAAAAGAAAAGGAAATAAATGAGGCAAAGAAAAGCATCGAAAATATAAAAAAAGAAGCAATGACAAAGGTTTTGGGAATATATAGAGAACTACAAACATATGACAAAATAAATACAATAAAAAAATATATAGTACATGACCAAAATGGAAGTTTTTATGTAGTAGCTTGGATACCAGAAAGAAATTTACATTCAATGAAAAAAAGGCTAGATGGATTGCCAGATATAGACTATGTTGTAAGAGATGGTAAAAATCCACCGACTAAATTAAAAAACAATAAAATTATTAAGCCATTTGAAGAATTAGTAAAATTGTATGGTATGCCAAGAATGGACGAGCTAGACCCAACATGGTTTGTGGCATTAACAACATTTATTATGTTTGGATTCATGTTTGGAGATGTTGGACATCGGACTCGTATTTTTAATTATAGGTATAATTTTATTATTAAGAAAGAAAAAAACATATGGAGCAATACTATTTGCAGGAGGCTTATCTTCTACAATTTTTGGGGTTTTATATGGAAGTGTTTTTGGAAAAGAAGATATTATAAAACCTGTTTTAATTAGCCCAATGAATGATATAAATACGATGCTTGTATATGGAATAATTGTTGGAACAATTTTTATATTAATGGCAATGATATTAAATATTATAAATGGAATAAAAAACAAAGATATGAAAAAGATTTTTCTAGACAAAAACGGAATTGCAGGCTTTATATTATACTCATTTGTACTAGTATGTGTTGCATATTACTTTTTACAAGGAAAAATGCTAATATCAATTAACATCATTGTTTCAATTGCAGTTATATTAGTATTAGTTATAATGTTTAATGACCAAATTTCGAATTTCTTAGAAAAGAAAAAAGAAAAAGCAACAACACCAATAGTAGAAAAAATATTCGAAATAATAGAAATGTTACTATCATTTTTAAGTAACACAATTTCATTTTTAAGACTTGCCGCATTTGCAATAAACCATGCGGGACTATGTATGGCAATATATTTATTGGCAGATATGTCAACAGGTGCAGGAAATATATTAATTGCTGTACTTGGAAATATTATAGTATTAGTTTTAGAGGGATTAATTGTTGGAATACAAACTTTAAGACTAGAATATTACGAATTATTTAGCCGATTCTATGATGGAAGTGGAAAAGAATACAAATCTATTAAAACTCAATTAGAGGAATAATATTTTAAAAAAGAAAAATTAGGAGGAATTTTAAAATGTCAAAAAAAATATGTGTATTATTAATTATATTAATTATGGGAGTAGCATCTGCTACAACAGGAGTTTATGCAGCATCTAAGGTTGCAACATCAAAATCAACAAAAACAGTATCATCAACAAACGAAATAAGTACTCAAAATGCTGTAAATGAGGTTCAAGTTACAAGTACACCAGCTGTATCTGATGAAGCAATGGCTGGAACAACTGAAAATATGTCATCTTCAAATCAAGAAAATAATGCAAGCGAAGAAGAAAACAACACTTCAAATTCATCAGGACTTGGTTTAATTGCAGCAGCTTTAGCAATAGGACTATCTGCTATTGGTTCTGGTATTGCAGTTGCAGTTGTTGCTTCAAGTGCCGTTGGAGCAATTAGCGAAAATCCAAGTTTATTAGGTAAAACAGTTATATTTGCAGGTCTTGCAGAAGGTATAGCAATTTATGGTTTAATTATTGCAATTATGATTATAAGTAAAGTTTAATTTTGTTCATTAAGCATAGGTTCTTTTAAGAATATAATCTTAAAAGAACCAGTTCCAAACGGACAAAAAGGAGAGAGTTTTTATGAAAATTTATTGCATAACAGAAAACAATGACCTAGAGGTTGGTTTAAAACTTGCCGGATGTGAAGGAATTACTTTACAAGAAAATGACAATTTAGAAGAAAAAATAGACGAAGTGGTAAAAAACAAGGAAATTGGAATACTTGTTGTAAGTAAAGGTATTTATAATAAAGCAAAAGAAAAAATAGATGATATAAGAATAAATAGAAAAATGCCACTTATAACAATTATATAGCATGGAGGAAAAAGAATGGATGTAAATGAAAAATTGCAACAATTCGGGCAGAGTTTAGATGAAATATCAAATAAAGAATATAGGCAAATAGAACAAGAAGTAGATAATGAAATAAAAGAAGGAATTGAAGAAGAAGTAAACGAGTATGAAAACAAAAAAGAAATAAACTTTAATAAAACTGCTCAAAGAATTGAAAAAGATTTTAATAAAAAAGTTTATAATTACGAAATTCAATGCAAAAAGGAAATTATTGATGAGCAAAAAAAACTAAAAGAAAACTTAAAAAATGAAATTAAAAATAGGTTGATCGAGTTTGTAAAAAGTGATAATTATCAAGAATTTTTAATAAAAAGCATAGATGAGCGGTTTATTAAGAATAGGTGATAAAAATGAGACTTATATTGGTTTAACAAAATCGGACATTGAAAAATACCAAACTCTTATAACAGAAAAATATAGGCTAAAAACAAAAGAAATAGGAAGCAAATATATAGGAGGTTGTATTTTAGAAAATACAAGTCAAGGAATTGTTATTGATAATACATTATTAAATAAAATTGATGAAGAATTGAAAGGATAAAACAATGCAAAAAAAGTATATAATTTCAATTAATGGACCAGTAATAAAAGCACAAGGTGATGGCGATTTTGCTATGCATGATATTGTTTATATATCAGATGAAAAAATTCTAGGAGAAGTTATAAAACTAACAGGTGATATTGCAACAATTCAGGTATATGAAGGTACTACAGGATTAAAAATAGGACAAGATGTAATAGGTGCAGAAGAACCACTAACTTTGGTTTTGGGTCCAGGTATAATAAGTAATATATTTGATGGAATTGAAAGACCATTAAAATTTTTAAGAGAAGAATACGGAGATTTTATAAAAAGAGGAGCCTCAAATATTGGTGTTGATACAGAAAAAAAATGGCATTTTGTACCAAAAGTTCAGGTAGGAGATGAAGTTTCTTTAAACTCTATAATAGGAGAAGTAAAAGAAACTGAGCTTATAACAAATAGAATAATGAATAAATTTGACTGCAAGGCAAAAGTTATAGAAATAGCACCAGAAGGAGATTATACAGTATTAGATAATATTGCAAAAATTGAGACTCAAGATGAAGAAAAAACAATTTTAGAACTAAATATGGTTCAAAAATGGCCAGTTAGAAAACAAAGACCATATAAAAACAGAATTGCAATATCTAAGCCATTAATTACAGGGCAAAGAGTAATAGATACATTATTTCCAATAGCAAAAGGTGGAACAGCAATGATTCCAGGAGGTTTTGGAACAGGAAAAACTGTAACACAACACCAATTGGCTAAATGGTCAGATGCAGATATAATTGTTTACATAGGTTGTGGAGAACGTGGAAATGAGATGACCGAAGTTTTGGAAGATTTTCCAAATTTAAAAGATCCAAAATCTGGTAGACCTTTAATGGATAGAACAGTTTTAATTGCTAATACATCTAATATGCCAGTTGCAGCAAGGGAAACCTCTATTTATACAGGAATAACAATAGCAGAATATTATAGAGACATGGGATATGATGTAGCAATAATGGCAGATTCAACATCAAGATGGGCAGAAGCACTTCGTGAAATATCTGGAAGACTAGAAGAAATGCCAGCAGAAGAAGGATTTCCATCATATTTGCCATCTAGATTATCAGAATTTTATGGAAGAGCAGGAATGGTTGAAACATTAAATGGAAATACAGGGTCTGTAACAATTATAGGTGCTGTATCGCCACAAGGTTCAGACTTTTCTGAGCCTGTTACACAAAACACAAAAAGATTTGTTCACGTATTTTGGGGACTAAACAGAACTTTAGCATATTCAAGACATTACCCAGCAATAGATTGGAATATAAGCTATAGTGAATATCTAGACAATTTATCAGACTGGTATGATGATAATGTAGATAGTGAATTTTTAGAATATAGATCAAAAATAGTTAGATTACTAGAAAGAGAAAACGAATTACTTGAAATTGCAAGAGTAGTTGGGCAAGATGTTTTATCAGATGATAAAAAACTTATGCTTGAAGTTGCAAGTAGTATAAGAATAGGATTTTTACAACAAAACTCTTTTAATGAAATAGATACATTTGTACCTATTGAAAAACAATTTAAAATGATGGAAACAATAATGTTGATTTATGATAGAGCTCTAAAACTAATAAATAAGGGAATTCCTATTTCAGAAATTAAAAAAACAAGAATATTATCCGAATATAATGAACTAAAATACAATGTTAAAAATACTGAAATTGAAAAAATTGATGATTTTGATGTAAGTATTAAAAACAGATTAAAGAAATTGGAAGAAGAATATAGAGAACATATATAAGAGAGGTGAAAAACTTGAAAATAAAATATTTAGGTCTAGAAGAAATAAATGGACCACTTGTATTTATAAAAACACCTAAAGATGTATCATTTGAAGAGCAAGTAATAATAACTCTAAAAAATGGCGAAAAAAGAATAGGAAATGTACTTCGTTTAGATGAAGATATAACAACAATACAAGTATATAAAGGAACAAACGAAATTAATATAAAAGATGTGCAAACAGAATTTATGGGGGAGCCATTAAAAATAAAACTATCACCATTAATGCTAGGAAGAGTATTTGATGGTGCCGGAAAACCAATAGATGGCTTAGGAGATATTGAAACAAACATTTCAAGAGACATAAATTCAAACCCAATAAATCCAATTGCAAGAAAATACCCTCGTAATTATATTCACACAGGAATATCTACAATAGATGGCTTAATTACATTAATAAGAGGACAAAAAATTCCTATTTTCTCTGGAAGTGGATTAAATCATAATGAGCTTGCAGAAAGAATAATAAGACAATCTAATATAACAGATGGAGGAAAATTTGCAATTGTATTTGGTCTTATGGGAGCAGAATTTGAAACAGCAGAATTTTTTAGAAAAAGCTTCGAAGAAAATGGAGTACTTTCAAAGGTTGTAATGTTCCAAAATTTATCTAATGATGCATCTGTAGAAAGAATACTTACGCCAAAAGTTGCACTTACATGTGCCGAATATTTAGCATTTGACCTAGGATATCAAGTACTTGTTGTATTAACAGACATGACTGCATATGCAGAAGCATTAAGGGAAGTTTCAACTTTAAAAGGTGAAATACCAAGTAGAAAAGGTTATCCAGGTTACCTATATAGCGATTTAGCTTCTATTTATGAAAGAGCAGGAATGATTGAAGGACGTGAAGGTTCAATAACTCAATTACCAATACTTACAATGCCAAATGATGATATATCTCACCCAATACCTGATTTAACAGGATATATAACAGAAGGCCAAATTGTTTTAGGAAGGGATTTATATCAAAAAGGAATTAACCCACCAATAGATGTTTTACAGTCACTTTCAAGACTTATGAAAGATGGAATTGGAAAAGGATATACAAGAGAAGACCATGCAAAACTTGCTGATAAAGTGTTTGCAGGATATTCTAAAGTTCAAGATGTAAGAGCATTAGCAACGGTTTTGGGTGAAGCAGATTTAACAGATGAAGATAAAAAGTATTTGAAATTTGGGAATGAGTTTGAAGATAGATTTATTAATCAAGATAGTAGCGATAACCGTTCTATTGAAGATACATTAAATTTAATGGAAGAACTTTTAAAAATATTGGAGTGAGTTATGGGAAAAGTATATTTATCAACAAAAAATAATTTACTAAAATTACAAAATTCGATAAAAGAATATAAAAATGGTCAGATTCTTATAGAGGAAAAAGAGCTTATACTAAAAAACAAACTTGAAAGCTATAAAAATGAGGCAAAAGAGACTCAAAATAAATTAAATGAAACTTTAAATGAGGCAGAAGAGACTTTAAAAAAAGCAATTGTAGATGTAGGTTTTGATGAACTTATAGATATTTCTAATGCTATTAAAGATGATGACACAATTCACATAAAAAATTTGAGTTTGATGGGGGTTGAAATCCCCTCTGTTGTTTCAGATAATTTAGAAATTGTGCCTAATTATGGCTTTTATAATACAACTTCTGCTGTTGATGAAAGTATTGTTAAGTTTATTGAGGTTAAGAAGTTGATAATTAAACTTGCCGAAATTAATAATATTATGGTTCGTTTGCAATATGCTATTGAGAAGCTTGAAAGAAGATCAAATGCTTTAAAAGAGGTTATTATTCCTCGTGATGAAAAGATTGCTAAGAAAATTAGTATGGCTTTAGAAGAAGAGGAAAGAGATGGATTTGTTAGAATGAAAGTCGTGAAGAGAAAACAATAAGTTACTATTCACAGTTATTAAAGCCGGTTCGAATTAGAATAATTATTAATTTTTGGGGGATTAATGGCTCAATACGGACTTTAAGAGCTTATAAGCATTATTTTTGGCACCCTTCCATGGCGGAGCATGAACTCTTTCCAAAAATTCTGCTAATAAGCTCTAAAAGTCCTTCAATCACACATTAATCCCCCAAAAATTAATAATTATTCTAATTCGAACCTACTCTACAATTTTAAAGCTGTGAGTTGTAACAACAATAAAAATTTTCTGAAAATCGTAATACAATCAAGCCCAAGACCTACTGTAATCGGATTTAATATATCAATGGCGCCCTACACAATTTAAGAACTTCTAAGTCTAATTTTTGGCACCCTTTCACTTAGTCCTCACTATCGTTCGACGTGAACATTTTCCAAAAATTAAACTAAGAAGTTCTAAAATTGTTTCAGTTACACATTGATATATTAAATCCGATTACAGTAGGTCTTGGGCTTGATTGTATTATGATTTTCAGAAAAAAATTTAAAATATCTCTTGAATACAACAAAACTTTGTGATATAGTATTAAAAACTAGATTGAGGAGATGATAAATTTGAAGAAGCAAATCAATTATTTCACAACATATGAAATAGACGATTTAAAAGATATGTTAGAAAAAACAGCAGATATAAATGGAGAAAAGCCTGCTTTTAAAGTAAAAGATGAAAATGGAAAGATAATAAATAAAACATATAGAGAATTTAAAGAAGATGTACAAAATTTAGCAACAAAATTAATTGAGATGGGAATGCAAAAACAAAGAATTGCAATAATGGGAAAAAATAGCTATTCTTGGGCAATATCATATTTAGCAGTAACAATTATTGGAATTGTGGTACCAATAGATAAGGAAGCCTCAAACGAAAATGTAAAAGAGTTTTTAAATGTATCAAATGCAAAAGCAATAATTGCTGATGATAAATATTTAAATAAAATATTTGAATTTAAAGCAGAATTAAAAAATGAGACAATGCTTATAGATATGCAAAACACATCAAAATACATAAATTTAAAAGATTTAATAAATGATGGTAAAAGATTAGTTGCTGATGGAAATAAAGATTATGAGAATATAAAAATAAATCCAGATGAGATGAAAATTTTACTTTTTACATCAGGGACAACAGGAAGTTCTAAAGCTGTTATGTTGTCACATAAAAATATATGTTCAAATATAATTTCAATTGCAAGTATAGTTAAAGTAGATAATTCTACAAGGGTATTATCAATTTTGCCATTACATCACACATATGAATGCACAATTGGATATTTATTAGTTATATATGGAGGAGGAACTGTTTGTTATTGTGAAGGCTTAAGATATATAACAAAAAATATACAAGAATATCAGCCTACATTTATATTATGTGTGCCATTGCTTTTGGAAAATGTATATAAAAAAGTACAAAAAACACTGAAAGCAAGTCTTCCAGAAAAATATACAAAAGATGAAAGTAAAATGATAGATAATTTACCATTCTTTTTAAAGGGAATAGTAAAAAGAAAAGTTAAAAAATCGCTAGGAGGAAAAATAAAAACATTTATTGTTGGAGCCGCAGCGATTAAGCCAGATATAGTGGAGGCATTTTTTAAACTTGGAATAAAAGTTTTACAAGGATATGGCTTAACAGAATGTTCTCCTTTAGTTGCAGGAAATAACGATTTTTATTATAAAGCAGTATCTTGTGGGATGCCAATACCAAATGTGGAATATAAAATAGATAATCCAAATGACGAAGGAATAGGGGAAATTATTGTAAAAGGACCTAATGTAATGCTTGGTTATTATGAAAACGAAGAAGCAACTAAAAAGGTTTTAAAAGATGGATGGTTCCACACAGGAGATTTAGGCTATATTGATGATGAAGAATTTTTGTATATTTCTGGTAGAAGCAAAAATATGATACTTACAAAAAATGGAGAAAATATTTATCCTGAGGAAATTGAAAATATTTTAAATGATGATGAATTAATTGAAGAATCGCTTGTAATAGGAACATCTAATGGAAAAGATGATGTTCAAGTTAAGGCAAAAATATTTCCTAATATAGATGCAATTAAAGAATATCTTGGCAATAAATTTCCAACAAAAGAAGAAATAAGTAAAATATTAACAGAAGCAGTGAAAAAGGCTAATGAAAAATTGCCTAATTTTAAACATATTAAGTCATTTAAGATTATGGATGAAGATTTTGAAAGAACTACAACTAATAAGGTTAAGAGATTTGGAAAAAATATTGAAGATGACGAAAATAAAAACAGGAATTAATTTCCTGTTTTTATTTTTTTGAGTCTTGTACAGCTTTAAATGTTTCTTTTGTTCTGTTAAAGTATTGTGTTAGAGGTTCTTTTTTATCCATACTATCTATTATTTGTGCTACAAAATAAGACATATCTACACTATGAAACCAATCGTGGTTTGAAAATTCTGATGGAATATATGATAGGTTGGTTGTATAAAGTGAATCGAATAGTCCTTCATCATGAGCTGATAAAAATTTATCAAAGCCTTCTGTAAATAGGGCAAAAGAACATGTAATACATATTTTGTTTGCTCCCATTTCGCGTAATTTTTGAGAAACTTCTATTACAGAACCACCAGATGCAATCATGTCATCTACAATGACAACATTTTTGCCTTTAACATCACTTCCCATATATGTATGTGCAACTACTGGATTTTTTCCGTTTATAAGTTTGCTTAAATCACGTCTTTTATAAAATACACCAACATCACAGCCTATAATTTCGGCATAATAACGTGCTCTTTCCATTGCTCCAAAGTCTGGGCTTATTACTATTGAGTTTTCGAAAATAGTTGGATTGTTTTTTGCCATTTCTTCTATTATTGTCCCAGATGGATAGAAATTGTCGAAAGATAAATTTGGGGTTGCATTTATAACGTTTGGATCGTGTGCATCAAATGTTACAATGCTGTTAACTCCTAGTCTTTCTAGCTCTTGCAAAGCTATTGCACAATCTAAGGATTCTCTTCCTTTTCTACGATGCTGTCTTGCTTGATAAAGTAGAGGCATTACAACTGTTACTTTTGTACTGTGTCCACATGTTGCAGATATTACTCTTTTTATATCTTGAAAATGCTCGTCTGGCATCATTTCATGATCTTTGCCATGGCATTTGTATGTTACACCATAGTTTCCTATGTCGCAAAGGATGTATATTTCTTTGTCTCTTACAGAGTCTTTTATAATTACTTTTCCTTCACCATTAGAAAAACGTGATGCATCTAATTTTGCTATGTATTTTTTGTTGTTTTCGTTACGTATTTTTAGTAAGTTTTGTTCTACTTTTTCTCCAAATTCTTTGCAATTGTCTAGTACTAGTAATGATAAATCATTTTTAGGCATTTTATTTTCCTCCTTAAAGTGCGCTTAGCGTAAAGTTGCTAGCTATTTACTTATTTTATTATATTGGGGTATGGGAAAATTGTCAAGATTTGGCAGAAAGAAATTTTTCATCTTTCCATTCGCTTGCTTCTGCTTCATCAAAGCGTGGATCGTAGAAAAATTGCCATAGTTTTATGTCGAATGCTTCGCATATGTATAATAATAAATTTTGCAAGAGGTTCTTACAAAATTTAAAGAAGGGATAAATAAATATGTCAAATGAAATAATTGATATTAATGAATATAAAGAAAATTCAATATCAGGAGCACCATGTGGAGCTGTAAAAGGATTAAAAGTAGTAACGTGGAATTCGTAAATTATTATAAATATAAATGATTATATAAATGATAAAATAAAAGTAACAAACGGAAAGAGGGCGGACAATAATTGTCCGCCCTCTAAGGAGCTGGAATCAGGAGAATTCCTTGAGCGTGGTAGCCCAACTCATGTTGTCCAGATGAACCTTCAGCTCGTCAAAGGCATCCAATACCTTAGCTTTCGTGCTAAAGCTATCCATTTCTTGGACTTTGGCTTTAAGGTTTTGGATGTTAGACTGGTACTTCCTTTTTTTGGAAAGTATCTCTAACATAACGAGAATGGCACTGCAATCTTTGATTGCTTTACCAAATCGTTCCATTTGCTGCTGGGACACATCGATGGGGAGAACAATGTCCTCATCTGATACCAGTCCCATACGCATCGTGTTGGCTATCGTTATGCCATAACTGAAATCGCCTGGTACAAATTTTGTGAATTTGTACGATTTCAGTTCCTCAACAGAGGGTTCCTCTGTGTCGAACCGATAGTCGGCATTTTCGTAGCCTTTGAACTTCTTGAGTCGCATTAGATGCACAAGAGTGTGTGCTATCTCGTTAGAGAGATAGCGGGCGCACTCCACATTACGCATGTAGGAACGAATGTCCTTGTCAAAGGTACCGTTCCTTATTTCTTGAGCGTGTATGTAGAGGTGCCGGAGAAAGTGCTCCAGTTGCTCGAATGTCATGGTAGTATACGACATAAAACCACTCCTTTATTATAATGTCTACTTTCATTATACAATATGTAAACCAATTTGTCAAAACTAATTAACATTCATCTCCACAACTGTAACCCCCATTTCACCTTCGCCAAAACCACCAATTCTAAAAGACTTAACTCTTTTATGTTTCTTCAAAAAACTTTGAATAGCAACGCGAAGTTTACCAGTACCTTTACCATGAACAATTCTAGCAGTATGAATTTTAGCCAAAAAACAATCATCCAAAAATTTATCAACTAAAGGAATAGCCTCATCAACAGTTAAACCAATAACATTAATCTCAGAATTAGCAAACCTAGTTTTGTTAACCTTAGGACTAGAAGAAACAGAAGGTTTAGTTAAATCGTTTTTTAAAACTCTAGGTAGTTCTAAATATTTAATATTAACATTAGTTTTAATAAGACCGATTTGGACTTGAACTTCATCATTTTTATTAATTTTAGATGAGCAAATAATACCATTTTGATTAAGATTTGTAATAAAAACTTTCACACCATTTTTAATGCTATCTCGAGCAATAGGGTTAACTGCCAGGTTTTGAGCAGTATCTTTAATAGAATTTTCCTTAATAGAAGAATTTAAGTTATTTCTCAAATTATTAAGTTCATCAATAGCATCAGAAGTATTTTCAATACGTTTCATTTCACTAATCAATTTAGAAGCTTCATCCTTAGCATCAAGCAAAATATCACGAGCTTTAATTTTTGCATTATTAATAAGTTCTTGTTCTTGCATTTTAAGTTTCGAATCATCTCTTTCAAGGCTTTGTCTAAGAACCTGAACCTGATTTAGGTTTTTCTGAATTTCTTCTTTTTCTTTTTCAATTGCAATTTTATCGTCATAAATCTTTTTCAAAAGAGTTTCAATATCTACATCTTGTTTATCCATTAAAGAACGAGCTTTGTCAATAATTTCCTTCTTAATACCAAGTTTTTCGCTAATTGCAAAAGCATTACTTTTACCAGGAATACCAAGTAAAAGGCGATATGTAGGTTTCAAATTTTCAATATCAAATTCCACACTGGCATTTTGAACATTAGGAGTAACAAGTGCATAACGTTTTAGCTCTTGATAGTGAGTAGTGGCAATTGTTAAAATATTGTTATTTTTAAAATATTCTAAAATACTAATAGCAAGATTTGCTCCTTCTATTGGGTCTGTTCCAGAACCTAATTCGTCAACTAAAATTAAACTTTTTTCGGTTGCAGTTTTTAGAATACGAGATATATTTATCATATGACTTGAAAAAGTACTTAGCGAATCAGAAATGCTTTGGTCATCACCAATATCTGCAAAAATTTCGTCAAATACATAAATACTAGATTTTTCGTCAGCTGGTATGTTTAGGCCAGAACATGCCATTAGTTCTAGTAAACCAACTGTTTTTAAAGTAACAGTTTTACCACCTGTATTTGGACCTGTAATAATTAATAAAGAAAAATCTTTTCCAATGCTAAGAGTGGTTGGTACAACTTTGTTTTCGTCAATTAAAGGGTGACGTGCATTTATAAATTCGGCAAATTTATTATCATTAATTTTAGGTGTTATTCCGTTTATAGAGTTGGAATATTTGGCTTTTGCAAATATAAAATCGAGTTTTCCAATTATAGAAACATCTAATTTTATTTCTTCTGTATAACTAAATAACATACTACTTAGATTATATAATATCTTCTCAATTTCGGCGCTTTCGTCAATTTTTAAATTATTTAATTCATTATTATATTCGAATACACTAAGAGGTTCTATAAAAACTGTAGAGCCACTTGAAGACATATCGTGAACAAACCCTTTAACAAAAGATCTGTATTCTTGTTTTACAGGAATAACATATCTATCATTTCTTATTGTTACAACATTTTCTTGTATATATTTTGCATAACTTGAAGAATGTAAAATTGTATTTAGTTTGGATTTTATATCTTGCTCAAGTCTTCTCATACGTCTTCTAATGTTTGCTAGGGTATTTGAACTGTTATCTGCAATGGTGTTTTCGTCTATAATACATTTCTTGATTTTGTCTATTATAGAATGGTTTGTATACAGTTCAGAAAAATATCCATTTAAATATGGAAAATCGTCTGTATTTATAAAACTTGAAAAATATTCGATTAATTCATCTGACATTTCTAAAATATTTACAACAGATAATAAAGCTTTAGCCGATATGGTACTAGAGCTTTCTAGTAATTTTAAGTAAACCCCAATATCGTCTATTTCTGATATTGGTGGGGTAGAGTTTCTTTCTATTAAACTTACTGCTTCATTTGTTTTGGCTAGTTCATCTGCAACTTTTTCTTTCTGATTTGATGGTAATAGGTTTTCGGCAATGTTTTTTCCTATATAGGTATGGCAGTAGGTTGTTAGTTTTTGTAATATTTGATTATATTCTAATTTTTTTAAATATGTTTGATTCATTTTTTATCCGTCCTTTTAGCTTGTATTGCTCTAATTTTAATATGATTTAAGTCACTTTGTCAATATTTTTTATTTAATACCATTGCTATTTTATTTTTTTTATAATAAAATAAAGCCGGAAGGAGGAAAGGAAAATGAAAAGAACAAAAAAAATACTGATAACAATAATATTTATACTATTATTAATACTACTAGGTAGCAACAAAAGTAATGCTGGAGATTTGTATTTAAACAATTTAGACTTTAATGCACAAATAAACCAAGATGGAAGTATGGATGTAACCGAAAACTGGGACATATCTATAGAAAATACAAACACACTTTTTAAAACATTTAAAACAGACAAATCCAAATATTCATCAATAACAGATGTACGAGTATCAGAAATTGATGGAAATAACGAAAAACAATTTACAAAAATAGACTCACTAATGTATCATGTAACAAAACAATGTTATTATGGCATGCAAAATGATGATGGAAATTTTGAAATAGCATGGGGAGTTGGATTAGATGATAGTAGTGCAAATAAAAAGTATAAAATATCATACAAGGTAAATGATGCAATTGCCAAATATAAAGATTATGCCGAACTATATTGGCAGTTTATAGGAAATGATTTTGAGATAAATTGTAAAAAAATAACCGGAACAATTTTATTACCTCAAAATGCAAATTCAAAGGAAGACATAAAAGTTTGGGGACATACAGAATATCTAAATGGAGAAATTTACGCAGAATCTACCAATAAGATTAAATTTGAAGTAAATAATTTTAGAGCTGGAAGATATGTAGAAATAAGAACATTGTTTCCAACATCAATTATAACAGTCTCAGGAAGAACATATTCTACTGAAAGATTAGATGATGTTATTTCAGAAGAAACTGTATGGGCAAATGAAGCAAATGCACGAAGAAAAAAGGCAGAAGGTACAAAAAAATTAGCAACAGCAATTTTTGTAATTGTAATTTGTATTGTAGATTTTGGAATAGCTAAAAAAGCTTTAAAAATACTAAAAGAAGCAGAAGAAAGAGTAAAATTTGAGCCAACACAGGAATTAGAGTATTTTAGAGAAATACCAAGAAAAAATGCCACACCTGCACAAGCGGTATATGTATATAATGAGGAATTGTCTGATGTATCTACAAATCAAATGGGAAATATATTTTCTGCAACTTTGCTTGATTTATCTTTAAAAAAATATATAAATTTTGAAGAAAATCCAAATGATAAGAAAAATATAATTATAAGAATTTTAAACACAAATGCAGAAGAATTAGAAAGAACAGAAAGAATAATCCTTAAATATATATTAAAGGCATCTGGGGAAAAAGATAAAACAACAATAAAAGACATTGAAAAATACATGAAAAGACATGCCTCAAATTTAATAGAACTAAAGGAAAATGTTGAAAAG
Organism: uncultured Clostridia bacterium; assembly: GCA_934167225.1. GTDB lineage: Bacteria > Bacillota > Clostridia > TANB77 > CAG-508 > CAG-269. The sequence goes on along the minus strand of CAKPLD010000003.1, from coordinate 28,308 downwards.
GCAAGTGTATTAGAATTAGAAAAAAATGGATTGTATAATGAGAAAGAAGCAAAGGAAAAGAGCAAGTATAATACTAATTCAATGTTTGGATTTACATCTATTATAAGTATAATATTTGTATTGTTTGGATTAATGCCTGTTTTGATAGAATATATAAACATAGGAATTTTAATAGTAGGAGTGTTAAGTTTTATAATATTAAATGTATTTAAAAATTTATCAATAAGAAAATCTGCAAAAAGAATAAATGTATATACACAAGAAGGAATAGACGAAAAGGAAAAATGGGAAGGGTTAAAGAAATATATGGAAGATTTTTCCCTACTAAAAGAAAGAGAAATACCAGAACTTGTAATTTGGGAACATTTTTTAGTATATGCAACTGCATTTGGTATAGCAGACAAAGTAATTAAACAATTAAAAGCAATTTATAAGGAATTAGGAAAAAGTTTTGAATTTGATGATTCATCATATGGATATATGTATTTTATGACGAATAACAATTTCTCATCAAGCTTTACAAATGCTATGTCATCTGCATTTACATCTGCGTATTCATCTACATATTCTTCTGGCACAGGAGGAGGCGGAGGCTTCTCTGGTGGCGGAGGAGGAGGCCGGTGGCCGGAGGTGGCGGCGGCGGAAGATAATTTGAAAAGAGGTGCAAACATGAATATAAAAATAACTAAAAATATAGAAGAAGCAAATTGTATAACACATGCAGGAACATTTCATGCAGATGAAGTATTTGCAACAATAATATTATCAAAAATAATACCTGAAATAACCTTAATAAGGGTTCCAGAGTATAGAGAACAAGAAAAATCTAAAACAAAAGCTAATGCAATCGTGTACGATATAGGTGCAGGAGAATATGATCATCATCAACTAGGTGGAAATGGAATTCGACCTAATGGCGTAAAATATGCGGCATGTGGCCTAATTTGGAAAGCGTTTGGCAAGGAATTACTAGAAAAGTATGATGTAAAAGAAATTAATTATACATGGAATTATATTGATAAAAATCTAATTCAGTTTGTGGATGCAAACGATAATGGTCAGCTTCCAAAACTTGATACAGATTATAGAAATGTGCATATATCTCATATTGTATCAATATTTAACCCTAAATGGGATGAAAAAGTCGACAGTGATGAGAAGTTTATGAGAGCACTAAGTGTCTGTGAAGTTATATTTGATGAGTTTTTGCATGATGTTTTTTCTAAAATTAAAGCAAAGAATTTAATTGAAGAATCAATAGAAAATTCAAAAAATGGAATCATGATTTTAGATGTTTTTGCTCCATGGAAGGAATTTTTACTTAATTCTAATAATGAAAAGGCCGAAACAATAAATTTTGTGGTTTTTCCATCTTCTAGAGGGGGATATAATGTGTATGCTGTGCCTAAAGAAATTGGAAGTTTTGAAAATAGAAAGAGTTTACCTTCTAAGTGGAGAGGTTTAAAAGATAAAGAGCTTCAAGATGCAACTGGTGTGAAAACAGCTAGATTTTGCCACAATGCTGGTTTTATTTGCAGTGCCGATAGTAAAGAAGGCGCTTTGGAGTTGGCTTTTTTGGCGAATGGGGAGTAGTTTTTTAAAAGATATTAGTTTTAGACTTGAAAAAGATTGACATAAAGTTAATATGGTGATAAACTAGTGTACAATGTAGGCAATAATCTCGTGGAAAATTTTGAAGGAGATGAATTTATTGGGTAAAAAATACAGGTTCTATGCTGATGTGATGGCCAGTCACGATGGTGTAACTGGCTCGTGCATCTTAGTAACATTCGTGTATCCAGATGGGACTAAGGAGCATATCCTGATAGATTGCGGAAGCTACCAGGAAAAACAGTATGAGAAATTGAACGAAAAGTTCTATTTCGTTCCAAGAGATGTGCAGTGTGTAGTAGTTACGCACGTACATGCGGACCATATTGGACGCTTGCCGTTACTTGCTAAGCAAGGATTTGCCGGAAAGGTGTATGGGACGCAGGAAACTTTAGCGCTATTACCCATAGCGTTAGAGGATAGTGTGAAGTTGCAAAAACTTCATGCAAAGCAAGCCAAAAGAAAGCCGCTTTACCAGAAGGAAGATGTGGAGCGATTATTGCAACAAACAGTGGCTGTTACGCCAAAAAGATGGGCTAAGCTCACAGAGCATGTAAGTGCAATGTTCGTGAGAAATGGACACTTAGCAGGATCTGCATCTATTGTGATTCGAGCCGAGTATCAGGGAGAAGAGCCGATTTTTATCGTTGCGACTGGGGACTACAAGAAGGAAAATCTCTTCTTTGAAACAGATGATTTTCCGGAATGGCTTATAAAGGAAGAGCCGGTTACTGTATTGACAGAGTCAACATATGGCGATACTGTCTCTACAGATATCCCCAAAACCTTTGAGGAAAATGTGGCTAGTGCAATTGCAAAAGGTGGAACTGTTGTTGTTCCAGTATTTGCGATTGGGCGGTCACAAGAGATTTTGTATGTTTTAAAAAGCATGCAAGACAAAGGTAGTATTACAAGGAAAACGCCGGTTTTCTTTGTAGGTAATCTGGCCGCTCGGTATACAAAAATGTATATCGAAGAGCTGGAGATTAAGGAGGAAATGAAAAACTTCCTACCGAAAAATCTTACTTGGTTAAGTGATACCAAGTCTATCGAAGAAAAGGCCAGAAACTCAAAAAACGGAGCTGTTATCGTAACAACCTCTGGAATGGGTTCATTTGGGCCTGCTCAGACGATAATCCCGATGTTCCTTTCCGATCCTAATGCGCTGATCCATTTTACGGGTTATACCGCAGAAGGAACACTAGGAAGGAGATTGTTGGAAGCGGAAGACGGAAAGGTCATAAAAGTTAACGGTACTCCTATCGTTAAAAGGGCTGAAGTAAAGACAACAGGAGAGTTTTCGTCACACGCTAAAGCAGACGAGCTCCTTGAGTTTTTAACACAGTTCCGTAACTTGAAAGTGGTACTGATTAACCATGGAGAGCCGGATGTCAAAGAAGATTTTACTGAAAGAATCAAAGAAGATCCAAGCTGTACAGCAAAAAATACTGTTGTACTGGATCATTCAAAGGTTGTTAGAGTGGGAAGATATGGTACGATCAAGGTCTTTCCATCGAAATTACCGACGATTATGAGTCGTGGTGACGGTAAGAAAGAAAAAAAGGAAACGAAGAAAAAGAGGGTGAAAATAAGATAGATTCTCCACAAAGACGATGATTATTTTGCATAATCATCGTCTTTGAAACGCTTATATAAATATAATAAAAGACTTACTAAAAAATCACAAAACAAAGTCTTTTTTACATATAAAACTAATATAAATAAAAAGGAAGGAATAAAAAATGGGAATAGTAGAATTATTATTATTAAGTATAGGCCTTGCAATGGATGCATTTGCAGTATCAATTTGTAAAGGCATATCAATGAAGAAAATGAATTGGAAAAAGGCAATAATCATAGGCCTATATTTTGGTGGATTTCAAGCTTTAATGCCTACCATTGGCTTTTTTCTAGGATCTGCATTTCAAAATTTAATAACAAGTATAGACCACTGGATTGCATTTTTATTGTTAACAATTATAGGAGGTGGCATGATAAAGGAATCTTTTGGAGATGATAGCGAAAATAGAAATGATGATGTTAGTTTAAAAACAATGATTGTCCTTGCAATTGCAACTAGTATAGATGCGTTAGCAGTAGGAATTACTTTTGCATTCTTGAAAGTGAATTTAATTTTAGCAGTTAGTTTAATTGGAATTATTACTTTTGTTTTGGTTGTTGCTGGAACAAAAATTGGAAATAAATTTGGTGATAAATATGAAAGCAAAGCCGAATTAGTTGGCGGAGTTATTTTGGTTTTACTTGGAATTAAAATTTTATTAGAACATTTGGGTGTAATATCATTTTAAATTGTAAACAAAAATTTTTTTCTTCATACAATATACAAAAGTATGAAAATTGAATAATATAACATACTAATATTAATAGAAAATATAACATTTCTATTGACAAAACAAAAATATAAATGTTATACTATCTATAGTAGATCGAACCTCGGATAACCTACGGGCCCGAGGTCATTTTGCATTAAGGAGGAAATAGTGGAAAAAGTATTAAAAACAATATCAATTGAGAAAGTTCTATACAAAATGGGATTTCCTGCAAATTACAAAGATTTAATAAAACTGTAGGATAATAAATTGTAAACAAAAATTTTTTTCTTCATACAATATACAAAAGTATGAAAGGAAGTTTTTTATGGATTATGAATTAATGATGAATTCAAACATCAAGATAGGGCAAAAAGCCCCAGATTTCCAAGCGATAACTACATATGGTGAAAGGAGTTTAAAAGATTATAAAGGAAAATGGTTAGTATTCTTTAGCCATCCAGGAGACTTTATGCCTGTATGTACAACAGAAATGATAGCATTTGCCAAAACATATGAGCATTTTCAAAAAATAAATACAGAACTACTAGGGTTAAGCATAGATAGTAATAGTTCGCATTTAGCATGGATGAACGACATATATCAAAAAACGGGAATAGTCTTACCATTTCCAATAATAGCAGATAGAAGTGGGGAAATAGCAAGATTATATGGAATGGTATCAAAAGATATAAGTAATACTCAAACGGTAAGAGATGTTATAATAATTGACCCAGATGGAATTGTAAGAATAATATTAGTATATCCACCAAATGTAGGAAGAAATATAGCAGAAATAATAAGAATACTGCAAGCACTTCAAATGGCTGATTCTACAAAAACATTAATACCAGTAAATTGGATTCCAGGTCAGCCTGTGATTAAACCTGCTCCAAAAACATATCCAGAACTGATGGATTCTTGGAAAAATGAAAAAAATTAAAATAAAAAATAGAGGATAGTTATATAAATAGCTATTCTCTATTTTAGTAAATGTTAAAGCAGTTTAAGAAGTGTGAATGCTATATTGTCAATAATCATAGCTTTTTGTTTGCTTCTTTCACAATTAGAAACTTGTAATTCGTTTTCAATAACAGTGTTTTTATAAACAATTGTAAACCAAACGTGATTTAGTTGTGGATTTGGGTTGTTAGGATCTATTCTTCCTAATTGTCCGTGTAACACCGATTGCAATATCTGAGTTTGCTTTTCTTTTTACGGCTTTTGCCATTTCTGTTGCAGTTTCTTGACTATATACTGTAAATTTTTTGATTGTATCAGAAGATACACCTAAATTAATTTTAGCTTCATTACAATATGTAACATAGCTTTCTCTTAATACAGATGAGGCTCCAGAAATATTGGTTATTTCATTTGCTATACCTCCGCCTGTACAACTTTCCATAGTTGAAATGGTTAGCTTTTTTTCTATAAGTAATTTAACTATATCGTTCCAAAGATTTTGATTTGTATTCAATATTTTCATCTCCTCTATATATTTGTTTTTATAATGATAGCATTTGTTTAAAAATATGTCAAAATTTTTATACTGACCTCCCAGTCCAATTACAAACAAAATAGAAATATGTTATAACTATATCGGACAAAGGAGGAGAGCAAATGTCAGAAAAATTATATAAATATCAAGAAGTAAAAGATTTAAAAGATATGCTAAAAAAATCTGGTGAAAAATATGGAGATAAAATAGCATATAAAATAAAAAAAGACAATCGATATAAAACATATACACATAAACAAATAAGACAAATGATAAATTGCTTAGGAACAAGATTAATAGATTTAGGATTGAAAGATAAAAGGATAGCAGTAATTGGAGAAAACAGATATGAATGGGAAGTAGCATATTTATCAATTGTGTGTGGCACAGGAATAGTGGTACCATTAGATAAATCTTTGCCTCAAAATGAATTGGAAAAAGTAATAGAACGTTCAGAAGTGGAAGCTATTTTCTTTTCAGATAAATATATGGAATCTTTAAAAACAATAGTAGGAAGAGGAATTGGCAAAATAAAAACACTAATATCTATGGATTTAGAACATCATACAGAGGGGATATATTCGCAAAAAGAGCTAATAAAAGAAGGAAAAAAATTGATAGATGAAGGAGATACAAACTTTATAGATGCTGTAATTGATAATGAAAAAATGTCAATAATGTTATTTACATCAGGAACTACATCAGATTCTAAAATAGTTGCTCTTTCGCATAAAAATTTGGTATCAAATTTAATGGATATAGCATCTGTTTTAGATATAAACTCAAATGATGTATTTTTATCTTTTTTACCATTGCACCATGTGTTTGAATGTACAGTTGGATTTTTATTTTCGCTATATGTTGGGGCACAAACTGTGTTTGCAGATGGAATAAGATATATCGTAGAAAATTTAAGAGAATATAAAGTAAGTGTAATGGCATCTGTTCCTGCAATTTATGAAAGAATTTTTAAAATAATTAGAAGAGAAATTTCAAAAAGTGATAATTTAGAGGAAATACTTGAAAATGAAGAAAAATACAAAAATTCTTCAATGGAAGAAAAGAAAAAAGTATTTAGAAATATACACGACATGTTAGGTGGAAATATAAAACTTTTAATTAGTGGGGCAGCGAGTTTGGATAAAGAAATAGAGGAAAAATATAGAAAGCTAGGACTAAATTTAGTTCAAGGCTATGGACTTACAGAAACTTCGCCTGTTATAGGTATTGGCAATAAGAAATATCACAAAGTTGGTTCTATTGGTAAGACAGTTCCTTCTGTTGAAGCAAAGGTAATAGATTGCAACAAAGAGGGAATTGGAGAACTTATTGTAAAAGGTCCTAACATAATGATTGGGTATTATAAAAATAAGGACGCAACAAAAAAAGCTATTGTTGATGGTTGGTTTTATACAGGGGATTTGGCAAAAATTGATGATGAAGGATATATTTTTATTTGTGGAAGAAAAAAGAATGTTATTGTTTTAAAAAATGGTAAAAATATTTATCCAGAAGAAATGGAAAATCTTATAAATAAAATAGAGGGAGTAGAAGAATCTTTTGTATATGGAAGACCACTTTCAGATGATAGGGAAAATATTAAAATTTATGCAAAAATAGTTTATGATGAAGAAATTGTAAAAAATGCATATAAAGTTAAAAATAAAAAAGAAATTCATGACGAAATTGCTAAGAAAATAAGAGAAATAAACAGTCTTATGCCAAAATATAAGGCTATTAGAGGATTTTCTTTAACTAAGGAACCTCTTATAAAAACAACTACAAATAAATTAAAAAGACAGCAAAATTTGGAAAAAATTTTAGAGGAAGAAAAGAAAAATGAGGGAATATAGTTTAAACGATTTTAAGGTATTTCATTATAAAACAATAGATTCGACTCAAAAAGAAATTTGGAGAAGATTTGAAAATGGAACAATTATGGATAGAACCATGATTATAGCAGACATTCAAACATCAGCAATAGGAACACATGGAAGGGCTTGGCATACAGACGAAGAAAACAATATTGCTTTTTCAGTTTATTTTGATTTAAGTAAAAGAAATTGCAAGATTGATGATTTAGATGGTTTGACTATCCAGATTGCTAAGAGAGTTGTTAAAGTATTTAAAAAAATTTATGATATTAATTTAGATATAAAGTTTCCTAATGATATTTACCTAAATGGTAGAAAATTGGGAGGAATACTTACTGAAACTAAGTTGCAGAATGGATTGGTTAGATGTGTTGTTATTGGAATTGGAATTAATACTAATCAAATTAAGTTTGCAGATGAAATTAAGGGAATTGCAACTTCTATTAAAAAAGAGTTCAAAATTGATGTTGATAATAGTAAGGTGATTGTAAGTATTACAAAAAAGGAGGAATATTTGAAATGAAAATTGGTTTTTTATTTCCTGGCCAAGGCTCACAATTTGTTGGAATGGGTAAGGAATTATATGAGACAGATGAAGATTACAAAAGCATTTATGATAAAGTAAAAGACATAACAGGAATAGACATTGCGAAAATATCTTTCGAAGGACCTGATGATGTGCTAAATCAAACCAAATATACCCAACTTGCAGTTCTTACAAATAGTTTGGCAGAACTTGAAGTTTTAAAGAAGAAGGGAGTTAAAGCAGATATATCAGCAGGTTTAAGTTTGGGAGAATATACAGCTTTAATATATAGTAATGCACTTTCTTTTGAGGATGGAGTAAGACTTGTTCAAAAAAGAGGCGAATTTATGCAAGATTTAGCACCACAAGGTAACTGGCAAATGGCAGCAGTATTAGGCGTTTCTGACGAAGATATTGAGACTTTGTGCAGTAAAGTTAAAAAAGGTTTTGCTGTTCCTGCAAATTATAATTGCCCTGGGCAGGTTGTTGTTACAGGTGACGAAGAAGGAATAATGGAACTTCAGAATTTAGCAAAAGAGATGGGGATAAGAAAGATTAGAATTTTAAAAACTTCAGGACCTTTTCATACAGAAAAATTGAAAAGAAGTTCAGATGCTTTAAGGAAAGAATTGGATAAGGTTAAGATTAATAATTTTGAAAGCAAAGTTGTTAGAAATATAGATGGAGAAGTTTATAATAATAATGACGATGTTAGAGATATTTTAGCTAGACATATTATGAGTCCGGTTAGATTTTCTAAAAGTTTATTAAATATGAAAAGTCTTGGTGTTGATAACTTTATTGAAGTTGGGCCAGGTAAGACTTTGAGTGGATTTGTTAAAAGAATATAATCTTTTTTATGTTAGGATTGTATGCAAACATTGGTCTAATATTAAAGTGTGAGAAATGAATGATCACGGAAAAAATAAAAATTTTGATAATAATGTCGGGTTATTTTTGACTTAACATTATTATACTAGGGAGGAAAAAACAATGTCAACAGCATTAATAACAGGAGCGACAAGAGGAATAGGAAAAGCAATTGCAATAAAATTAAGCCGAGAAGGGTATAATATTGCGATTAATTATAGAAAAGAAGATGAAAAATTGAATGATTTAAAGAAAGAAATTGAAGCAAATAATGTAAAATGTGAATTGGTGCAAGGAGATGTTTCAAATTTTGAAGATGCAGAAAGATTTGTAAAAGAGGTACTAGAAAAATTAGGTTCGATTGAAGTGCTTGTAAATAACGCAGGTATTACAAAAGATATGCTTCTTATGAGAATGAAGAAGGAAGATTTTGAGCAGGTTATAGATACAAATTTAGTTGGAACATTTAATGTTACCAAAAATGTTATTAATTATATGATGAAAGCAAGGAAAGGAAACATTGTAAATATTTCTTCTGTTGTGGGAATTTCTGGAAATGCAGGGCAAACAAATTATTCGGCATCTAAGGCGGGAATTATTGGATTTACTAAGAGTTTAGCAAAGGAAGTTGCATCTAGAAATATTAGGGTAAATGCAGTAGCACCAGGATTTATAGAGACAAGTATGACAGATGTTTTAAAAGATGATATAAAAGAAGAAATTAGTAAAAACATTCCTTTAAAAAGAATGGGAACGGCTGAAGATGTAGCAAATGCAGTTAATTTTTTAGTTTCTGAAAATAGTTCATATATTACAGGACAGGTTATTCAGGTTGATGGCGGAATGCTTATGTAGAAAGGATTTAAAAATGGAAAAAAGAGTTGTAATTACGGGAATAGGTGCAATAACACCGATTGGAAATAATGTAAAAGAATTATGGGACGGTATAATTCAAAAGAAATGCGGAGTGGCTCCAATAAAAAATTTTGATGCAACAGGATATAAAACATCACTTGTAGCAGAATTAAAAAACTATAATCCACTTGATTATTTTGATGCCAAACAAGCTAAAAGATTGGATAAATGCTCTCAGTACGCAATAATAGCAGCTAGAGAGGCATTTGAAGATAGTAAAATAAATAAAGAAAATACGGATTTTGAAAGAATAGGCGTATTTGTTGGTTCGGGAATTGGAGGATTAAAAACAATTCAAGATCAATGCCAAATAAATTGTACTAAAGGACATAGTAGAATTTCACCAATGTTTATACCAATGTCAATTTGCAATATGCCAGCTGGAAATATTGCTATAGAATTAGGGCTAAAGGGAGAGTCAATTTCAACTGTTTCAGCATGTAGTTCATCAACACATGCAATAGGAGAAGCTTATAGAACAATAAAATATGGAGCAGAAGATGTAATTTTGGCTGGTGGAACAGAAAGCTCTATTTGCGAGATTGGTATTGCAGGATTTGAAAATATGAAGGCTTTATCATATGCAGTAGATCCCAATAGAGCAAGTATTCCATTTGATAAAGAAAGAAGCGGATTTGTTATGGGCGAAGGAGCTGGAGTTCTTGTTTTAGAGGAGTTGGAACATGCAATCAAAAGAGGAGCAAAAATATATGCAGAAGTAATTGGTTATGGAGCAACATCAGATGCATATCACATAACATCACCTGCACCAAATGGAGAAGGTGGAGCAAGAGCAATGAAAAGAGCAATAGAAGATGCCCAAATTGCTCCAGAGGAAATAGATTACATAAATGCTCATGGTACATCTACGCATTTAAATGACAGTTTGGAAACAATGGCAATAAAAACAGCACTTGGAGAAGTTGCAAGTAAAAAAGTTATGGTGAGTTCAACAAAATCTAACATGGGTCATATGTTAGGTGCGGCAGGCGGAGTAGAAGCTATAATTTGTGCACAAGCAATTAATGAAAAAAAGGTTCCACCAACTATAAATTATAAAGTTAAAGATGAGGAATGTGATTTAGATATTGTACCAAATGAGATTAGAGAAGCAAATTTAAATATAGTTATGTCAAATTCACTAGGGTTTGGTGGACATAATGCAAGTATAATTTTAAAAAAGTATGAAAAATAAGGAGCAAAATTTATGGAGTACGAAAAAATAATACAATTAATCAATGATTTTGGAAATTCAAAATTAAATAATCTTAAGTTAGATTTTCCTGATGGCACTAAAATTGATATGAGCAAAAATGAAGAAAAAGTAAAAATTGTAGAAACAGTTGCGAGCCTAGAAGAAATAGCCAATGAACATAAAAAATCAAATAACACTGCTTTGGAATCTACAGTTAGTAAAGACAATGGAAATGTTATGACATCACCTATGGTGGGAACATTTTATTTAAAGCCATCACCAAATGCCGAACCTTATGTTAAAGTTGGTCAAAAAGTAAAAAAAGGAGATGTGCTTTGCATAATCGAAGCGATGAAATTAATGAATGAAATTGAGTCTGAATATGATGGCATTGTAGAGGAAATTTTAGTTAAAGATAGTGAAAGTGTTGAATACGGGCAACCATTGTTTAGAATTTCATAATGATATTTAAAAGTATCGATGGAAAAAGAGCGTAAGAAAGATAAAAAAACACCGATTGAAAGAGCATTATCAATGATATATAAATGATAAAATACAAGTAAACAACTTTGAAAAGCATACAAGGGAAAAGAGCGAGCAAACATAATTTGAAAAATAATTTGAGGCTTAAAGGAAAGGAAGGGTAAAAGAAAATGTTAAATAAAGAAGATATAGAAAAAATAATTCCGCAAAGAGATCCATTTTTAATGATAGATGAAGTGGAGGAATTTGTTCCAGGGGAAAGAGCAATAGCCTATAAAAATGTAGACGAATCTGAATGGTATTTCAAAGGACATTTTCCCAAAAATCCAATAATGCCAGGAGTTTTAATAGTAGAAAGTTTAGCACAAACAGGAGCAGTTGCAATTTTAAGCTTAGAAGAAAATAAGGGAAAAAACGCATTATTTGGCGGGATTGATAAAATGAAATTTAAGAAAACCATTGTTCCAGGAGATAGATTAAAATTAGAAGTAAAAATTATTAAGAAAAAAGGACCAATAGGAGTTGGAGAAGCACTTGCCACCTGTGAAGGAAAAATTGTAGCAAGAGGAGAGCTTACATTTGCGGTAGTGTAGAAATTTTCTCCCCATTTGGGGACGGTTCTCTATTGGGGAATCCCCAATAGAGAACCGTCCCCAAATGGGGAGTGACGAAAAAAGGAGAAAGAACATGAACAAAATATTAATAGCTAACAGAGGCGAGATAGCGGTAAGAATAATAAGAGCATGTAAGGAAATGAATATAAAAACAGTAGCGGTATATTCAGAAGCAGACAAAGATAGTCTTCACACACGTTTGGCAGATGAAGCAATATGCATAGGACCAGCAAATTCCAATAAAAGTTACTTAAATTACAAAAATATAATAGAAGCAGCATATATAACTGGAGCAGATAGCATACATCCAGGATTTGGTTTTCTTTCTGAGAACAGTCAGTTTGCAAAAATATGTGAAGAATCAAATATCAAATTTATAGGCCCATCATATGAAGTTATAAAGCTTATGGGAAATAAATCTAACGCAAAAGAAATGATGGAGAAGGCAGGAATACCAGTGATTCCTGGATCTAAAGGAAGTATAAAAAGTATAAACGATGCCAAAAAAACAGCCAAAAACATAGGATACCCTATCATGCTCAAAGCAGCTGCTGGTGGCGGAGGAAAAGGAATTCGCATAGTAAATGACGAAAATGAATTGGAAAATAGTTATAATATCGTAAAACAAGAGGCAATGGTTTCCTTTAAAGATGATGAAATTTATATGGAAAAATTTATACAAAATCCAAGACATATTGAAATTCAAATTTTAGCAGATGAACATGGAAATGTCATTCATTTAGGTGAAAGAGACTGCACCATACAAAGAAGAAATCAAAAAGTAATAGAAGAAACACGGTTCTACAGCAATTGACGAAAAATTAAGAGAAAAAATGGGAGAATCAGCAATAAAAGCAGCCAAAAAAGTTGGATATACAAGCTGTGGCACTATTGAATTTTTAGTAGACAAAAATAAAAATTTTTATTTTATGGAGATGAATACAAGAATTCAAGTAGAACACGGAATTACAGAAGAAAGAACAGGAATAGATATTGTAAAAGAACAAATCAGAATTGCAGCAGGCGAAAAGCTTAAAATAAAACAAAAAGATGTAGAGTTTAGGGGCCATGTTATAGAATGTAGAATAAATGCTGAAAATCCTGAAAAAAACTTCAGACCATGCCCTGGAAAAATCACCGGATTAATTTTGCCAGGAGGAAATGGAATCAGAATCGACACATTTGTATATGAAGGTTATACTATCCCTCCAAATTATGATTCCATGATTGCAAAAATAATAGCTCATGGTAAAACCAGAAACGAAGCTATAAGCAAAATGAAAAGAGCCTTAGAAGAAACTGTAATTGAAGGTGTTGATACTAATATTGATTTTTTATTTAGGATTATTAGAAATTCTAATTTTCTGAGAGGGAAATATGATACTTCTTTTATTGAAAAAGAAATTTTGTGATTGTGATTCCCCATTTGGGGACGGTTCTCTATTGGGGAATCCCCAATAGAGAACCGTCCCCAAATGGGGAGGAAGGAGAAAAAATGCTAGTTGATAAAATCAAAAAAAGAGAGCCAACTGCAAAAAGAAATATAAATAAAGTTGATATTCAAGTAGGAAAATGGGTAAAATGTACAAAATGTAAAGAAATATTATATAAAGAGGATGTAAGAAACAATCTAAATATATGTCCTGTATGTGGAGCATATTTTAGAATGCATATAAATAGAAGATTGGAAAATATAATAGATGAAGGTACATATAAAAGGTTTGAATTAAACATAGACAATGTAAATCCATTAGGGTTAGAAGATTATCCATCAAAACTCGAAAGACTAAGGCAAAAAACAGATTTAGAAGAGGCTGTAAGCTGTGGTATACGGAAAAATTGAAGGAAATGACGTTGTTATATGTATAATGGATAGTGGATTTCTCATGGGGAGCATGGGAACGGTTGTTGGAGAAAAAATAACATATGCGATTGAAAAAGCCATTGAATTAAAATATCCGCTTATAATATTTACAGTATCAGGTGGAGCAAGAATGCAGGAAGGAATAATGTCACTTATGCAGATGGCAAAGACAACATCTGCAATTTCTAGACTAAATGAATCAGGTGGACTTTATATATCTGTTTTAACTGACCCAACATATGGAGGTGTTACTGCTTCTTTTGCGAGTATTGCTGATATTGTTTTAAGTGAACCTGGCGCAATGATTGGATTTGCAGGCCAAAGGGTTATTGAACAGACTATTGGGGAGAGCTTACCTGAAGGATTTCAAACTGCTGAATTTTTGTTGGAACATGGTTTTGTTGATAAAATTGTGGAGAGAAAAGATTTGAAGCATGTTTTGGGGAGATTGATTGAGCTTAATTAGGCAATTCCCCATTTGGGGACGGTTCTCTATTGGGGAATCCCCAATAGAGAACCGTCCCCAAATGGGGAGAAAGGATGTGTGAAAAAGATGCAAACAGCATGGGATAGAGTGCAAATAGCAAGAGAGAGTAATAGAAAAACATCGTTAGATTATATAGAAAGAATATTTGATGAGTTTATAGAACTTCATGGAGATAGAAATTACAGAGATGATAAAGCCATGGTATGTGGTTTGGCACGAATTGGTAAACAAAATTTTACGGTGATAGCAGAGCAGAAGGGTAGAAATACTAAGGAAAATATAGAGAGGAATTTTGGAATGCCAAATCCGGAAAGTTATAGGAAAGCTATAAGGTTTATGAGTCAAGCAGAGAAATTTAACAGGCCTGTTATTACTTTTATAGATACAAAGGGGGCTTATCCAGGAATTGGTGCAGAAGAAAGAGGGCAAGGCGAAGCGATTGCAAGTTCTATGCTTAAGATGGCAGGTTTGAAAGTGCCTATAATTTCGGTAGTTATTGGAGAAGGTTCTAGTGGAGGAGCATTGGCAATTGGAGTGGCAAATAAGGTTTTTATGCTGGAAAATGCAATTTATTCTATTTTGTCTCCAGAAGGGTATGCAAGTATTTTGTGGAAGGATGCCTCTAGGGCTGAAGAGGCAGCAGAAAAAATGAAAATAACGGCAAAAGACTTGTACGATTTGAAAGTTATTGATAAAATTATTAAGGAACCAGATAGTTTTGATGAATTAATCGAAATTTTGAAAAATGAGATTAATATGGCACTTGAGGATTTTGTTTCTATGAGTGAATCAGATATTGTAGAGAATAGGTATCAAAAATTTAGAAATATGGGAGAATATAAAACGAAAGGATGAGAAAATATGTTGTTAGAAAATAAAAAAATATTGATAATGGGTTTAAGAAATAAATGGAGTATAGCATATGGAATTGCAAAATCTGCATATGAAAATGGGGCTAAGCTTATTTTTACATATACAAAGGAAGAAAATAGAAGTAAGACAGAAGATCTTATTTCTGAATTTGAAGGAAGCAAGTTGTATCTTTTAGAAGATGCTTCTATTGATGAAAATGTAAAAGAATCTTTTTCTAAAATAAAAGAAGAAAATGGAAAAATTGATGGAATCGTACATTCAATAGCTCATGCATTGACAAGGGATTTGCATAATGACTTTATATATACAAGCAAAGAAGGGTATCTTCATGCTGTAGATGTAAGCAGTTATTCATTAGTATTAGTTACAAGAACAGCTAAAGAATTGGAGATGTTAAATGAAAATGCAAGTGTTGTTGCTCTTACATATTATGGATCTACAAAAGTATTAGATGGATATAATGTTATGGGAGTAGCAAAGGCAGCGTTGGAATCGAGTATTAGATATTTAGCTGATAATTTAGGAAAAGAAGGAATAAGAGTAAATGGAGTTTCGGCAGGTCCTATTAAAACATTGTCAGCTAAAGGTATTAAAGATTTTGGAAGTATTTTAAAAATTGTTGAAGAAAAAGCTCCAATGCGTAAAAATGTTACAATCACACAGGTTGGGAATGTAGTTACATTTTTATTAAGTCAAATGAGTGATTCAATTACTGGGCAAATTGTGTTCTCTGATAATGGATATAATATTATGGGAAATTAATTTTTTAACTGTTACAAATTTACAGAATTAGAACAGATAAAAATTTTATATTTCTTAGGTTTGAGAAAATGTATTCAAATACTATTGACAAGCATCATCAAAATGTAATAAAATGTAAAAAGATGGTAGAAAAAAGGTCCAATTAGTGCCTTTAAAGAAAGGAAAGATAGTAAAATGAAACATTTAATCGATATTAAAGAATTATCAGTAGAAGAAATAGACGAATTAATTAAAGTAGCCAAAGATATAATTGCACATCCAGAAAAGTATCAAGAAAAGTGCAAATATAAGAAATTGGCTACTTTATTTTTTGAGCCAAGTACCAGAACAAGATTAAGTTTTGAATCTGCAATGATGGAACTTGGTGGAAACGTGATAGGATTTTCAGAAGCAAAATCAAGTTCAGCCTCAAAAGGAGAAAGTGTTTCAGACACCATAAAAGTTGTAGGTGGATATAGTGACATAATAGCCATGAGACATCCAAAAGAAGGTGCACCACTTGTGGCATCACTAAAGTCGGATGTACCAATAATAAACGCAGGTGATGGAGGACACAATCATCCAACACAAACTTTAACAGACTTAATGACAATTTCATGTGAAAAAAACAGACTGGATAATTTAACAATAGGTCTATGTGGAGACTTAAAATTTGGAAGAACAGTGCATTCTCTAATTACAGCAATGTCTAGATATAAAAACATAAAATTTATATTGATTTCGCCAGAAGAATTAAAATTACCAGAATATGTAAAAGAAGAGATTTTAGACAAAAATAATATTCCATATATTGAAACAAATGACATAGAAGAATATTTAGGTGATTTAGATATTTTATACATGACAAGAGTTCAAAAAGAAAGATTTTTCAATGAAGAAGACTACTTAAGACTTAAGGATTATTATGTATTAAATGAAGCAAAATTAGAAAAAGCCAAAAAAGATTTATGCATAATGCATCCTCTACCAAGGGTTAATGAAATTTCGGTGAAAGTAGATGATGACCCAAGAGCGTGCTATTTTAAGCAAGCAAAATATGGAAAATATATAAGAATGGCACTTATATTAAAATTATTAGGCATAAATTAGGAGGATAGATATGAATATAGATAGTATAAAAGATGGAATTGTAATTGATCATATACAAGCAAAAAAAGGTTTGGAAATATACGAAGCACTAAAGCTTGAGGAATTAAATTGCTCTGTTGCAATTATAACAAATGCTAAAAGCGAAAAAATGGGAAGAAAAGATATTATTAAAATTGATAAAAATATAGATTTAGATTTAGATATATTGGGATATTTAGATCCTAATATTACAATAAATATTATTGAAAATGGTAATAGAATTGATAAATACCATGTTGAACTTCCAGAAAGAATAGTAAATATTATAAAATGTAAAAATCCGAGATGCATTACAACTTGTGAACAAGAATTAGATCAAATTTTTGTTTTGGCAAATAAGGAGAAGAAAAAATATCGTTGTATGTATTGTGAGGCTTTGAGTGAGAAATAGAGGGGAGTGTATAGGCCAATTAAAAAACATAACCAGTTATTAAAAATAGTTGGTTATGTTTTGGGTTTAAGCTTTATTGATGTTGTCATTTATCAATTTTTGATTTGTTAGTATTTTCTGCTTATATGATTAAGCCAGATGTGAATTATTTAACAATTTCATTTTCAGTTGTATTTGTTTTGACATTTTTATTAGGGATAACCTTTGTTCCATCTGCCAAAATTATTTCTGGCGTAATGACTATATAACCTGGTACAGAAATTTCACATAAATTACCATTTTGATCAGAAGATATTCTTCGATGTTTATAGTAAATTTCGTGTCCTGTAGTTTGCAATGTAACATTGTCACCTATTCTTACTCCATCTCCTATTGTTATAATACCAGCTAGAGTAGAGTGATTTCCAATTTGAACATCATTGCCAATTTTTACTGTTCCAATACAGTCTACAAATATATCATCACCAACAACTAAGTTGTTTCCACACAAAGGAAACAAGATATTTAGAATTTCTTTTCTACGTCTTAAAGATATATGTTTGCTATTATATTCCGAACACAGTTTATGTGATAGGTCAAAGATTTGAGAAATAGTAGGTTCTAAAGTATTATATTTTTTATATGTTAATGATCTGATATATTGAGAAAAATCACCATCAATTCCGAGTTTTTTTAGATGATTTACAATATAAATTATTTCATCTTCAGTTCTAATACCAGATTTTTCAGGAAGTTTTATAGTGGTTTCATATCCAGATGCAATTTCTTTATATTCTTTACATGGACTACCAAAAGAAATACTATTTGCACGAAGTGTAGAACCACTAATTACATGACTTCCCATTCCAATTACACTTCCTTTTCCTATATCGGTATAATCACCGAATTCAACATTTGCACCAACCCAGGTATCTCTTCCTATATGAATATTCCCTAATTGAGTTTTTGACGAGCTTGACAAAATATTATTAGTGCCAAATTCTACATTTGCAGCAACAAAAACATATTCTTCTAAATGAACAAGGGAAGAGGCATTAAAATGAACACGTGCATTTATGTAATTATAACCATCTAAATCAACTGTACCAATTATAGCAAATAAACCATCACCACCACCAAAAATAGGTCCGTGATTGGGAAATAGGATGTCTAAAATTTTATTTTTTTCTTCGGTATATATATTTATTTCTTGTTTTGATTTAGATTTAGCTATTAAACCTGAAAGTTCCGTGAATCTTAGACAGTATTTTTTAGATAAATCTAATAATTTTTTATATTCTTTGTCATTAGCATCAAATTCTTTTCCACTATACATTTTTTGTATTTCTGTCATATCTCCATTAAGACCAAGATTATTAAGATGTTTTATTTTTTGTTCTACTGTTAACATATATGTATACCTCCGTTAATTATGTTTATTAAAATATTTTGTAATTCTTATAAAGAGTATAACATATATTAGATATATAGTGCAAGGAGGTATAATATGTTTTCAAAAAATAAACTATTGAAATTTCAAGTTTTTAGTGTGATTTTTACTTGGATTTTAGGAACGCTTTTACATTTTACGTATGAATGGTCAAACGAAAACCAAATTATTGCAACTTTTTCAGCGGTTAATGAAAGCACGTGGGAGCATCTAAAATTGTTATTTTTTCCAATGTTTATAACTACAATTATAGGATATTTTTATTTAACTCCTAAAGAAAATTATAAAAATTTTTTATGTGGCAAAACAATAGGAATTTTGTCAGCATTATCCTTTGTAGTTGTATTTTTTTATACTTATACTGGAATTATAGGAACAAATTTTGCTTTTTTGGATATTGGCAGTTTCTTTGTAGGTGTTCTGTTAGGGGAATTTGTAGCTTATAAAATGACAGTACGTATTAAATGTTGTAATAAATGGATTGCTGTAACTGTATTAATAATTTTAGTTTTGTGTTTCATAATTTTTACTTTTAATGCACCAAATATTGGGTTGTTTAGGAATCCTGTATAATTTAAAAATAGAAAAATAAATACTTTATATTATGATGAAAGGTAATGAAAAAATGTCACTCTTTGTCAAATTATTGAATATTATATATTATAAATTTATACTAGGAGGTAAAAACAAAAATGCGAAATAGATGTATGCGTTGCTGTTGTATGAACAACAACATGATGAATATGCAAAATCACTGTAACAACATGAATCTAATCGAAAATTGTTGCAATAATGTAGGAAATAATACACAAAATTATAATGAAAACTGTGGATGTGGATTTGATGATAATTCTATGAATGTATTCCCAGATAATCCTATGCTTGCTCAAAGTTATGTACCAACTCAATTTATGAATGAAACTTTTAAACCATGTGTTGGATTAAAACATGGCACTATTTTTCCAGAACTTGTAAGTCCCTATGAACCTTGTGATTCTATGAGACAAATTAGTTTTCTTGAAAGGACTAATTCTATTGGAGAGGGGTGTAATGAATGATGAATGTAAATACAGAGAATATATCTCAGCAAAGTGATTGTTGCAATTCTTCTTGTTGTGGCAATAAAAGTACAAGAGCTGAGATGCTTAATGAAATTAAATGTTTAGCATTTGCAATTCAAGAGCTTGCTTTATATTTAGATACTCATCCAGATGATGAAAAGGCTCTTTGCTTACACAATAAGTATTGTAGAGAATATAGGGATTTAACAGATAAATATCAAAAGGTTTATGGTCCGTTAACTATTAATTGTCCTTGTAATAAATGGAGATGGCTTGAGGAACCTTGGCCTTGGGAAGGAGGAATGTTCTAATGTGGACTTATAATAAAATTTTACAATATCCTATTAATATTAAGTGCAAAGACCCTAGACTTGCTAAAGTTATTATTTCTCAATATGGTGGTCCAGATGGAGAACTTGCTGCTTCTCTTAGATATTTGTCTCAACGTTTTGGTATGCCAGACCAAAATGCTAAGGCTATTTTAAATGATATTGGTACAGAAGAATTAGCTCACTTGGAAATGGTTGGAACTATTGTGCATCAATTGACTAAAAATGCTTCTATTGAAGAAATTGAGTCTGCTGGTCTTAGTGCATATTATACAGACCATGGTTTAGATGTTTACCCTCAATCTGCTGCAGGTGTTCCTTTTAGTGCAAATTGCTTAGCTTGTAAAGGTGATGCTATAGCAAATCTTCAAGAGGATTTAGCTGCTGAACAAAAAGCTAGAGCAACCTATGAAAAATTGATTGATTTATGTAGAGACAATCCTGATGTTGTTGAACCTTTAAAATTCTTGAGAGAAAGAGAAGTTGTTCACTTCCAAAGATTTGGTGAGGCTTTGCGTAAAGTTCAAGATAAACTTGCTGATAAGAAATTTTATATGAATAATTGCAATAAATAATAAAAGATGGAGAAGTATAGCTCCATCTTTTAAATTATACCAATTGCAAAGAGCATTATTACATAAAAATTGCTTTACCATCTAACATTTATTTTATGAAAAAATAGAATGAAAAAATAGAATTTACAACCCCCAAGAAATATGATATAATTCACAAAAAATAAACCAAAGGAGAAAAAAATGCCCCAAATAAACTATTACCAAACATATCAAGACGATTTTGTCCAAAGCCAAGACCAAAACTATAAATTATCAGAAAATTACGAATGGATACATCAAAATAAAATATACAAAATAAATTCCAAAATATTATACAAAATTGCATACTGGGTAAGTTTAATATATTGTAGGGTATTTTTACATATAAAAATAAAAAACTCAAAAATTCTAAAAAAATATAAAAAAGAAGGATATTTCATATATGGAAACCACACACAGCCGATAGGAGATGTATTTACACCGGCACATATCTGCAAAGGAAAAAGAATATATGTAATAGCAAATAGCAATAATTTAAAAGTAAAAATAATAGGAAGATTGCTTCCAATACTTGGAATTTTACCAATACCTGATTCACCTAAGCAAATGAAAGAATTTTTAAAAGCGGTAAAAAAACGAGCAGACGAAAAAAATTGCATAGTAATATATCCAGAAGCACATGTGTGGCCATATTATACTGGAATTAGGCCAATGCCAACAACATCATTTAAATTTCCAGTAGAGGCTAAGATGAAATCATTTGCAGTAACTACTACATATCAAAAAAGAAAATGGGGAAAAAAGTCGAAAATTACGGTGTATGTTGATGGACCTTTTGAACCAGATGAAAAGTTAAATAAAAAAGAAAATCAGGAAAAATTATGTGATGAAATTTATAAATGCATGCAAAATAGAAGTAAAGAAAGTACATATGAATATATAGAATATAGGAGAAAAGAGTAATGAATATATTATATTGTGGAGATAAAAACATAGAAGATGGGCTAATTATTTCGGTTTTATCTTTATTAAAAAACGTTAGAACAAATTTAAATGTTTATGTTTTAACAATAAATAGTAACACATGGAATCTTAGTGGTGTAACAGATAATTGTATTGATATATTAGATAGTAAAATGAAATTAATAAATAAAGAAAATACTATAAAAAAGATAGATATAACAAAAATTTTTGAAAAAGAAATACCTGTAAGAAATATGAATACCAGATTCACACCATGCTGTATGCTAAGATTATTTGCTGATGAAGTATCAGATCTCCCAGATAAAATTTTATATTTAGACAATGATGTAATATGTAGGCAAGATTGCCAAGAATTTTACAATCAAGATATGGAAAAGTATGAAATTGCCCGGAACATTAGATTATTATGGAAAATGGTTTTTTAAAAATAGAAAGATTAAATTTAATTACATAAATTCAGGAGTTTTACTATTGAATTTAGAAAAAATAAGAGAAACAGGGTTATTTAAAAGAGCAAGACAAATGTGCCAAAGCAAAAAAATGTTTATGCCAGATCAATCGTCATTAAACAAATTATCTGTTAACAAAAAGATTGAAAAAAGAAAATACAATGAACAACGTAGACTAAAAAAAGACACTGTATTTCAGCATTTTACAACGAGTTTTAGACTGCTACCTTTTTTTCATAAAGTTACCATAAAACCGTGGAATATAGATAAAGTACATAAGAGGTTGAAAATTTTTGAATATGATGATATACTAACGCGGGTATCAAAAAATACAAAAAGAGATAAAACAAGTAAGCTAATATAAATTAGCTTTATTTAAAGGAAAGGAAAATTAAAAGTGAAAAAACAAATACCAATATTTTTTACAATAGACAATGAATATGCACCATATGCGGGTTGTGCTATTACATCAATAATTAAAAATAGTTCAAAAGATTATGAATATAAAATTTATATATTACATGAAGGACTAAATAAAGAAAATTTAGAAAAACTATCAAAACTAAAATGTGATGGTTTTGATATAAATTTTAAAGAAATGAAAGAAGGAATGGAATTAATTACAGACAGAGTAGAAAACAGATTAAGATGCGATTACTTTACTTTAACGATATATTTCAGACTATTTATTGCAGATTTATTCCCAGAATATGACAAAGGCATATATATAGATAGTGATATAGTAGTACCAGGAGACATTTCAGAATTATATAACCATCAATTAGGTGATAATTTTATTGGAGCTTCAACAGACAACTCAATCCAAGGAATACCAGAACTTACAAATTATGTAGAAGAAGCAGTTGGGGTAAATAGACTAGATTATATAAATTCTGGGGTATTGGTAATGAACTTGAAGAAAATGAGAGAGGTAGAATTTAGCAAAAAATTTTTAACACTACTAAGTACATATCATTTTGATTCAGTTGCACCAGACCAAGATTATTTAAATGCAATGTGTAATGGAAAAATTTTATACCTAAACGAAGAATGGGATGCTATGCCAACAGAAGGAAAAGAAGAAATAAAAAATCCAAAGCTTATTCATTATAACCTATTCCAAAAACCTTGGTGTTATGATAACATTCAATATGAAGATGTTTTTTGGAAATATGCTAAAATGACAGAATATTATGAGAAAATAGTAGAATTTAAAAAGAATTATACAGATGAGCAAAAGAAATCTGATCAAAAATGTTTGGGAGTTTTAGTAAGCAAAGGAAAGGTATTGCCTCAAAATGAGGTAACATTTAAAAAGATGTATGAACAAGGAAAAAGCATAAGAGCATAAATAAAAAAACATAGTTGTGTAAAAATACGCAATTATGTTTTTTTAAAATTGTAATTTCATAGTAAATGCTATCAAATATTAAATTTTACCTCAAAAGTTCCAACCAATCTCCAACAATTAATTTTTCCATGGAAATAAGGTCAATTTTATCAACACTATCACAGGCAATTAAATCACATTCTGAAATAATATCACCATTTAAAGAAAATTCGAGTTTCCCAACGACATCACCTTTAGAAATAGGAGCCGAAATGTTTTCATTAATGGAAATGTTTTGCTCAATGTTAACATCATTACCTTTGGAAATTATAGTACCGCAATCTTGATTAGCAGTAATATTTATAGTTGACTTAACACCTTTGGTAATTGGTAAGGTTTTTAAAGTATCATCTTTTTTTACAAGCTCTTTATATTCAAAATTTGCAAAACCATAATCTAAAAGAGCCTGAGCATTGCTAAATCTAACTTTTGAAGATGGGGCTTTCATTACTACAGCAATAAGATTCATATTGTTACGAGTAGCAGAAGCGGATAAATTATAAAGTGCAAGAGAGGTTGAGCCTGTTTTTAAACCTGTGCAACCATTATAATTACGTACCAATTTGTTTGTATTTACAAGGCTTGATTTTCCGTCACGCAAAGAATCCATATAGGTAGATGTGTATTTTGTAATTTCAGGATAATCGTTTAATAGTGAGCGCGAAAGAAGTGCAATATCATAACTTGAAGTATAATGGTCATCTTCATCAATTCCATGACAATTTTTAAAATTGGTATCATTCATACCTAAAGCTTTGGCTTTTTCATTCATCATGTTTACAAAATTTTCCTCACTTCCGCCAATATACTCGGCTGTGGCAGTTACGGCATCATTTGCCGAAACGATGGAAATTGCTTTTAACATTTCATCTATTGATAATTCCTCATTTGTATTAAGCCAAATTTGCGAGCCACCCATAGATTCTGCATTGCTTGAACATGGAATTTTTGTGTCATATGAGATCTTTCCTTGTGAAATTGCTTCCATAATTAAATAAATACTCATAAGTTTTGTAACACTAGCAGGTCTTAATTTTTCATGTGAATTATAAGAATATAGAATTTGACCGGTTGATTGCTCAATTAGTATACATGAACCACAATCTAAATTTAAAGGATTAGAATTATCATCTAAATTATTGGACAAATTACTGGAAACTTCGCTAGATAGTCCAATAGGTGAGGTCCACACATAAGGAGATGAGAAAGCATATATATATAAAGGCGAAAATATCAAGATTGTTATAATAAATAAAATAAACAAAATTTTTTTAAAAGAAAGAGATTTCATAATTTAAAATAATTCCTTTCGATAAAGTTACATCTTTAGATAGTTTAATTTATGCCAATATAGATTAAATATGCAAAAACTACCATAAAAATTTATGATAGTTTAAAAATTTTTATATAAACATAATTCTTATCACAAGAAGATGTGATTTTTATTTTGTTTCCAGTATTATTAACAAACTTGAAATCATATGAACCATAAGCAACAGCTGCATCTTTACCTTTAGAAACATAAGGTACAGAATTACTATGTTCATGTCTTTCTGTAACATTTAAATCTTTAACTTTAAGAACAGCATTATAAAGAGTAGAACTAACCTGGCAATTTCCGTCCGCCCAAGTGCTTCTATTTTTTCTCCATTTTGATATACATCAGCTTTTTTATATCCTTTTGATGAGGTAGCTTTTCCAACAGTATTACAAAAAGAAAATGTTTTGCCATTTTCTACAATTGTATTATTTAAGTGAGAACAAGTTATAGAAACATTGTTTTGTCTATCCGAATCTTTTGTATATATTTTTGTGCGAAAAGATGATATTTCCGTTTCGGCTTGAGTTTGTGTTTTATTAGAATTACTCGAAGATGTATTTTGTGTACCATTAGATGCAGAAGCGTTATTATTTTCAGTATTAGTATCATTTGACGTATTTTCCTGAGTTACATTTTCAGTGGCTGTGTTTTCTGAAGAATTTGTATTAGTTTCATTTTGCAAAGTAGATACTCTTGTTGAATTATATGGAAAATTATTTAAATTGGAACTGTCTGAACCATCTGATTTAGAATGATTTTTTTGATAAAAGTAAATGCCAGTTCCCAAACCCAATAAAATCAAAATAATAATTATAAATATATATTTTTTCAATGTTTGCCTCCAATTTTATTTATCTAGTAGCTTATTGTGTTCAAAATTCGAAAAAATATTACATTTATATTACAATTTTAATAAATACTTGAAATGTAAAAGAAGATAATATAAAATAATAGAAAAAAACCAAGGAGGAAATGAATATGAATAAGAAACAAACCTTACCATTAATATGTATATTGGGGATGCCTATAATACTGATAATTACAAGCTTTATGACAAGAGCAAACATTAATTTTTTTGGAGAACCATTATTTTTGAGTGTGTTTTTATATCCATTAACAAATTTAATATCAGGCTTGATTGTAAAAAAAGCAGGTTATAAAAAAGGCCTTTTGATGATGTCACTTAGCTTAGTGTCTTCTGCTTTGGCTTTTATTGTACAATGGGCATTATTGAATACAATGGATTATTTTGCCATGATTTATATTTTTATGTCTGTTTTGATTAATCAATTGATTTTTATATATACATATGATTTTTTATTGAAAATAAATAAAAATACTTATTTATGGGTATTTTTACTTGTTGTAGTTGTTAGTGCTATTGATAATGCTTTTTTTGGTGCTATTATTGAAGGAAAATATGTAAGTTTGTCTATTTTAGTTAGAATTATTTATGCGGTTGTTATACCGGTTGTTTTGGCGAAGAAAAGTAAATAGTAAAAGAAAAAAGAAATATCACAAAAAGTATTTCTTTTTTTTTACACATATGTTAAAATAGAAAAGATAAAATCAAGAAAGGATGAAAAAAATGAAAAGCTATTTAGTTCTAGAAAATGGAAAAATTTTTGATGGAGAAAGAATAGGATATAATACTGATGCAATATTCGAAATAGTATTCAATACATCAATGACAGGGTATTTAGAAATATTTACAGATCCATCATATAGTGGACAAGGTGTAGTAATGACATATCCACTAATAGGAAATTACGGATTAACACTAGAAGACAAAGAATCATCAAAACCATGGGTAAAGGCAGTATTTGTACATGAATTAGCTGAAATAGAAAGCAATTTCAGATCAAAACTACATATCGACAAATTCCTAAAATACAATAAAATCCCAGGATTACAAGGAGTAAATACAAGAAAACTTACAAAAGCATTAAGAGACAACGGAACAATGAGAGGAATGCTAACAGACGATATTTCAAATATACAAGAAATAATAGAAAAAATAAAAAGTTACAAAGTTACTAAAGTTGTTGAACAAGTAACTTCAAAAACAATCTATGAAATAGGCGATGGAAAAATAAATATTGGCCTATTAGATTTTGGTTCAAAACAAAATATTATAAATTCGCTAGTAGAAAGGAATTGCAAAATAACCGTATTTCCTGCTAATACTGGTTCTAAAGAAATTTTATCAAGAAATTTTGATGGTTTAGTATTATCAAATGGTCCCGGTGACCCTGAAGATAATGTGACCGCAATCCAAACAATCAAAGAATTATATGAAAGTGATTTTTCAAATCCAATACTTGGAATATGTTTAGGACATCAACTTATGGGATTGGCAACAGGTTGCAAAACATATAAATTAAAATATGGACATAGAGGACCTAATCATCCTGTAAAAAATATAGAAAAAGACAGAATTTTTATAACATCACAAAACCACGGATATGCAATAGATGAGAAAACTGTAAATCCTGAAATTGCCAAAGTATCAGATATAAATATGAACGATGGAACAGTTGAGGGGCTAAAATATTTGAAAAAAGATATTTATACAGTTCAATTTCACCCAGAAGCATGCCCAGGGCCAGAAGATAATAGCTATATTTTTGATGAGTTTATTGAGAGAATAAAAAAAATCAAATAAAACCTTGCATTTTTTTGATAAATTGAGTATAATATGAATATAGAAAAGATTGATAACAATTCTTTTCATATAAATAGCATTTGCAAAAAATTTTTGGAATTCAATTTAATCAAAAAAATGTAGAGGTGGCAGCCTCTACATTTTTTGTTACCCCAAAAGATCTTTTATTAACTTAATAATTTCAAGAAAAGTTTTAAAACTTTTCATAAAAATATTAAAATTAATTTTTTTCTTTTGTTTAACACATTTCCTTTTTGGAAAATTCAATTTAATCACCTCCCTTTAATAACTAAAGAAAGAGGGGCAACGCCAATATTATACGATGATTTAAAAGAAATGTAAATAAAAAAGGAGAATCAAAATGCCAAAAAATAAAGATATAAGAAAAGTATTAGTAATAGGTTCAGGACCAATAATAATAGGACAAGCAGCAGAATTTGACTATGCAGGAACACAAGCTTGTAGAGAATTAAGAAAAGAAGGAATAGAAGTTGTTTTAATAAATTCAAATCCTGCAACAATAATGACAGATAAGGAAATGGCAGATGAAATATATATCGAGCCAATAACAGTAAAAACAGTAGAAAAAATAATTAAAAAAGAAAAGCCAGATAGTATACTTCCAAACTTAGGAGGACAAACAGGTTTAAATATAGCAATGGAACTACATGAAAGGGGATTCCTAAAAGAACATAATGTAAAATT
>CAKPLD010000002.1 GCA_934167225.1 uncultured Clostridia bacterium | reverse complement strand
TTCTCTAATTGGTTGGCGATATATACCTCCAATACGGACTTTCACCGATTAGCTAAACGACATGCCTGTCGCACAATTAAAAGATTGATATTTTAATTATATCAATCTTTTACACTGTTATCTTAAAATGCAATACTTTATCATTTATTACAACAAATAAATGATAATCTCCAGTATTTGTAGCCTCATTATTTAATGCAAGCATATTTTCCTTAGCTCCTGAACTTTCTATAAAAGTCCACTTTGTAACTGTTTCTTCATCTTCACTTGTTCCCCATCCATATTTTATTGAATTTACATTAATATCTGTATCATTTAACTTAAATTCAACACTTAATTTACTATCTTCATGGTTTACATTTACTATATTAATTTCCATATTAGTATTTTTAGCTAATCTCTCATAATCTTCCTTTAACACATTTTCGTCTAAACTGTTTCCTTCGTAATTTGACTTAATCTGCCTATACTCTCTATCTACTGCTATTTTTTTGCTCTGCATATACATTTGTGTACATGCAATAGATGCAACTAAAAACATGCATGATACTAATACAAACAATGTTATAGATCCCTTTTCGCTTTTTAAATTTATCATCTAAAATCTCCTTTTATTTTATATTTAAAAAAATAGCAAGTGTATTCCTTGCCATTTTATTTATACTTTTATTCTTTTTTTACTTACTACTTGTGCTGGTGGTATTAATGGACAATATGTATTATCATCATTTAAAACTTGAACTTCTACTGTTCTTGTTAGTATATCTGTGTAACTATATGTCGCATTTCTTGCTCCTTCATCATATTTTATTGTAAATATATTTGAATATACTTTATCTATAGTAGCTTCTTTTTCAAAAGATTTGTTTCTTCCTAAAGACCCTTTAATTATTATCTTTTGTCCAATTTTTTCTAATATGTTCGATTTTAAGTTTGTAATATCTGTAGAGCAAATCATTTATATCACCTTCTAATATATTTATTGTCTGAATTATAACATTTTGGTACTAAATTGTCAAAGAGCCTCTTTTTTTGTAATATCTTTGTAACGCTGTTATGTCAAGCTTTTCGTTCATTATTTTTGTCAATATTACATTTATATTACATTTTAATTACAAAGCAATTTAGTACCTTTTTTAAACTTTTAATTCATTATAGTTGAAACAGGCTATAATTTTGTTCTTTTTCCGCTTTGCACCAGTTCCTCCTATTCCTCTTCTTCCATCTCTTAATTTATTCTCTATATCTTCTATTTTTATATATTTACTTTCATCCGTTATAGCTACTTCTTTTGCAACAATCAACGGATCTAAAATATCTATCAATATTCTTGCTGGTGATGAAGCAAAATTTGCCCCAGCTTGCATAATTGCTTCAAAGTAGCTCTGGCAAGCTCCCGCAAATATTACAAGATCTGCATTTGTATCTTTCTCGTATCTTTTAGCCTCTTTTACAGTTGCTATAAAATATCTTGAATTTCTATAATTATATATATCATAATATCCATACCCTTTTTTAATCATTCCATCATGACCTGTAATTACTAATATATCTGGTTTGTACATTTTAAGCAAATTATATACTACTTTAGGTTGCTTTCCTTCTGGAACGTTTTTTACTACTGCATTTACTCCCATTTTTTGATAATATCTGTATGACTTTTCGCTATATCTTTTGTCTCCATCTAAATGCAAAATTTTCCCGTTTACACCAAATTCTCCTACTCTGTTTTCTTGTTTTTTTAATTCAAATTCTCTTAAAGCTTCTTTTACATTTACCTCTTTTTTGTCTATTAGTTCTAAATCATAAATACTACTATCAGCAATTATCCTTTCAAAAAGACCTTCTAAAATCACATTGTTTTTGTTTCGTATATCTTTAACAATAAAAATAATATCTTTATTATAAGAAATTCGTCCAACTATGTCACCTTTTTTTATTTTGTACATATAATCACCTCTTACATAGGCTATTATCATTATATGACGAAAATTTACAAAAAGTTAACATTGCATTTTATGTAAATTTGTGATATAATCGTGTACAAATTCAATTTTAATGGAGGAAAACAATGTATCAACCAGATAAAGTTACAACACAAGAAAAAACTCCAAACGAAAAATTTTTCAATTGGTTACCAGAAAAAGATCAATATAAATCATTTTTCAATTGGTTATTTGATTTAGAAAACACTAATAATTTACAAGTTGATAAAAAATCAACTTTAACCACTATTGATTTACAATTTGATGAAGATCCAACTTTTATTTACGATTCATCTACTAATCACAAGGCATCTTCTATGCATACAGCACCATTAATCTGCTATCCTCAAAAATTAAAAACTTTTTTCAATACATATCCAATGCAAAGATTAAAAAGGATATTACAACTCGCAAAATTTATGGATAATAATGCAAATGCTTTACATACAAGATATGAACATTCAATGGGTGTATATAACAACAAACTACGCATAATATATCAAAAATACGCCGAAGACCCATCATTTAAAAAATATGTTGAAACTAATCATTTAAAATTACACTTAATAGCTGAGCTTATAAAATCTGCCGCGCATGATATTGGACATTTGCCACTTTCCCATGTATTAGAATTATCTGTTATTCAAAATCACGGTTTTCATGAAGAAATTGGAAAACGAATTCTCCTAGAAAATGAAGAAATTCATAAAAGTTTAATGCAAATTTCGCCCAAACTTCCTGAAGTTTTGAAAGCAGTATTAGAACATGACTATTTTGGCTTTAGCTCTTTAGATGAAGGAACTTATGATGTAGATAGATTCGATTATCTATACAGAGATCTTGCTCATTGCGGATATCAAGTTGAATATAAACCATTTGCTCCATTTAAGCTTGTAAAAGTACAATGTGCAAATTCTACAGCTAAGCAAGATCCCTCAGGCAAAATTATAAGAGCAAATGATGACGACCCCAATTATATGTTTATTCCGGTATTTAGTGAAGATAATATCGATCAAATTGAAGAATTTTTACAAAATAGACTAGATGCATATAGAGATATATCATTTCATCCAATAACAACAGTTCGCGAATCAGCAATTTCTATCGTATTAAATAAAGCCATAGAAATCCATGAACCAAATGGTAAAGAACTTCAAGACTTTTTAACTACACTTAAAGATATACATTACGCAAGTGAGGTTGATTTAAACGAATGGTTACAATGGGATGACTTAACCTTTTATAATCAACTTGCAGATATTGCAGAATTTTCTAATAACCAAGCTTTGCAAGATTCCGCTATTTTTGCCCTTCCTGGCTTAGATCAACTTCTTGATATTTCTGTAAAAATGCTTGGAATTAAAAATAGAGAAAATAAACCTTTATCAAATAATGATAAAAAACTATTACATAGATTAAAAATATATTTAGAAGAAAGACAAAAATTAACCTATAATAATAATTCGGAAGAACAAAATTCAATTTATTATAAACTTTCTGACCCGAATTACTTCGAACGTTGCGCAATTTATACTTGTGACCCACATAATATTGAAATGTTAAAAAAACATCCCAATTTACCAGTGAATTACGCCACACATTCTCTTGTTGGTTATAACCTAAAAGATCCACTTTATTTTGAAACTAAAAAAGGAGAAATTTACACATATGACCACATCCCTGGGCGTTCCCCAAAAATAAGTACCGATTTAGTAGAAACCAATGTGGCTTTTTGTCTTTTACCCTTTGTTCCAGAGGGATATAAAGAATATTTATCTAACATGCTTAACGATAAGCGTCCTAAAATTCCCCAAGGTCCGCTTGGACCATCAGATTCAGCTAAACATGTTATAAATGCTACCAATTTGAATACCCCAGGTGAGCATGAAGAGAGATAGAATAAAAACCTCTATCTCTCTCCTTTTTTTAATTTTTCATAACATTTTCTACAAACAGGCATATATTCCCCATCTCCAATTACTATATCCTGATCCTTCTTTCCTTTAAAATATGAAAACACAGCATTATCATTTTTACATATTTCACATATTGATGTCATCATTTTAATATTATCTGCTATACACATTAAATCTCCCATTTTTCCAAAAGGTTTTTTATCAGAAGTTAAGTTTAGTCCTGCTATGTAAAATTTCTTGCCATTATCTGCTAATTTTTCTATAGTTTTTACATTTCCCTCTAAAAATTGAAATTCATCAATAAAAAATACATCTGCATTATAGTTTTCAAGTTCTGAAATATTTTCTATATTTTTGGCCACAAGTTTTTTTCCGTCTCTTGTTGCCACAAAACTTTCCCCCACTCGATTATCAAGCTTTGGCTTAAAAATCATTGCATTTTTTCCAGCTATTAATTGTCTGTTAAATTCATTTAATATTTGCAAACTTTTTCCACATTTCATTGGTCCTGAATATACATTTATATCTCCCATTTTTGTTCTCCTTGTTATTTTCTTGTAACATTTTATCACAAATTTATCAATTTTAATAGCTTTTTTTCATAAATTTTTAAGTTCTATCTCATTAGATATAAGAATATAATTAAACAAAAGTATTTCTAAACGGGGGCCTTAAATGAAAAAATTATCAATAGAAGATCGTGCCACATTACTTGCACATTATATAATCGAAACTAAAGATACTGTGAGAAGTACTGCCAAAAAATTTGGTGTTTCAAAAAGCACTGTTCATAAAGATGTTTCAGATAGATTATTAAAAATCAATCCTATTTTAGCAAAAGAAGTTAGAGAAATTTTGGATGAAAATAAAGCCGAAAGACATTTGAGGGGAGGAATGGCCACCAAACTTAAATATTTAAAAGAAAAGGAGGGCTAGCTCCCCATTTGGGGACGGTTCTCTGTTGGGGATTCCCCATTTGGGGACGGTTCTTAAATGGGGAGTTCCTCTATTATATCTTCATAACTAGTAACCAAACGTCCTCCTTGTTTTATTAAATCATTGGTACCTTCTGAATTTAATGAATTTATATTTCCGCGGAACTATAAAAACATCTCGACCTTGTTCTAACGCAAAATCTACAGTAATTAAAGTTCCGCTTTTTTTCTTTGCTTCTACAACTAATAAGCCTTCTGATATTCCACTTATTATTCTATTTCTTGCTGGAAAATTCATTTTTTCTGGTTTAGTCCCCAATGGATATTCAGATATAATGGCTCCATTATTTCTTAAGATTTTTTCCACTAGATAATAGTTTTCCCTTGGATAAATCGTGTCTAAACCATTTCCTAAAACTGCGGTAGTAAGCCCCTTGGCATATGTTGCTCCTAAATGTGCTTCACTATCTATTCCTTTAGCTAAACCACTTACTATGTTAAATTTATTCATAGCTAAATTGTAACTGAATTTTTGAGCTATTTCTTTACCATAAATTGTACATTCCCTACAACCTATTATTCCAATGCTTTTTGTTTTGAATATTTGTTTATTTCCCCTAATATATAGACATATTGGTGGATTGTATATTGATATTAAATTTTGCGGATATTCTTTATCTTCTATCGATATTATATCTATATTGTGCTGCTGCATATAAATTAAATGTTGTTTTGCTAATATTTTATTTTTTGGATCTAATATATTTTGAATTACTTTTTCGTCTATAAATTGAATTGTTTTTAATTCGCTATGTTTAGCATTAAATATGTTTTTAACATTTTTGAACCTTTTTATTAACTTAATATATGTTTTTATTCCTACTCCTTTTAATAGGGTTATCCATATTTTGTAATATTTTTCTTCTATTTTTATCATCTCCTATTTTTAACGACACCAAAAGGCAAAGGAAATAATTTTAACTTTCCTTTGCCCCTTAAACTTTGTTTATAATACCATCTTTTTCTTTATTTTTCAATAGTTTGAAGTAATTATTCATAAAAATAATCTACAATTCCATTATATATTCCCCATGCTAATTTATTTTGATATTCATCTTCTAGTAAAAGTTTTTCTTCATCCGGATTAGATAAAAAGCCACATTCTACTATTGTTGTAGGGACTTCTACATGCTTTATAATATAAATTTTGTCTATTGTTTTAGCAATTCTATTATTTTCTTTTTGTATAGTTTTATTTAAATTCTCCTGTATAGTTTTTGCTAGTTTAGCTCCTTCTTCGCTTCCCTCTTTATAAAATGTTTGCCATCCATCATACTGTGATTGTGGTATTTTATTTAAGTGTATAGATACAAATATATCTGCTGAACTTTCATTTCCTATTTTTACTCTATTTTTTATGTCTGATACCTTTTTTTGTTTTAATGTTTTACTATCTATATCATATATGGCATTTTCATCTGATCTTGTAAGTATTACTGTACAGCCACTTTGCTCTAACAGATTTTGAAGTTTTAGGGCGATTTTTAAATTTGTTTCTGCTTCTGTTGTTCCATTTGAACTTTGCGCTCCTTCATCTGGCACGCCATGCCCTGCATCTATTACTACTGTTTTTCCTGATGCTGGAAGACTTACTGTTGATATATATTGCTTTTGTTCTTCTGCTTTCCCTGTTGTTAAAATAAATACAAATATGGATAAAAATATCCCTGATAAAATTAATGTTATTCTTTTTTTGTTTAATATAATCATAATAACCTCACATTTATGTTTTTTATAAATTATATGAGTTTATGTATGTATTTATTCCTTACATAACAAAAAGCTCCTATAAAAGTTCTCAACTCTCATAAAAGCTTTAAATCTATTAATTAAAATTATTTTTTACTGCTATTTACAACATCCTTTAATGCTTTACCAGCTTTGAATACTGGAGCTTTTGATGCAGGTATTTTTATTTCTTCCTTAGTTTGTGGATTTCTTCCTTTTCTTGCAGCTCTCTTTCTAACTTCGAAAGATCCGAATCCTACTAATTGGATTTTATCTCCTTCTTGTAATGCTTCTGTTATTACTTCAACAAATGCATTAACTGATGCTTCTGCTGCTTTTTTTGTTTCTCCTGTTTTTGCAGCTACTGCTGCTACTAATTCAGCTTTGTTCATTATAATTACCTCCTAAAATATGTGTTATGTAGTTACTTTTAATGCTACTTTGTTGCACTTCTATAACCTACTTTATTTAATTTATTCGCCAATCTTCGATAAAATCCCTCTTTATTTAGGAATTTTTTTTATTTTTATTTTCCCTATGGGATATATTTTAAATATGACAATTAGTACTAAATAAATTAAGTAACTTACCATTAATGATACTATTATTGCCAAATAGCCTATTTTTATACATTTAAGCTTATTATATAAAAAAATGGATATTACATTAATAACAATAGTTATAATAATTGGTTTTAATATAAAATTATTTATGTTTACCTTTAAATCAATGCTTTTAAATAAAACTATTATTGATATACTACATGCTACCATATTACATAAAATGTTTCCCACTATTGCCCCATATATTCCTATGCGAGGATTTGGTATTAAAAAAATATTGCATAAAAATTTTATAATCATCCCTATTCCAAATGAAATTGCCGGAATGTTAACTTTCCCTATGCCTTGAAGTATACCATTTACTGTTTGAGCAATTAACATAAATATTATAGCTATACTACTTGCTTTTAAATACATTGCACCATTTTGTGCGTTTGGAAATAGTATTTTCATTATTTCATTTGGGTATATAAACATTGTTGAAGCAATAGGAAGTGCAATTAAAATACTTATCAGAATATATTTTTCGGCCTTGCTTTTTACTTCATCGAAATTTTTCTTTGCCATTGACTTCGAAATACTTGGAACCATTGTTGTAATAAATGCTACATTTAATGCAAATGGTAAACTACACAAACTATCTATCTTCCCACTTAAAATTCCATATTGAATTTTAGCTTCTTCCTCAGTTAAAAATCTTTTTAAAAATCTTACAATTGTTATTGAATCTATATTTTTTCCAAATGATGATATTAAACTACTTATTGATATTGGTAAAGCAACATTTATTATTTTTTTTAAAGTTTTTCTAATTCTTGTTGGTTTATAATTTACAGTTTCGGCTATTTCTTGCCCTATTTCACGCCTTTTCATTCTATAATATAAATAAATATATATAAAGCTTGAAATTGTTGCAATTGTTGTTGCCATATTGGCAGATGCAGCCATGATTTGAGCATTTTCTTTTCCCAAAATTACAACTAATTCTACAAGTGCAACTGTAAATACTGTTTTAAATATTTGCTCAATAGTCTGGGATTTAGCTGTAAGCGAAAAATTTTGTCTTCCATTAAAATATCCCCTTATTACAGATGTTATAGACACAAAAAATATTGATGGTGATAGTGCTACTAAAGAATATTTAGCTTCTGGAATTTGAATCCAACTATTTGCAATTACATTAGCTCCCATAAATAGCAAAATTGAACCTGTTATTCCAATCATTGCAAAAGTTACAAATGCAATTTTAAAAATTTTGTGTGCTCCTCTATTATCCCCTACTGCTAATCTTTCAGATACCAAATATGAAATAGCATTTGGAACGCCTGTTGAAGAAAAAGTAAGAAGTAATGCATAAATTTGAAACCCACTACTATATATTGCATTTCCACTATCACCAAATCCATCTTTATTTGTTAAATATAACTTATATATTAAACCAATTATCTTAATAAATACCTGTGACACCAATAAAGATATAATTCCTTTAAGTATACTTTCCTTTTTATTTAACATAAAAATCGCTAAACCCCTTGACAAATTTACTTTTTTGTAATAAAATTATTCAGTATTATGAGAAAATATGAATTAAATGTAAGACTTCTCCCCGGTGGTTTTAAATTTAATTATCATATAAATATATATATTAATTAAAATAGGAGGGTACATTTTACCATGAATAATATGACATATAGTGTGAAAAAAAGTGAAATACAAAGAAAATGGTATATAATCGATGCAGCAAACAAACCATTAGGTAGAGTTGCAACAGAAGCAGCAAGATTACTTGCCGGAAAACATAAACCAATCTATACAAAAAATATAGATACAGGTGATCATGTTATAATTTTAAATTGTAAAGATGTAATGTTAACAGGAAACAAATTAAACCAAAAAGTTTACAGACATCACTCTGGATACATTGGTGGAATGAAAGAAGTTTCTGCAAAAGATATGTTAGAAAAAAATCCTGAAAAAGCTATGATGTTAGCTGTTAAAGGAATGTTACCACACAACTCTTTAGGAGCTCAAATGCTTAAAAAATTAAGAGTATATGGTGGTTCAGAACACGAAAATCAAGCACAAAAACCAGAAATATGGAATTTTTAATTTAAAGGGAGGAATATAAATGTCTAACGCAGATAAAAAATATTACTACGGTACTGGTAGAAGAAAAGACGCAGTAGCTAGAGTAAGACTTATAGAAGGAACTGGAAAAATAACAGTTAATGGAAAAGATTTAGATGAATATTTTGGATTAGAAACTTTAAAAGTTATAGTTAAACAACCTTTAACAGTTACTAACACAACAGCTAAATATGATGTAATTTCTACTGTAAAAGGTGGAGGATACACAGGTCAAGCTGGAGCTGTACGTCATGGTATAGCTAGAGCTTTAAATGAAGCTGATAGTGAATATAGACCAATCTTAAAATCAAACGGATTCTTAACAAGAGATCCTCGTATGAAAGAAAGAAAGAAATATGGTCTTAAAAAAGCTAGAAAAGCTCCACAATTTAGCAAACGTTAATATTTTGCTCTGTCGAGAGTTTATAGAGTTAACCAGCAATCTTGGGATTGCTGGTTTTGTTTTTATTGACAATTTTTGGAAAATGTGGTATTATGTTAAGTGTACAGGTCAATGCACCTTAACTTTAATCATACAGGAGGTTTTTCCAA
Organism: uncultured Clostridia bacterium; assembly: GCA_934167225.1. Taxonomy (GTDB): domain Bacteria; phylum Bacillota; class Clostridia; order TANB77; family CAG-508; genus CAG-269. Next base: position 67,347 of record CAKPLD010000002.1, on the reverse strand, counting down.
CATGAAAAAAACAAAAAAAGTCATTGTGTCTATTTTTCTTACTCTGTTTGTGCTGGTATTAATAACTGGTTGCCAAATGGCAATTGGGAATAACGGTACTACAAATACTTCCGATGATTCCTCTTGGAATATAACTGTGAAGTCATATTCCGACGGAATAGTAAGCGAAGCTGAATCAGCCCAATATAGGGTTGTTGCTTCTGTAGGAAACGACACTCTGCATATGCATGCAGATGAAGATGAACAAGAAGATGACATTGTCTTAGCTGCTAAACAAGATACAGTTATTGTGGCTCTTGTTACATGCAAGACGTGTAACCAATCAAGCTCTTACAATATCGCAACAACCGAATGCGAGCAAGTAGAGCATTTTCAATGTGGCTGTGGTGATCACAAGCTGGTATTGCGCTTTTACGGAGTTGGCTACTCAGATTAATTACAGCGCAAAGAGGTTTCTTGTATTTTCAAGAAACCTCTTCTCCTATTCTATTTCCTAAACTTACCAAAAAATCCCTTTTTCTTCTTACTCTTTTCCTTCACGTTTACAAACTCATCTTCCCAATTCTCTTCATGATGTGCTTTTCTATCATCCTCATCTTCTTCTTCGTCGTCGTCCCAATCATCATCATCAAAATCGTGGTCATCTTCAGTCATATCGTCTTCGTCATCATTGTCATATTCTTCATCATCGCCAAAGTCATCGTCAAAATCGTTTTCAATATCATCATTTTCGTCATCTTCATCGTCATCATCTGAAATATCATTTCCCCATATATCATAATATACGTCATTCTCATCATTTTCTTTTTCTTCGTCTTCATCTTCAAAGTCGTCATCTTCGTCGTCTTCCCAATCGTCATTTTGAGTTTCACTTTGTCCGTCGAAACCTAAAATCATGTCTATTTTTTTATCTATTTCAGATTTTGGATCGTCTGATTCCTGAGTTACATTTTTTATTTTCCTTTTTGCTTTTGTTTTAGGTGTTTCTTTTTTTACTTCTTTTGGCTCTTCATCTTCAACATCATCATCCCAGTCGTCTTCAAATTCTGGTGATTCTTCTATTGTTTCTTCTGGCTCTGGTATATATTCTGATAAGTCACGCCCATATTCTTCTGTGACAGTTTTTGAAAATACATCATATATTTTTTTCATTCCTTCAATTCGCCAATAGTTTGGGTTTATTATTGTTACTGGAAGGTTTAATTTCTTTATTTGTTTTTCAAATTCTTCGGATTTTTTTTCTAAATCTTGTAAATATTCTATATTATATAATTCTGCATATGATTTTTTATTTACTTTTTTAGATATTTCTTTTAATAGTAATGTATATAAATTGTTTATTTGTATTAAATCTTCTTCTAGGTTTTTGCAAGCCTCTTTCATTAATTTGTTGTGTTCTTCTTCACCATTTACTGCTGTTAGTCTTTCATTATCTAAGAATTGAACTAAATATTCCTTTAAGGCTGTTACAAATGCCATTTTGCTTTTTGAATCTTTAATAATTTTTCTATGTCTATCTCCTTTTGTGGTATTGTTTTTTATTTCAGTAAATAATTTATTTGTTTTTTCATATACATTAGCTAGAATTTCTGTTTCACGTTTTTGAATGTCCACACATAATGTAATAGCTTTTGTTATTACATCCATATTAAATTGTATTTTTTCTTTTGAACCATTTTTTTGAATTTTTTCTTTTAATTCTTTTTCAATATCCTCTGTTGGTGTATCTACAAACTGTTTAGCTTTTCTTGCTATATCTATATCTATGTTTTTATAGTCATCTAGGATTTTATTTAATTTTTGATTATATTCATTTTCTATATTTTTTCTTGATCTTCCACAAGTAGCTCTTATAGAGCTTTTTTCATTAAATTCTGATATTGCTTCTATAAATTCGTTTGCATTTTGCTTTATTTGCTCATTAATTTGTTCAATGTTACTATTTATATTATCAAATTTTCTTTTTATTTCTTCTGCATCTTCATCTATATTTTGAAAAAGTTCTTCTCTTTCCCCTTGATATTTTAGATCTTTCTTGCCTAATGTTTCTTGTTTCTTTTGTATATCTCTTATTTTATTTGCAATTAAATCATAATCTTGTATTATACTATCTTCTTCTTCTGCTATATCTTTGTACTTGTCTAAACATTCAACTAACTCACTATAGTCTGTAAAATTTGTTTTTATGTTATTTGTCATATTGTAACCAAACATTTGATTAAAATATCTTTCAAGTACTATTGCATTCCTTTCATACATTATTATCCCTCCCTAGCTTTTACATCACTTAAGCATTTATATTTTTTCTTCGTCTATCTATTGCATAACTACTTCCCATAACAGCTTTTACTGCATGCTTTACTTGTGCTGCAACATCTCCTATTTCTAGAATATTTGCAAACCTTCCTCTATCTGCTACAACAACTGCTATTGAAATAGATGTTAATGGGAATTTTTCTATTATTCCTTTTCTATTTGCTACTTCTATATAGCCATCTTCTCTATCTTTTTCGTTGTAAAACTTTGGTATTCCATTGTCAAAATCGCAAATTACGGCTTGGCAAAGTTTTTCAACATCTTTTCCTGGCATTACCGCAATAAAGTCATCTCCTCCAATATGTCCTACAAACCCGTTTCCATAATTATGTACAGCATTTAAAATTATATTCGCTGTATATTCTATTATTTGATCTCCCTTTAAAAATCCATATACATCGTTATATGCTTTAAAGTTGTCCAAGTCAAAATATAGAATTGAAAATTCTTCGTTTTTTAATAAATGTTTTTTTAGTTCTGAATTTATTTGTACATTTCCTGGTAATCCTGTTAAAGGACTCATTCTTCTATTTATTGTAAGTAGTCTCATTAGGTTTTTTACAGTATAATATAAATATCCTTCATCTACTGGTTTTTTTATGAAATATTCTATAGATTCATTTAAAATCTTCATTCTGTGCTCTCTTCGTCCATTAGAAGAAACTACAATTACTGGTGTAATTGTATTATCTTCATCTTTTCTTATTTTACGGCATACATCTAGTACATCCATTTTTATTGCGTCTTCATTTATTACTATTAGTGATGGTATATTTTTTAGTGCCATTTCTATTTGTTCTGATTTAACACTTATAAATTTATACCCTTTGTCCTCTCTAAAAAGCTCTCTAAATACTAATAATGAAGATTCATCATCATCTATTATATATACTTCATTTATCATTGCTTTACTCCTTAACGTATTCTACTGTTGTTGTATTTGATAATCCATTTTTATTATATACTGTAACAGTTAAATTATTTTTTCCACTTTGAAGCTCTAAATCTTTTGTATATTCTTTTTGTCCAACTTGTTCTGTTTGTTTGTTTTCTGAATTGAAGGTATATTCTATTTTTTCTATACTTTCATCATCAGAAGCCATTATTCTAAATACTTTTCCATTTGTTTTTATTTCGACATTTGGCTTGTTATCTCCAATTATTTTTTGAGATTTTTTTGTTTCTCCTCCATTTACGTCTACTGCAACGACATTTAATGTATGTGTTCCTGCCATAACATCTATTAATGTTTCTGTTTTAGGTGCATTTATTGTCATTTTATTGCCGTTGTTTTCATCTTCATCCCAATAGTACATAATATAATCTATATTATTTTTTCCCTCTATTGTTGCTTTTATTTGACCTTCTACTTGCTCTAAAACAATTGTTGGTTTACCATCTACTTCATATGTATTTTCATATGAAGATGATACTCCATTTATATCTTTTGCTGTTATTGTTAAAGTTGGGTTTCCTTCTGGTAATTCTACTTCTTGTTTTATTTCCATTTTGTTATCTCCATCTACTTCTACAGGCTCTTCATCATTTATTTTATATGTTAAACTTGCTATTCCTTTGTCATGTGTTACAACTATATTTACTATTGAGGCATTTTCCCTTTCTGTTGTTATAACTGGTTTTGTACTTCCAACAGACGCTATAGAGTCATCTTGTCCATTTGATAAACTCATATAATATGAATAAGCTCCTGTTGATGTTAAACCTATTCCAAATACCATTAAAATTACAGCAAAAACAACTAAAATTGAATGTGTACTCGATTTTGCTTTTTTGCCATTTTTCTTTGTATTATTATTTACCGATAATATTTGATTCATGTATTTTCCTTCCTTCTCTAAATATCTTTATAAATTATAACATAACCCCTTTTTATTGTAAATGATTTTCATCTAAAAACTACAATTCATGTTACAGTTCACGGCTTTAAAATTGTAGAGTAGGCTCGAATTAGAATAATTATTAAAAATGAAAAAATTAAATGAGACTACTCCAAAAAGTAGTCTCATTCAATTTTTATCTTTTTTATTATAATACATATTTTTTAATTAATATTACTCCACCTAAAAATACTACAAATATAACTGATCCATAAACTACATATATATTAATATGTCCTAATATACCTGTTGTAATTGAAAGTAATACAGATGCATCATCGATATCGTCTTCACCTGGCACTTGGTTGTCTGGTGTTGAATCTCTATCTGGGATTCCCCATTCGTTAAAATCTTCTGATATTTCTGCAATATTGGTTTTCAAACCTAAATTGTTTCTTCCATTTATCCATCTTAATATTACTGTTACTTCTGCACTTTCTCCTGGTTGTAATAATTTGTTTTCAAGTAATCTGGTAGATATTACATTATTTCCTTCATCAGTCCAACCTTCATTATCTTCTCCGTAGAATTGTAAACCTTCTGGAATATAATCTGTTATTTCTTTTGCATAACCTGCAATATCTCCTTCGTTTGTTATTTTTATAGTGTATCCAAATTTAACAACTGTAGAATCTAATTTCTTTTTATTAATTTCTACTTTTGGTATTATATCTGTATTGTCATCTCCAGTATTTCCTGTTTCTGTTGTTTTTGTATTTCCGTCTTCTGTTACATATACTGTTGATACATATTTTAGTAAGCTTAAATCAAATGTTTTTATATTAATTACTTCATAATCATCATCATCTTCGTTCTTTTTATCAACATTGTTTGGTGTTGAATCTATATCATGATCTATATCTCCACCTTCTGGGTCTTGATATCTTGTTATTTCTGCAACATTTACTATGTTTGTATTTGTTGGGGCATTATCATTTACTCTACATAGTACTTGTAAATCTCTGTAGTCTAATCCTGATCCCGCTCCATCGTCTGTTTTCTTGTCAAATGCTTTTAGTAAATTCTTTGCTGTTTCATCATATCCTAAATGTGAAGTCTTTATTGTTTTACCATCTGATCCTACTTGCCATCCAAATGCTGTGTTAAATTCGCAATCTACATAGTCTAAGTAATCTGGTAAGTGATCTGTTATTTCGCCAGCATATACATCTGTTTCTCCTTCGTTATATACTCTTATATCATACAATATATATGATTGTGCAGGTACTGTTAAAGGATCTTTTACCATTATATATGTTGCGTCATGACAGTTTTCATTGTCTCTTAATTCTGCTGTATCTACTCTTGTTGCCCTTGTGTATGGATTTGTTTTGCTTCCAACTTTTCCGTCTGCTGTTAAATATTCTCCATCTTCAATGTTTGTATCACTACTTATTGCTGTTATAAATTTTGTTAGTGCAAGATCTACATTTCCAAGTATTATGTTGTCATAATCTTCATCATCTTGATAATTTTTATCTCCATCTTTTCCTAACCATTGATTTGTTTGAGAGTCTCTATCTGTTAGCTTGTCTTTATCTTGTATGTTTCCTTCTTTGTCTTCAGCTTCTGTTATTGCTGCTTCGTTTCTTATTGTTACTCCTGCTCCATCTTGAGCTGAAACTCTTAATACAACTGTTACACTTGTTCTATCTAGTCCATCTCCATTGTTGTTGTTATCTTTGTTACTATCATAAGCTGATAATAATTTATTTGTTCCACCTAAATAATTTTTAACATCACATGTTATACTTGTTGTTGTTTCTCCATTGTATGTATCTGTTGCTAATTTTCCGTCTTTTTGATCTATTGACCAACTTGAATTATTTTTTGAAATTAAACTGTATGTTGCTTCATCTACTGATATTTCTTCTGTTTTTCCTTGTGAATCACAAGCTATTAGTGTTTTTCCATCAGCTGGTTGTTTTGCATAAACAAATTGTAATCCTGTTGGTATATTATCTGTTATTTTGTTTACATATCCATCTATATCGCCTTCGTTATATACTGTAAATGTATATGTTACATAGTCTCCATGTTTAACTTGTATTGGTGTTTTATCTTGTGTATATGTTGCTGTTGTTGCTGTTTTTGAAGCTAATTTTGTTGTATCAATTGTTGGTTCTTTTCTTCCATTTTTGTTTGTTCCATTTGAATATATATTTGATATATATTTTTGTAATGCTAAGTCAAATGCTGCTGGTTTTACTACTACTACTTCAAAATCGTCGTCATCTTCTTTTCCTGAGAAATAATCATCATTGTTTGTTCCATCGTTGTATACATCTTTGCTGTTATCTCCGTTTTTGTTGTCTCCACCATGGTATCCGTTATATCTGTCTCCTGTTGTGTTTTGATCTGCTGATGGTGAATTTGTTGTATCTGAATCTCTATCTGTTGTTACTTCTGTGTTTGTTTCTGAGTTATATTCTTTTGATATATATGCTATATTTGTTAAATATGTGTTTGTTACTGTTGATGGTTCTTGTGTTACTTCACATTCAAGTTTTAATGTTTCTGACGATAGTTTTTCTCCACCATCATATGCTGTTAATACGTTTTTGCTTACATTTGTTAAAGTAATTTTATTTGTTGCTTCATCATATATATAAGAATATTTTGCATTTCCTGAAGTTATTGTTCCGTTACTTTCTCCATATAATTTTAAGCCTTTAGGTAATGAATCTACTATTTCTCCAGCATATCCATCCATATCTCCTTCATTGAAAACAGTTATTTCATAAGTAATAATATCTCCTTTTTCAACTACTACTGGATCTTTTCTGTGGTTGTATATTGCTGTTCCTTCTTTTTCTATATTGCTTGCTACGTAGTTTATTTTTCTTGTTGCTAATTTTCCTTCTTCATTTGAGATAAGCTTTGTTTCTGTTGCTCCAGCTTTTCTAACTGATGCAATTGCTTTTCTTAATGCTAAGTCAAATTCTTTGTTTATTCCAACATTTACTGATAAATTAATTGGTTCACTTCCTGGTGCTACTTCAACAACTGGTTGTTCTGTTTTTGTTGTTGATATCCATAATGTTTTTTGATTTACTTTGTATGATCCTTCAAAATCTATTTTTATATTGTTTCCTGTTACACTTGTTTTTGGTACAGCTACGTAGAATTCTTTTCCAACATAGTTTCCTAATTTTTGGTCATCATTTCTTGTTCCTGTTGCATCTGAAATATAACTTCCAGTATCTGTGCTTCCATTTACTGTTATTGTGTCTAATAAAGTGTATACACTTGTTCTTGTTGAATCAATTTTAATTGGTCCTACTACATAGTAGTTTTTATTATCTACTTTATTTTCGTTTATGTTTGGTGTTGCTGGTGTAATTGTTAAAGGACTTCCTGTTGTTTCTTCATCTGAATTTTGCGCGTTGTTATTTGCTGCATCTATTAAATATTGGCATAATATTGCTGCTTGTTCTTGCTTCATTTTTCCAATCTCTGCTTTTACATCTGCAACATCTGTTGGCTCGTTAAATACTTCGCTTTCCATTGATGGCCATTGATTTGTGTTTGTATTTTCTCTTCCATGAGAACATAATAATGGTAACCATTGGCTCTTAACATCATATGTTGTACTATTAGCACTATTGTTGTCTAAGTAGTTTGTAAAATACCATAAAGCTGATTGTTCTGCTACGTCTATCATTTCATCTGGTAAATTTACTGGATTGTAAGTACCGTTTTCACTATAATAGAAATAGCCTTTTTTTCCTTGTTTTGATACTTTTTCAGAATAGTCGTATCCTTCTTGTGCTATATATCTATATCCTTGTTGTACTTTTCCTTCAAGTGTTTCGTCATCTACATCTCCATATACTATTCCTGCTTTTGCTAGTAATTCATTTTTTTGTGCTGGATCTGATGTTCCTTGAACATACATGTTATCTAGTATCCATAAAATTTGTTTTAAATATTGGCTGTTTACAACATTTCTGTATGTTTCAGATAATGAGCTATCATTTTTTAATGAATCTATATCACTTTGTGAATTTAGATTATATGCTCTGTTATATGTGGCACTTGTACCAACTGTTCCACTTAGCCATGTTTCTCCTGCTGTGGCATTTAAACAGTAGTAATTTCCTTTTGTGCCATTCATTATTTGGTAAATTGGATGATGTGATTCTCCTTCATTTCCAACTGTATTTAATGCATATCCATCTCTATAATCTCCATTAGCATATCTGAAATATGATAATGTTAGTGATAGTGCATTTTCTCCTTGGTAATCTTGCATTGCAAAACTTGCTTTTGTGCCAATTCCAAATACAAGTATTAGCATTGCAACTAAAATTTTTTTGATATTCCTCTTCATTTCCATAAAATACCTTCCTTATTTCATATTCTTGCTATATTATTCTACTATGTTTATAGCTTTTTTTCAATATGTAAATTTAATTTTATTTTTTAGTATCTTATATAGCCTACGGAACTGGTTTTTCAACGTTTTTTACAGTTCCTTTACAATTATATTACATTTTTTTTACAAAATCAATATTTTATGTAAATAAACTTCAATTTAGTCGGAAATATTGTAACTTTTGGTCTATATATGTTTGTAATATCTTTTAAATTCGTTCATATATTGTTATAGAAATATTTGGAGGATCAAGATGAATATAAGACAAAAAATTTCAATTTATATTATTTTAGTAATTATTTTTTTTGCTCCGCAAAAAGTCTTTGCTGATGATTATGTAGAAGATTTTCGGTACAAATGATGCAATTGAGGTTACCTCTGCTCCTATAATAGAAGTTCCATCAATTAATGCTCGCCATGCTGTTGTATTAGATCGTGCCTCTGGCAGTGTTTTATACGGAAAAGCTGAAAACGAAAAGTGCAAAATGGCCTCAACTACTAAAATTTTAACAGCAATAGTTGTAATTGAAAATACACCCGATCTTTCTACAAAAGTAAATATATCATCAAAATCTGCTCATACTGGACGGTTCCAGACTTGGTTTATCTACAAATGATAGTGTTTCTGTAGGAGATTTACTCTATGGACTTCTTATGGTTTCTGGAAATGATTCTGCTGTTGCTCTTGCTGAATTTGTTGGTGGAGATATAGATAATTTTTCTTCTATGATGAATCAAAAAGCATCTTCTTTAGGCCTTACTTCAAGCCATTTTGTTACACCTCATGGCTTAGATCAAGATGACCATTATACTACTGCTTTTGAATTGGCAAAAATTGCTAATTATGCATTAAAAAATGATACTTTTTCTAAAATTGTAAGAACTTCTAATTATACAATAACCATAAATAATCAACCTAAAAACCTACATAATACAAACGAACTTCTTGGTTCTTTAGAGGGTGTTTATGGTGTAAAAACTGGCTTTACCAATGGTGCAAATCGTTGCTTAGTAACTGCTTGTAAAAGAGGCAATTTGGATATTATTTGCGTTGTTTTAGGATGTGATACTAAGAAAAATCGTACTCAAGATAGTATAAATCTTATAAATTATACATTTAACAATTTTTCGGTTGTAAATGTTAAAAATATTATTGATAAAAATTTCGATAATTGGGTTGCATATGAATCTAATCAGATTACTGTTACTAAGGGGATGCCCTCTAACCTAAAATTCTGCTTAAATGATTCTCAAATAAAATTTAATAACATCGCTTTAAATAATAGTTGTTTGGATCGTATTCATGTTTCTTTTAGCTTGCCTGATAACCTTAATGCCCCTTTGCTTCCGAATTCTGTTGTTGGTTATTTAACAGTGAATATTAATGGAAATGATGCTTTTTCTGTTGACATTTTAAATACAAATTTAATTAGGAAAAAAAATATTTTTTATTACCTTAATACTTTTTCTAGAGATTATTTTAGCTATTTTTCGTTGTAATTTTTTTACACATTAGCTATTGACTTTTTATTGTTTTTTTGCTATTATAGTAAAGTATTTTTGTAATTTAATATTTTGCAGGTATAGTTTAGTGGTAAAATGAGACCTTGCCAAGGTTTAGTCACGAGTCCGATTCTCGTTACCTGCTCCAATTTTATGTACTATTTTTTAGTTATGTGCATATAATTTAATATATGGCGACTTAGCCAAGCGGTAAGGCACGAGTCTGCAAAACTCTGATGATCGGTTCGACTCCGATAGTCGCCTCCAAAAAAAAACGATAAAACATTGGTATATCAATATTTTATCGTTTTTATATTTTTTAAGTGTCAAATATTTTTGAAATTCCCATCAAAAAATCTACAACCTCATCCACAAACCAATCTCCCAAAAAACCACACTCTTCATAAACCCTTGTTTCATACTTATTAAGAGTATATTTAACCTCATCCAAAATCATTTGTTTTTCCATTCCAGAAATCGGAAAAACACTTGCATTTTGAAATTTTTCTTTAGCTTCTTTCCACCAATTCTTATTTATATTACTGTTTTCCAATTTCTCAATTCCATTCTCATAATAAGAATATGCAGAATTATAATTAAAACCTTCTTTTAAAAGTTTTGGATATAATTCATTTCGATAAATTCTATCACATACAATATCTGTAAGTACATGAACTACATAACCTACTAAATATGTTTCTTCAAACTTTCCTTTATTTTCATTATAAAAATTAATTATATTTTTTTGCCAAATATCCAAATTCTCATCTCTAACATGAGTTCTCCAACGCTCTTCTTTACTAGCAAAACCATATGCATTTACACTATCTGGAACCATAAGTCCTAAATAAAAATTATTAGTATTATATTTTTTATTTTTTTGGGCTATTTTATACCCAACCAATTCATGAAATAATATACTAGGCATGTTAACTCCTCCTTTATGACAGCAATTATATAACTTTTTTTAGTAATAGACAAGAATTTTATTTCACGGTTATTAAATCTTTTATATTAGAAAATTTACTATCGCCAATCCCACTAACATTTTTAATATCTTCTATATTGGCAAATTTTCCATTTTGTTTTCTATATTCAACAATTCTGCTAGCAAGAGAAGCCCCTATTCCAGGTAATGTTTGTAATTCTGTTTCATCAGCCTTATTTATATTAATGCCTTTTCCATTTTGATTTGTAGATTGCGAATCATCTTCTTCAACAACATTTTCTCCACTACCATCTATTAAAACATCCCCATCACCTATGTCTTCTTCCGAAGAACTTGGTATTTTGATTTTTATTCCATCTTCTAGAACATATGCTAAATTAACTTTGGAAATATCTGCATTTTCTGTTAGTCCTCCTGCTGCCTCAATGGCATCCTCTATTCTACTGCCATCTTTTAATTTCACAATTCCTGGTGATTTTACACTTCCTGTTACATGAACCACTATTTGCTCCTGTTCATTCTTTTCCTCTTCTTTAGTACTTGTGTTTGATACCAAAATATCATTTTCAAGATCATCATTGTTTACCTGGTTTTTATTATAAATAAAATATATCATACCAATTACAACTATAACTGCAATTATATATACTACAATTTTTTGTTTTTTTGTTAAATTATCTAACATTTTTTCCTCCTTTTTTTATAAAAATATTGAAAATTTTTCTTATATATTGTATAGTTTAAATTATTATATTTTAAGAAATGGAGAGATTATGAAAAAAAATTTTTTTAGTTTAATTATTATATTATTTATATTTATAGCACAAATGCCAATTGTTTATGGTGAAAATAGCCAGAGTGAAATACCAGATATATACTCGGATTCGACAATACTTATAGATTTTAAAACAGGGTCTATTCTTTACTCTAAAAATGCTGAGGAAAAAATGTACCCTGCAAGCACAACTAAAATTTTAACAGCCATTATTGCTTTAGAAAAATGCAATTTAGATGATATTATAACAATTTCAAGTTCTACAATCTCTACCATTCCTTCGGGATATTCATCTGCATACTTATCAAATGGTGAAGAAATTAGCATAAGAGATTTAGTAACAATTTTCCTTGTACATTCTGCAAATGATGCAGGTTACGTCTTAGCCGAACACATATCTGGTTCTATAGATGAATTTGCTAAATTAATGAATCAAAAAGCTTTGGAAATTGGTTGTAAAAATACACATTTCACAAACCCAAGTGGTATACATGACGAAAACCATTATACTACCGCTTATGATTTATCCTTAATTGCAAAGTATTGTATGCAAAACTCTGTATTTAGAAGTATTGTTTCTGAGCAAAGTTGTATTATTAATAGCACAAATAAATCTGACGTAAGAAAATATTCAAACACTAATGATTTAATAAACCCTTCTTCTAAATATTATTTAAAAGAATGTGTAGGCATAAAAACAGGATATACAGCTCAAGCAAAAAACTGTTTAATTTCTGCGTGTTCTAAAAATAATTTAGGCTTAATTTGTGTTGTTTTAGGTGCTAATCAAATGCCAAATGGTGAAAGCTCTAGATATTTAGATTCCATCCATTTATTTAAATATGGTTATGCAAATTATTCAGTACGAAAATTCGTGGATAAAGATGTTAATTTTACAAATATTGAAATAAAAAATGGAAGTAAAGATACTAGAAGTTTAGACTTATATACAGATTCTTCTGTTTCTGGGTTACTAAAAAATACAGATAGCATTCCTGAAGGCAAAATTGAATTAAATAATACTATTTCAGCTCCTATTTCAAAAGGCTCTGTAATAGGCTCTGTTACTTATACTGTAGGAGATAATTCTTATTCAACAAATTTGGTTGCATCTCACGATGTAGAAGAAGATGAATTTTTATTATTTGTTTTTAAAATTGTTTTGGGAATTGTATTGTTTTTGATATTAACTACTTTATTGTTTTCAAAATCTAAGAAAAAAAAATAATTGTTTGAGGGATATTAAATATCCCTCATTTTTATTTGTAGTCCTTTCCAATTACGATTTTTACATCTACAGTACTTGAACTTGAAACACTACTTGATATATTTCCAACTCCTAAAACATCTTTTATATCGCTTATTGTGTCTGTTTCTATTCCTGATTTATTTACTATTGTTGTTTTTGATGTTGTTGTAGTTGTTCCTGTTTTATAAACATTATATCCTTGTGCTTTTAAGGCTTTTGTGGCCTTATTTAAAAGATTTTTGTTTCCACTACCATTTAACAATTCTATTTTAACTTTAGAATTGCTTTTTGTTGTGCTTGTATTTTCTGTATTGGTTTTTGAACTTGTTGTGTTTGTTGTATTTGTAGTATTGGTTTCATTTGCAATATTAGTTGTTGTTGTTTCCTCTGTTGTTCCATTTTGCTCTGCAAATAACTCTTCTATTAGTTTATCTGTCTCTTTTTTATCATATATAAAGAATGATAGTTTGTTGTAATAGTTTGCTTCTCCTGGTATACTTGCTGTTTGTATATTTTCTGTATTAAAGTCTACTGCATATGCAATGTAGTCTTTTATTGTTGACCAATTTTTTATGTTTGTTGTTACATTTTGTTTTACTATGTCTATAAAGCTTCCTATTTTTGTTATATTTTTTAGTTGAATTGTTTGTTTTGCAACTTGTGTTATAAATTCTCTTTGTGTTCTCATTCTTCCTAAATCGTTGTCTCCATATTCTGATGGATATGAGGTTCCGTTGTTGTTTTTTCTAAATCTTACTAGCCCTTCTGCTTGTTCTCCCGTTAACTTTTGCTGACCTTTTTTTAGATGTATATATAAGTCTTGTGAACTATCATCATAATCCATATTTATTGGAACATCAAAGTCTACTCCGCCAATTTCATCTACTAGTTGTACTAGTGCATTATTGCTTATTACAACATAATATTTTATATCTAAACCTGTTATTTTATTTACTGCATCTAATGTTTTTTCTGGGTTTGTTTGATATAATGCATTTATTTTGTCATATGATGTTGCTGTGTTTTTGTTTTTTCCAATAAATGTATCTCTTGGTATCGATATAAGTGTTGCTTTTTGTGTTTTTGGGTTATATGAAGCAACCATTATTGTGTCTGTTAGTTTTGATGATATATCTTCACTTACTCCTAATATTAATACTGTTAGTGGGTCTAGGTCTGCTAATTTTTTTTCGTCTTGACCCATGGCTGTTTGTATTAGTCCCTTTACTCCCCAGCCATTTTTATATGCACTATATCCTACAAATCCTGCTATAAATAATATAATCATTAATAATATTATAAGTATTACTCTTAAAACAATATGTTTTTTCCTTGTTTTTTTATTTTTTACTTTATTTTCCTTGTTTTCCTTATTTTCTTTTTTATTCATTTGCTACTATTTTCCACTCTTTTCCATTTAAATTAAAAACTATATCCCGAATTATAACAAATTTTTACCTAAAAAGCAATAGTTTACAATAATATTATTATCATATAAAATTTTTGTTATAAATGAACTGTCTATCATATTTGAGATTGTACCATTTTCGTTTATTGATACAACGAAAAATAATATTGTTAGTATTATATATATTATGATTATTCCTGTTACTACACCATATATAATTCCACCTAATTCGTTACATTGTTTTACAATTGGTAAATTTGCTAGTGTTTCGGCAAAAAACTTGAATATAATTAGTACTATTCTTGTTAAAATACATAAAATTATTACTGTCATTATTTCAATTAATTTGGTTGATACATTTTCAGCTAATATTTCTGTTGCTGTCTCTTTTGCCTCTTCATTTAGGTTTTTCATTTGATTTTCTATGTATTTTTGAATATCGTTTGCGGAATTTTCTTCTTTAGGTTCACTTTCTTTATTGTTTTTCATAATCATTGTTTTCATATTCTCTTGTATATTTGTGTTATTTATTATAAAATTTGCAACAGGCTTATATAAAATTAGTGATATTAATATTGCTATTAAAAATGCAAATATGTTAAATATTACATTTATTAATCCCTTTTTATATCCCATTATTATGTTTAATGCCAAAATTGCAATTATAAAAATATCTAATATAATTCCCATTTTCTCACCCTCTATAAATCTATTATTTCTATTCTATCTTTATATATAATTATAGCTAAATTGTTTGCCATCATTACATTTGTTATTTCTTGGTTTGATATGTATTTTTTTAATAATAATCCATTTGTTCTTACAAAATACATCTCTGTTCCTATATTTATTCCAATAACATCTCCATATGTATACATTTCTTTTGCAATTTCATCAAAATTGTATGTATATGTTTGATTACTTGATGTGTTAACAATGTTTAATATTGAACTTGAATCAAATATGCCTTTTTGTTCTTCTTTTATGTATGCTACACTATTATTTAATTTTCCAGATATAAATGTAGTCTGGTCATCTTTTTTTAGAATTTGGGTTTCTTTGTTGTCTTTTATAAGTTCCACTAAATCATCATATACACATATTAGATCATCTTTTTCCTGATATTGTACTTTTATTATCATTTGAGATGTTTCTGCCTCTTTAGAGTATATTATCGCTTCTTCTGATTTTTCTTGTGCCTTTTCTATTGATATTATTTTTACACTTGATTTTATTAGCGTACCTGATGTATCCATTTCTGCAAAAGCTACATATTTGTTGTCATTAGATATAGATACATCTATAACTCTGGTTGTTGATAAAAAGTTTCTCATTATTTGTTTGCCTGTTGTATCATATACTGTGATAATTGATTTATATGTTGTATCTGTTGTAACTAGTGCTACATATCCATTTTTATTTACATATACTTGCAGTATTTCTCCGTCTACTTTTTGTCTCCATGAATACGATTTGTCTGTAATTACACAAACTTCTTGCCCATTTTTTTCTGCTATTGCTAAGTATTTATCGTTTGATGAAAATAGTGCTGTGTTTATGTCTACTGATATGTCTGTTATGCTTTCTCCTGATTGATTATATAACTTTAAGTTTTTTTCGTTTAGTATACATATATATTTGTTGTAACAATATATTTGGTTGTTTTTATCAACATTTAGGTCTATTGTTGCTACCTTTTCAGATGTAATGTTTTTTCTTAATAAATTGGTGTCTACCCACTTTCTGAAACTGTCTTCTGCTATGTATAGTGAAAATATTACTATTATTGCTATCGCTATTAGTGCTAAAATTGTACATATTACAATCTTTCTTATGTTTAGTTCTCTTTGTATTTGGTATTCTTTTTTTTCGCTGTCCATTGTTTTCTCCTTTTGGTTTATTATGTTTTATATTTTATCAAATACGTTGGAAAATAGCAATAATTTTTTTTATTTAGTGTGGGGATTTTTTGTTTTTATGTGAATAATGGTTGGAATATTTTTTTATTTTACATAATTAAGAATAAATCAAAAAATTTGACATATAATAAAAAAGATGTTAAAATAACATCAAGACGTCGATATTTAAGTAATTCAAAGAGCGTAAAAAAGACTAGGTGCCTGCCAAAGCATACCTAGTCTTTTTCCTATTTGTCTAATCCCCTAAGTGTTTTACGATTAAGTAAATCAAATAAAGTTTCAACACTTTAAGTAATTCTTTCAAAGAGCAACCTCCTTTCCACCTTTAAGTGAAAGGTAACAAATACAATAAACTATATATCTAACGTTGTCAATAGCTAATTTTTAATTTATAATTTCAAAATAAAACACACCTCAACGATTCCCAAATATCCAAAAAAAGGAAACAACCAATTCACTAAATTTGAAAAACCAATTGGAGAAACAAAAACACTAATTATACACAATATGCCCGCAAATTGTGGAAAACTTTTCTTATTTTTACATATATTATTTAAAAAAGCAATTCCAACTGAAATAGCTGTTGTAAAAATTGCAAACAGAATTATCATTCCATATATAAATTTAAAGGACGAAAATTTATTCTCAATCACATAAACAATAGGCATTTCCAAATTTGAAAAGTCTGTATCAACATTTACCAATAGCAAAAATACCAATATAGACATCATGCACATTATAATTCCAACACCAGACGTTATAAGCTTTATCTGATTTTTAGTTTTTAGAAATTCCTTTAAATTAATTAAAACAGGTATCAACAAAATTAAATTATAACTTGCATATAAAATAGCTTGGATTACCCAAAAAAGCCTTTGGTTTGTTGTAATATTTGTTCCAATTTTGCTTATATCTAAATTCAAAATATTTTTTATTCCAATTATTACAACCATAAAAATTAAAGCCGGTATAACTATGCTATTTATTTTGGTTATTCCTTCTATATTTTTTAAGAAAATACAGTATGAAATAATTGCTAAAATACTGCTTCCTAAAATTTTATTAATTCTAAATGTTTGAGATAAATATGTTCCAAATCCCGAAATCATAATAAAAAAAGTCGCACACAAAAATATATTTATTATTATATTTGTTGAATTTATCAACATTGTTTTGTTTTCAAAAATTGTATTTAAAAAATCTTTATATGAATAAATTTTATTTTCCTTAACTATTTTTAATGTTTTATAAATAATAATTGCCATAATTATGTTACATAGGAGTATTCCCAAAATTCCATTTATTCCAAACCTATAAAAAAATAAATATATTTCTTGGCCAGATGCAAAACCTGCTCCTATAATAGAACCTATAATTGTAAATAAAATCATAAAAACCCCTGTATTATTATATACACAGGGGTTTAGTTTATGATTTTATTTCTTGTTTTTTCTTACTTGTCTTACAACAAATCCTAATAAAATTATTGCAAGTGGTACAATAAATATTATTCTAATTATTACTAATTTTTGACCATCTGTTGGTGTAAAATCGCTTGATTTTGTGTAGTCTTTTCTTATTGTTATGTCTTCATCATTATCTGTTAAATATGCAATTGAATTTAACATTAAATCTTTGTTATTAGCTAAAAATACCATTGGGTTTACATTACTTTGTATTGTTAAATCTGATACAAAATTATTATCTCCAAATATTATAAGTTTTGATGATATTTTGTTTTCATCATTATTTTCGTCTATACTTTCATCTGTATTTTCATCGGTGTTGTTTGATATAGTTTTTGTAAAGATTCCTCCAACAGTAAATCCGCCTTGTTCGTCTCCATCTGTATTACTTGAAGAGTTTGATACGTCTTTTCTAAAGTATGATGTTGTTGATGTAGATATTATGTCTTCTTCTTCTACTCCTAGGTTTTCTAGTTCGTCTTTATTTACATTTATTTTTGTTGCGCTTAATAAAACTGCATTTGCTAATTTCTTTGCAACATCTGTTGTTCCTAAATCCTCTACTATACAACTTGCATATCCTAATGCTGTTCTACTGCTATCTTTTTCGTATATATATCCTACTTCAAATGGATTTATTCCATATAATGCAAGTATTTTGTTTACATTTGGTAAATTTTGTTGTTCTGAATAGCTTGCATTTAACCATAATATTTTTCCGCCATTATTTATGTATTTTGTAATTTCGTTTGTTGTTAACTCGTCAAAATCTTTATTTGGTGTAGTTATAACTAATGTATCACAATCGTCTGGTATTGAACCTTTTACTAGAAGGTCTAAAGTTTCATAATCTAAAACTTCATCTTTTAAGTATGATGCCAAATAATACATTCCTCCCGAATAATCTAATGAATAATCAGAGTATCCTGATAAGAAGTATACTTTTGCTATTTTGTCTGATGTAACATTTAAAATAGCTGATGTTATTTTTTCTTCTGTTAAGTCTATTGTTTGATAGCTACTATCATATGTATATAAGTCATCTGAATACAATGTTTTTGAACGATCTCCATTTTCCACTATTATTGCCTTGCTGTCATTTGTTACATTGTATTTTGAAGCAATGTCTGTTCTTGAATTTGCATCTATTACTTCTACATTTATTTTGTTGTTTGCTTTATTATATTGTTTTGCCAAATTTACGTGTGCTTCTGAATCTTCATATCCTACAAAATAGATGTTTACTTGTTCTTGTATGTTTGAAACTCTTTCTTTACTTTCGTTTGTTAGTGTATATTCTTTATTTGATGTACAGTCTATTGCTGTTAAATTAAGTGATTGAACAATTGAATTTATTAAAATTACTATAGCAATTAATATTGCAATTAATAGAATTGTATTTGTTCCACTTATTAGCCATCTCTTTTTTATTGTATTTATAAATTTTGTTCCAAATGTTTCTTTGCTCGAATTTTCTTTTTTTGTATCTTTTTCAAGCTTTTTTTCTTTTTTCTCTTTCAATTTTCCTACTCCTTTCCTATTTTACGCTTTTTCTTCTTTGCATAATTATCATTGTTATTAAAATACAAGCTATTGTTAGTGTTACAAATAATACACAAGAACCTATATTTATTTGTCCATATAGGAAATTTATAAATTGATCCATTAATGATAAATTTGATAAACTATCTACTAAATATGGAACCCATGTTGCTGCAAATACAAATCCAAAAGTTACTATTCCTGCAATTATTGGTGATTCTGTAAGGCTTGATGCTAGTATTCCAAATGATATATATGTCATTGAAAGTAGTAAAAATCCTAACATTGATGTTAAATATATTGGAACATTTGGCATTTCAAAGAAACATAAAATTCCAAAATACATTAATGTACATATAACTGGTATTACTATTAAAAGTAGTGCTGATAGGAATTTTGCAATTACAACTCCTAACACGCTAACTGGTGATGTTAATAGTAATTGGTCTGTTCCTGATTTTCTTTCTCCTGAAAATGTCCACATTGTAAGAAGTGGTACTATAAACATTAGTCCATATAATGCAGTATAGTAAAATAGATATGTTAAATCAATACTTGATTGATTTATTGTAGTTAAAAAGAAGAAACTACTAAATGCTAATAAAAATATTCCTATTACAACATATCCTATTGGAGATAAGAAGTAATTTTTTAGTTCTTTTTTTATTACTGCTCCCATTATTTATCTCCTCCTTCTTTTATTATTTTCATAAATGCATCTTCAAGTGTTGCTTCTGCTTTTTTCATTTCTACTATTGTAATATTTTCTTTTGCAAATTCACTAAATATTGTTTTGTTTAGATTTATGTTGTTTTCTCCTATTATTTCATATTGTTTTGTTTTGTCTTCGTTTTCTTTTACTAGTTTTATTTCTTTTATTCCTGCTATTTTTTCTTTCATACTTGCTACTTTGCCTTCTTTGTCTTCTACTGTTACATAAACAATATTATTGTCTGATACTTTCTTTTCTAGGTTTTCAGGCGTATCTACTGCTACTATTTTTCCTTTATTTATTATTATTACTCTGTCACATATTTGGCTTACTTCTGACAAAATGTGAGAGCTTAATATTACGGTGTGTTTTTTTCCTAGATTTTTTATTAAACTTCTTATTTCCGTAATTTGTTTTGGATCTAGTCCTACTGTTGGTTCATCTAGTATTAGTATTTTTGGATCTGCAACTAATGTTCCTGCTAAACTTACTCTTTGTTTTTGTCCTCTTGATAAGTTTTTTATTAGTTTGTTTTGAATTTGGTCTAGCCCAGTTTCTTTAAGCACATTTTGTACTTTTTCTTTTTTGGTCTTTTTGTCTACTTTTCTTAGTTCTGCCATGTATGTTACAAATTCTTTTACTGTTAAATCTGTATATAATGGTACTCCTTCTGGCATATAACCTATTTCTTTCTTTGCTTTTTTTGATTTTTTTATTGTATCATAGCCATCTACTATAATGTTTCCTTCTGTTTGCTCAATATAACCTGTTATCATGTTCATTGTTGTACTTTTTCCTGCTCCATTTGGTCCTAGGAATCCTACAACTTCTCCGTCTTTTATAGTAAAGCTGATATCGTCTACGGCTACAAAGCTTCCGTATTTTTTTGTGACATTTTTTACCTCAATCACGGGTGGTTCCTCCTTATTTATTTTTTCTTTGATTTAACATTATTATATTATCATTTATGGCTTTGGTTGTAAATGTTTTTCACAGAAAGTTCACAATATTTTGGGATAGGTGTTTTTTAGGAATGAAAAAACGCCTGAAATCTAGGGATTTTTAGATTTCGGGCGTTTTGGATAAATATTGGTTTTTATAGATTTATTGGTTGTTGTATTTTCATTGTAGTGTTATCTTAGGTAGAGCTTAAGATTTTTGAAACAAAATAGTGAATTAGCAAAATTCATTTTCTAATTCGCTATTTTTATTAACTTTATTTCTTTACTATTTTTTTCCAAATATTTGTAATAATTTATTATATATTTTTTTATACCAGGCTGTTTTTTTTACTTCAACTAATGCTGTATTATTTTCATTTTGATTATTTTCTTTTTTTATTTCTTTTTTAAATAAGTTTTCTACATTATATTTATCGTTATATTCTTTTTCCTCTTGAGTCAATAATTCTTTTCTCATTTCTTTATCTACAATATAATCTCTATAAATTAGAGCTAAAATAGCTTGTGTCTCTTCTCTTAAATTATCTTCCCAAAAATCATCGCAAAAATTAATAACTGGAATATAATCTTTATCACAATTTTCCAATAAAAAATTCATAAATGACTTCGGTATTTTCTCGACTATATCACTACTAGAATTAGCTAATACCTCTATTACTTCTCTAAATGCTATTGCATAATTTTCTTTCATATGTAACACCTACCTCTCAATTTCTTCTGTTCCTTTAACTGTTTCCTGTTTATCCCTTTGTTTTAAATTTTTTATTTTATTAAAAACATCTTTTATAGTCGTTTTTGCTTTATAATAAGCTTTTTTGAAACTAGATTGATCAACTTTCTGTATTTTAATATTGTCATCTGTTTTTACTTTAAATCGCGCTCCTCTATCATCTGCCCATTTACAATCAAAACCGACGCTTTCTAATCTTTCTTCAAATCCCATACCCTCGTCAATCAATCTCGGATCGCTTCTGTAAAAAATATTATCCTCACTACGACTATCAAGTAATGGTCTATATCTGCCTTCTTTTGTAGCATTTTTCGCTCCTTGGCCTGCCAATCCATACCCAGCATATAAACGTAACCCCCATTGATAGTGGCTCATAATTGTATTTAGAAGCTCCGCTGTATGGTGTTGTTCATTTCTATCTACAATCAATGCACTCGTCCTTTGACTGTTATGTATCAAAATATTTACTAATTCTTCTTTTTCATCTTCTTTTTTATTTGCTAAAAGGTTTGGTTTTAAACCCATTGGATACATAACTTTAAATCCAAGCTCTTCCAACTCGTCTATCATATCTCCATTTTTTTCTCTGTCAATTGTTCCGCATACATAACCGACCTCATTTGAAGCTCCATCTTTTTGATAATGAACTCGAAAACGTTCACCTTCACCAGCCCTACCCATACATTCATACTTATTCAATATTCTCCTTATTTGCCTTTCTCTTTCATCTTTCATACAATATCCTCCTTAATAAATTCACATTTTCAATTTCTCAACTGTAATTTTTTTAGTAGCTACTTTTTGAATACAAATAACAAATATAATTCATCTCTTATTTTTATCCATTAGAATTTTTTCTTTTTTGTGTTTTCGTATCGTCAGTGGATACGTTTCATTATTAGAATACACCATTTTTAAACTTTTGTCAACACTTTTTTGATTTTTTAGTATTTTATGTAAATTTATATAATTTTTGATACTTAAAATAACCAATAATATATATCGTTGTATCGCTAGTAGATACATATAATTTTAATAATTGTATAAAATAAAAATTAAAAATATATAGAAAAGGATCAAAATAAAATGTATCAATGCAGTAAATATAATGAACGTTTAAACGTAACAGGAAAAAAAATTAAAGAATTACGTATGAAAAATAAATTATCTCTTTCTGATTTATCAACAAAATTAGCGCTTATTGGTATCGATATTTCAAAGCCTTCACTCCACAAATTAGAAACAGGCAATCGTATTTTAAAAGACTATGAACTATTTGGTTTATCAATCATATTCAATGTTCCAGTTGAAGAATTTTTAGCAGATTTTTTAAAAGATCTAAAAGATGAAAATATGATTTAATTTATATTGATACAAATCAACTATGAATAGATACTATGTAACATATTTATAATAATTTTAGTATGACCTTAATAAATTTCTTTTTATAGTCATTTTTTACAGACATTTGCTTTAACCTTTTATGTTAACTTAAAACTTGTATTTTTTTAGCATTTTTTATTGACAACTTTACTTTTTTATGTTATTATAGTTCTGTTGATTTGATATGGGTCAGTAGCTCAGTTGGATAGAGCACAGGCCTTCTAAGCCTGGTGTCGGGGGTTCGATTCCCTCCTGGCTCACCATATATACCCCCTCAACAAAATATCTTAATTTTGTTGAGGGGGAATTTTAATAAAACGAGGTGTTTCCATGAAAATAAATATAAAAACAATGCAAAAATTATCAAAAATTAAAAATTCCGTTTATGACGCCATAAAAATAGAATATTTATATCATTCCAATAAACTTGAAGGCAGTACTTTTAGTAGAGATAATTTAGCCGATTTGTTAGAACAAAAGAAAGTAATTGGTGAACATTTTCTAGACGATGTCATTGAAACAACAAATTCATTAGAATTATTTGATATAGTAATAAATACCTTAGGCGACCCCTTAGACAAATATTTATTATGGGAATGGCATCGAATATTAAAAAAAGGAACCATTGATGATGAGATAGATAATATTGGTAAATGGAAAAAATATTCAAATAGACTTTCAAAAACGGATTTAAAATTGTGTGAACCTCATTTAGTTGAAAATAATATTTTTAATCTTTTAGAAGATTGGAAAGAAAGTAAAAAAGATATATTTGCTATTGCTAATTTTCATCAAAAATTCGAACAAATTCATCCTTTTCAAGATGGTAATGGCCGTATAGGTAGATTTATTATTTTAAAACAATGTATAGAAAACGATGTTGATCTCATTGCTATTGATAATGAGTATAATACTGAATATAGACGTAGCTTATATCAAGCTCAAACTACTAATAATTTAGATGCTTTGGTTTCTGTATTTAAAAAATGCCAATTACGATTAGATATTAAATTAAGTGATTTTATAGAGTTAATTGACCAGATTAGCAAAGAAGTAAATAAATGTAGATGAAACTCAATTTTCATCTACATTTTTTATTTTAATCCTTATTCCAAAAAGCTTTATAAGCTCTATAAGCTTCGAAAATATCAAACTTACTTGTAACTTCGTAAGGAGCATGCATTGATAAAACAGGAACTCCACAATCTATTACATCTACACCTTTATTTGCTAAAATGTAAGCAATTGTTCCTCCACCGCCAACATCTACTTTTCCAAGTTCTGACACTTGGTATTTTATATTGTTTGTTTCAAAAAGATTTCTGACCCAAGCTACAAATTCGGCATTTGCATCTGAAGCTCCCGATTTTCCTCTTGAACCAGTATATTTATTTAAAGTTATACCTTTTGATAAATATCCACAGTTGTTTCTGTCTGAAACAGATGCATATAATGGATCAAATCCTGCATCAACATCTGATGATAACATTTTTGAGTAACAAAATACTTTGTCTAATAAATTTACTCTGTTTTCTCCTGTTTTGTTTAATAGTTCTGATATAAAGTAATCAAATACATGTGATTCCATACCAGTATTTCCTACACTTCCTATTTCTTCTTTATCAGAAAGAATGCATATTGCTGTTTTTTGAGGTCTTTCTATTTCCATTAATGCTTTTAATGCTGTATAACTACATACTTTATCATCTTGTCCATAAGCTGCTACCATTCCATAATCAAAACCTAGAGAACGAGCTTTGAATGCTGGTACTAGTTCTAATTCTGAACTTACAAAGTCTTTTTCTGTTATTCCATATTTTTCGTTTAATATTTTTAATATATTTAATTTTACCTTTTGCTTTGCTTCATCATCTAAAATTGGAATACTTCCAACTAGTAGATCTAAATTTTCTCCTTCTATTGCTTCTCCTAATTTCTTTGCTGATTGCTCTTTTGCTAAATGTGGTAATAAGTCTGTTATTGTGAATATTGGGTCTGTTTCATCTTCTCCAATATTTATTGTTATTTTTTCTCCATTTGCTTTTATCATTACTCCATGTATACTTAATGGTATTGTTGTCCATTGGTATTTTTTTATTCCTCCATAATAATGTGTGTTAAAATAGGCAAGTTCCCCATCTTCGTATAATGGATTTGGTTTTAAATCTAAACGTGGAGAGTCTATATGTGCTCCTACTATGTGTAAACCTTTTTCTAGTTTTTGTTCTCCTATTACGGCTAAATATACACTTTTTTCCCTGTTTACAAAATATACTTTGTCTCCTGCATTTAATTTTTCTACACTGTTTACATCTCTAAATCCATGTTCTTCTGCTAGTTTTCTTGCATTTTCTGCAAATTCTCTTTCGATTTTGGAACGATTTAAAAATTCCATGTAACCATTACAAAATTCAAATATTTTTCCAAATTTTTCTTCATCAGTTTCTAACCATCCTGATTGTTTTTCGTTTAGTAATTCTTTTCTTTGATTTTCGTTCAAATCTATTTCCTCCTTTTGTTTTTTTCTTATTATAACACTTTAGTTTGTTTTTTACTACTTTTACTAATAATTATTTCCTACTTTTTCGATTT
Source organism: uncultured Clostridia bacterium (assembly GCA_934167225.1). GTDB lineage: Bacteria > Bacillota > Clostridia > TANB77 > CAG-508 > CAG-269. The sequence goes on along the minus strand of CAKPLD010000002.1, from coordinate 41,565 downwards.
CTTTAAATACCTCTGTAAACATTTCCGCAGTATCCTTGATATTTTGCGACATATTTGCATTTATTTTTTTCTCTACATTATCGATTTTTGTGCTTAATTTTTCTTCTACTCTATCAATTTTTGCATTTAAGTTACTTTCAAAATTATCGATCTTTGCATTTAAGTTACTTTCAAAATTATCGATCTTTGCATTTAATTTTTCTTCTACATTATCAATTCTCTCATTTAGCCTTGTTTCCATTGCTGTCATTTTTTCATCTTGCCTTTTAAATCCTTCTTCCATTCTAGCCCCGAGTTCGCCTATTTGTTTTGATAAGTTCATAAATTGTTCTAACATTATTTTCTCCATAATCTACCTTCTTTCTTTGCATTATGATATTCAGATGTAAAATAAAAATATATAGGAATATAAAAATTTTTCGTTTATCAAATCGATTTAATGTAAAAATTATATCATAAATCCCACAAATGTCAACATAAATCGTTCGACAAAATTCAACAAAAACGCGTATTTTCTTGATATTTTTTATATTTGTTCTTTTTTTGAATATTTTTTCTTTTTTGTTGTACACTACTATAAAAGGATGTGATTATATTGTCTTCTTACTGGCAAAATTCAATAAATAAACAAGTTAGTTTTAATAAAATTGATGAAAACCACAAGTGCGATATTTGCATTATTGGTGCAGGTTTAACTGGATTAAGTTGCGGATATTATCTATCTAGATTAGGATTTAACGTAATTATTGTTGATAAAGATAAAATTGGTCAAAAAGCTAGTGGTAATACAACTGGCAAAATTACTTATCAACACAATTTAATATATGATTATTTAATTCATTCATATGGGGAAAAATTTGCTAAGGCTTACCTTACTGCAAATAAAGAGGCAATTGGAAACATAAAAAATATAATTGATGATGAAAATATTGAATGTGATTTTGAATTTCTTCCTAATTATGTTTACACAACAAATCAAAATGAATTGACCAAAATCCATGCGGAAATAAAGGCTTTACAAAACTTAGGTGAATCTCCCGAGTTTGTAACAGATTGTGGTTTACCTTTTAAAATAAGAGGTGCAATAAAAACTGAAAAACAAGCTCAATTCAATTCTGTAAAGTTTATGTTTGGACTTGCAAATGCAATTCAAAAAAATAATTCATTAATTTTTGAAAACTCTACTGCTTCTAATTTTGAAAAAGTTGGTGAAAATTATATTACCTATGTAAATAATTACGAAATAAAATCTTCAAGGTTAATTGTTGCCACACACTATCCATTTAAAAAATTATCTCGGATTTTATTTTGCCAAAATGTATCAATCTACATCGTATGCCATAGCTGTGGATACTCATTCGCAACTTTTTGATGGAATGTATATTAATCCTAGCCAACCAATCTATTCTTTTAGAACTGCAAATTTTCAAGATAAAAAAATACTTATTGTTGCAGGCAGTGACCATAAAACAGGATTCGCCCCAGATAATAAAAGCACTTATAAAGCCTTGGAAAACGTTGTTTTTAAACATTATCCCCATTCAGAAATTTTATATAGATGGAACACCAGAGACTGTATTTCCCTAGATAAAATTCCCTATATAGGCTCATATTCATCATCTCTTAATGGTGTATATGTAGCAACAGGTTTTAATAAATGGGGAATAACATCTTCTAATGTTTCTGCAAATATTATAACCGACGATATACTCGGTAAAGAAAACAAATTTGCTTTCGTTTTCAACTCTCGAAGATTCAAACCTTTAAAAAACCGAGACGAATTAAAAAATATGACTGAGCAAGTTTTTAAATCTTTTGTTACAAATAAAATTAATATCCCACAAGAAAACATTGCCCAAATAAAAAATGATAATGGTGCAATTATCAGCTTAAATGGCATGGATATTGGTATTTACAAAGATACTTCCGGTAATATTTACGCCGTAAAACCCAACTGCACACATTTAGGTTGCTTACTTACCTGGAACAATTTAGACAAAACTTGGGACTGTCCCTGTCATGGTTCAAGATTTGACTACACAGGCCAAAATATCTACGACCCCGCCTACAAAAACCTCGAACGAATTCAATTTATAGACACCTAATTATAATAATATAAATCACTATTACAGAGTAGGTTTTATTATACAAAATTTAAATTATAACATAATAAATAATACCTCAAAATCACTATTACAGAGTAGGATTTGTTATAAAGATATGATTGTTTTTGTCTGTTTTAAGGTGTGACCGAAATGTTTTTAGAAACTCTTAATTAATTTTTAGGAAATAGTTCACGTCGAGTGCTAACGAGGACTAAGTGAAAGGGTGCCAAAAAATTAATTTAGAGTTTCTTAAAACATGTAGGAAACCCTTAAAACAGACAAAAACAATCATATCTTTATAACAAATCCGGACCAAACATAAAAGTCAATTACAAAAATCAATACCAAAATGACCAAAAAAAGCAAAGAATAAATACCAAACTACTTACTCCTTGCTTATTATTATAAATATTAAAAACTATTTACCAAAACATCTAATTTCCTCATTCAATTTTTCTATAAATTTATCTTCATCCATAGCACCAATATCGCCTTCTCCTCTAGCACGAACTCCAACTTGGTTACCACCAACCTCTTTATCTCCTAAAATCAACATATATGGAATCTTGCTTAATTGTGCTTCACGAATTTTATAACCAATCTTTTCTTGTCTATCATCTAATTCCACACGAATTCCAAATTTACGTAAATCTTCAGTTACTTTAACCGCATAATCTCTTTGCTTATCAGTAAGTGGCATAACCTCTACTTGAACAGGTGCAAGCCATAAAGGTAAAACTCCTTTTGTTTCTTCAAGCAAGAAAGAAATAAATCTGTCCGAACTTCCAAGTATAGCTCTGTGAATAACAACAGGTCTATGTTTTTCTCCATCTTCTCCTACATATTCAAGTTCAAATCTTTCAGGTAAAGCAAAATCTAATTGACATGTTGGTATTGTAACATCGTGGTTTAAAGCTTTTTTTATTTGTATATCTATTTTTGGACCATAAAATGCAGCTTCACCTTCTGCTTCGTAAAAGTCTATATTTAGCTCTTTTAAAATTTCTCTTAATTGGCTTTCTGCTGTTTCCCACATTTCGTCATTGTCTATATATTTTTCTTTATTATTTTTATCTCTTAGAGATAATCTATAACTAAATGCTGAAGCTGGGAAACCAAAATCTTCTTGGTAAACTTCTTTTATTAAGCTTAAAACTTTTCCTACTTCCTCTTTTATTTGGTCAGGTCTTACAAATAAATGCGCATCATTTTGGCACATTTGACGAACTCTCTCTAATCCGCAAACACTTCCACTATCTTCGTATCTAAAATCATTTGCAAGTTCTCCTATTTTTATTGGTAAATCTCTATAAGAACGCATTTTGCTCTTATATATTAACATATGATGTGGGCAGTTCATTGGTCTTAAAACTATTTCTTCATCACCCATTTTCATCATAGGGAACATATCATCTTTATAATGATCCCAGTGTCCTGATGTTTTGTATAATGCTACATTTGCTAAGCTTGGTGTATATACGTGTTGATATCCTAAAGCTAATTCTTTGTCTTGAATGTATCTTTCTAAGACTCTTCTTATTGTTGCTCCTTTTGGTAAATATAAAGGAAGTCCTGAACCTACCAATTTATGTGTCATAAATAATTCTTGGTCTTTTCCTATTTTTCTATGGTCTCTTTCTTTTGCTTCTTCAAGTTTTGCTAAATATTCCTCTACTTGACTTGCTTTTGGGAATGATATAGCATATATTCTTTGTAGCATTTTATTATGCTCATCACCTCTCCAATATGCTCCTGATGTAGATAGGATTTTTACAGCTTTTATTTTTCCTGTACTCATTAAATGTGGTCCAGCACATAAGTCCGTAAATTCCCCTTGCTTATAGAATGATATTTCTTCCCCTTCTGGTAGGTCTTTTATCAACTCTACTTTGTATGGTTCATTTTTTTCTTCCATGAATTTTATAGCTTCTTCTCTTGGAAGTGTAAATCTTTCTATTGGTAAATTTTCTTTTATTATTTTTTTCATTTCTGCTTCTATTTTTTCTTTGTCTTCATCTGTAAAATTTTTTTCTACGTCAAAATCGTAATAAAATCCTTCATCTATTGATGGTCCAATTGCTAATTTTGTTTCTGGTTTTATTCTTTTTATCGCTTGTGCCATTATGTGTGAAGTTGTATGCCAATATGCTTTTTTTCCTTCTAATGAACTTTCAAATGTGTGTATTTCTAGGTTACAGTCTTTGTTTAATATATATCTTAAATCTACTGTCTTACCATCTATACTTGCACATGTTGCGTTTCTTGCTAAACCTTCGCTTATTTCTTTTGCAATATCAAATATGCTCTTTCCTTCTTCTACTTCTTTTACACTTCCATCTTTTAATGTTATTTTAATCATATTTTTTTCCTCCTTTTCTTTTTTGATACAAAAAGCTCCTACAGACACCTTTTGTATCCATAGGAGCGTATATATTACGCGGTTCCATCCTTATTTTTTCTTAATTAATAGAATTATAACGTATTCCATTCGCCTAGCTTATTCACTCGGAATATGAAGAGGTAGTTTTCAAATAGTTTTACTTTTGTTAGCTTTCAGCCAATGACTAACTTCTCTTTTAAAGATATTTTCTATTTTACTTTTCTCTTACTATTTTTGTATTATGTCAATATAATAATACGTTTTTTGTTATTTGTCAACAGATTTTCCGCATTTTATTCAGTAACTTTTATTGAAATTGGAAGAGACTTTCCTTCAATTTCTGGGTTATAATAATCATATGCTTTAACACCAAGTCCCGTAATTTCAACTGGATAAGATGCTCTGAAATTAATGTCTAAATCTACAATCTGATCTGCTTCAAAACTTCTTAAGTATATATTTATTGTAGAATATGTTGTTTCATATTTTTCAATTATACCTTTATTTTCTAATTGTGATAAACTCTCTTCTAGAACTACAAATCCTTGTGGTATATTTATAGTTATCATTCCATTTTCAATGCTGTCCTGACTTTTATTTATTGCTTTTATATGTGTATTTAACAACTCGTTTACACCTAAATTATTATTCGCATCAACAGTTACTTCTATATTATCTTGTGATTTGTCTACCTTTTCATATGGTACGTAATATTCTTCTACAACTTCGTAATATGCCCCACTTTTTTCGCAATTGATATTTAATTTATTTTCTTTTTGGAGATTATCAAATTTTAACTCATAATATTCTAATGGATTATCTTTTATTTCTATTCTTTGCTCATTAGAATTTACATTTACAGAAATTGTTTGGTTTTCCAATTTATTTTTCTGTTGAGCTATATTCAATGCTTTTAATGCTAATATTGTTGCTTGAGTACTATACCATGTTCCTCCTGAATCTCTTTGGCTAATTAGATAATTAGTAAGAGATTTTTGTATTTTTGATTCATTTTTTACTTTAGTTATAGCCATTGATGTTAATGCTGTTGTTTGAATTGTTTGGCATGTGCTCTTTGATCCATAGTAGTCTTTAATAATAGATGTTACATATCCGTAATCATTATTCATATTTACATTATTTTCTAACCTTTTTACTACATTTTCTGCTTCTTTATCTTCCACATTTGCTAAAATATTTGCAACTAATGCTAATGTATAGTTGTCGTCTATATTGTCCAATTTTCCTTTTATGTAATCTACAGATTTTGATAAATTGCTATTATGTGGGTCACTTTCAGATAATGCCCATATTATATATGCATTTAAGGCTAAATTTTCTCTAGATCCTGCACCTCCTATATGACTTCCTGTTATAGTAAATGTTCCATTTGATTGTTGCTTTCCATATAAGAAATTAGTCATTTTGTCAAGTACTGCTTGATCCACATTGTAAACTTGTTTTAAGTCTGTAAGTTCCATTAAACCATATGCTGTTAATACTGTTTCTGCTGGTGATGTCCCATATAGTGAATATCCCCCACTTTCTCCTGGCACTTCATATGTTAGAAGTTTTTGGTAACCAGATGAAATATAATTTTTTGCCTTTGTTTTTAATTCTTCATTTGATATTCCATTATCTTGTAAATATTTTAATGCTAATATATTTGGATATAATGATGAAGATATTTGTTCAAAACATCCTGTTGGCATTCTAAATATATTTTCTATTCCTTCTATAGTTTGTGATATTGTATTTGCATATATTTTAACTTTTGCAGAAGCTGTATTTTCTACAAAATCTTGCATTATTAAAATATCTTCAGATACATTTTTTTCTAAACTTCCTGTGGATACTACTTTTTCTACTTTATAGCCATTAGGAACTATTGTTACTTCTTTTTCTACAATGTCTGATAATGAGCCATTTGATACTTCTACTCTAAATTTATAATCTCCATTTTTTAATATTGTAATAGGTATATATACCATTTTCGACGATCCTGCATCAACATTTATATTAATATTATTGTTATTTTGTAATGTAAACCACTCATCTTCTTTTATATTTAGTGTTGCATTAAGTGAATTTTCTGTATAGTTATATACTGTTACTGGTATACTTATTTTGTCTGATTCTACAATATTTTTTGGAAGCTCAAAGTCTGTAAAGAATTCCTTAAATATTTTTACATTATCTAATGAACTATATCCTATTTTTCCGTCTTTTGTATTTCCTACAGTTTGTATTGTCCATGTTGTAATGTTGTCACTTAATTTTAAATCTAATTTTGCATTTCCATTGTTTGTTACTAATTCTGGAACAAAACACATACTTTCTAAAAATACATTTCTTATGTTGTCATCATCCACTGTTTCCGTAGTATTTTCCGATTCCTTTGTATCTTTATTTTCTGTTGTTGTTTCATTTGATTGTTTATAAGAATTATTTTCGTCTGATATTATATCTGTGGCATTTTCTATTATAGATGACAAATCTCCTGATGTTCCCATTCCAGATGATACAGTATATCCTCCATCTATAGGCTCTACATCGTTTCGTGGATCTATTGTTGGATGGCGCTTTGGTGGATGCAATATAAATAATATAATAATAATTATTATTATACCTATAACAATATTTTCAAGGCTAATTCCTTTTTTCTTATCTAAATCTTTTTCTTTATGTGTTATATTCAATATGTAATTTATTATATATATCATTATTATACTTATTGGTATAAAAATCCCCTTAATATCTATTAAACCTTCAATTGACATTCCAAGAATTATAGATATAATTAAAGTTACAAGGTATTTTCCTATGTATATTATTTCTTTTACTACCATTTTTATGTATTTATCTAATTTGAATTTTTTAGTTTCACTTATTTTGTTTATTATTATTAATATTAAAACTATCAATGCAATTATTATACATATTTTCATTATATTTATTTCAAAAGAATTTACTATAATCGTTATTATAACACCCAATATTAATGATAATATAATTGATATTGATGTTCTAAATATTATTTTATATATACTCGAAATCCATGAAATATATACTGTTAAGCTAACAATTACCGTAAATGCTAAAATCCATCGATCAACTGGTTCTCCTAGTTTATTAGCTATACACATAATAGAAGCTACAATTACTGGTATATAAACTATTACATTAATTAAATGCTTAATAAATTTTCTGCATTTTGGAAATTTAATGCTTATAAAAGCAATTACAATAACAATTATAATTATAATACTTATTACAGAAATTATTGCAGATTTTTCTCTTACATCTGAATTATTTATTATTGATTCAGATACATCTGTGCTACGATCTCCTTGCTTTAGCAATAATGCCATCATTGTTTGCTCTGACTTATCATCCACTATACATGAATATAAGGTTGCTCCATCCATTTCATTGGAAAAAGATAAATCTGATAAAGCTAATTTTATATTATCTATGGATAAATCGTTATTTGCTATATTTAGAACAGAATTATCTAACATGCTTACTAGTAAAGCACTATCTATATTATTGTTGTTTTCGTCTGTAGTGTTAAATTCTAGCCCTATATTTTCTCCTGGTGTATATTCTTGTTTGTCTGTTTTTACATTTATATTTAGTTTTTTGGTTGGTTTTATAAATATTGTTTTTTTGTAAGAATTTACATTATTTGTATAATTACTTTGATTGCTTTTTTGTGTTACGTAAATGTCTATTATTCCATATTCATCACCTAAATTAATATCTGTTTCTTCTGAATTTGTACTTACCATTTTTATTAGTTTATTATTTTTAAAAACATATATATTTTTATTTTTATCTAATTCAGATGAAATATTAATTTTAATGTCTTCCCCTTGTCCATATTTAACTTTATCTGTCGAAATTAATATTGTTTTATTTTCAACTTCAAAGTTTTTTTCTATTTCTACTGCTTCTCCATTCATGTTTTCTGCTTTTATTTTTAACGTTTTGCTGTTTTTAGTATTTTGCGTTTCTTGTTTTTTACTGTTATTGCTTGCTGTTTGAAGCTTAGTAAGATATGTTGAATTTATTGAAAATTTTCCAATTCCATTTTCATCTGTAGCAATTTGTTTTTTATACTCGCCTGATGAAATTGTTACATATGTTTTTAGTGGTGTTCCATCTGGATTTGATGTAAATACATATATATCATTATTTTGTCCAGTCACTAATTTTCCATATTCTGGAATTGCTTCTACTTTAAATATATCCTTACTTGCAACAAAATCACAAGTTGTTTCTGTGTAATAATTTGATGTATCTGTTACTTCTGCTTTTATTTTATATGTTTTTTCTTCTTCTATTTTATATTCTAAACTTGCATTTCCTTCGTTATCTGCTGTAATTGTTCTATATTGTTCATCATTTATATATATTTTGTATTTTGCCTGTGATACTGCCTCTCCAAAGAAGTATTTAGCATTTAAATTAATTTTTGCTGTATCTCCTACTAAATAATTTTGTTTATCCAAATTTATTTTCACTTCAAATTTAGGTGTTACATAAGGATCTACTTTAAATGATTTTGTAGTTTCATTTGTACTCGTTTTTATTACTATTTTGTAAATACCACTATTTACTTCATTTGCTAATGTAAAGTTTCCACTTATTATTCCGTATTCTGATGTATTTACATTTTCGTTGTAAACTTTGTTTTCATTGCCATCATATATACACACATTTACATCTTGTTTCATTGGTTGGTCATTTTCTTTATTTGTAAGTAATGCCCTAAAGTTTACTGTGTCTCCGTGGTTTATAGATTCCTTTATCTATTGCCAAGGTAATATTTTCACGGTTTCCATCTTCTATGTAGATTTGTTTTTGTACTGTGTCTTTTCCTTCTTTACTAGATACTTTTGCTTCGATGTAATAATTTCCAGATTCAACTTCTGGAACACTTATTTTTGCCTCGTTTCCTTCATATGAAACGGTTACTCCTTTTACTGTTTTTTTGTCTGAGTTTAAAAGCTTTACCTTTGTCTTTGTTTCTAATTCTACGTCGTTTTTTTGTGATATAATTGATACATACATATCACTATTTGTGTATGCTTTGCTTGATGTGCTTATTTTTATGTCTTGTTTTCCACATACAATCCACTTATATGTGTTTGTTATTGCTATAATTAGTATTACTAGGCTTAACAATATCAGCACATATTTTCCTCTTTTTTTGTTCATGTTGTTTCCCCTTTCTTTTTTCATATATTTTTATGATAACATATGAGACAAAAAAAAACAACAAATTTAATTTGCTGTTTTTCATTTTTTATTCCTCACCTTTTAATTTTTCAGCTCTATCTGCTGCAATTAAATTATCAATCATTTCGTCCAAATCTCCATTTAGAAAATTTTCCATCTGATATATACTAAATCCAATTCTGTGGTCTGTTATTCTTCCTTGTGGATAGTTATAAGTACGTATTTTTTCACTTCTATCGCCTGACCCAACTTGTGATTTTCTGGCATTTGCTATTTCTGAATCTTGTTTTGATTTTTCTATATCATATAACCTAGATTTTAATAAATTCATTGCATATTCCCTGTTTTGTAATTGTGATCTTTGAGTTTGACATTCTGCAACTATTCCTGTTGGAATATGTATTAATCTTACGGCTGATGATGTTTTGTTGATATGTTGTCCTCCAGCACCTGATGCTCTAAACACTTCCATTTTTATGTCTGCTGGGTTTATTTCTATTTCTACATCTTCTACAACAGGAAGTACCGCTACAGTTGCTGTTGATGTGTGTATTCTTCCACTACTTTCTGTATCTGGCACACGTTGAACTCTATGCACACCGCTTTCGAATTTTAATCTACTATATGCTCCTTTTCCTGTTACCATAAATGAAATTTCTTTGTATCCACCTAATTCCGTAGCATTTTCATTTAATATTTCTATTTTCCAGTGTTTTCTTTCAGCATACATTCCATACATTCTAAATAATGTTCCTGCAAATAGTGCTGCTTCTTCACCACCTGCTCCACCTCTTATTTCACATATAACACTTTTATCGTCATTTGGATCCTTTGGAATTAACAATACTTTTAGTTCTTCTTCAACTTTTGCTAATTTTTCTTTTGATGAATAATATTCTTCCTCTGCTAACTCTTTCATTTCTGGATCATCTAACATTTCTTTTGCTTCATTCATGTTGTTTAAAATTTCTTTATATTCTCTATATTTTTGTACAACATCTTCCATTGAACTATGTTCTTTTACTAGTTTTCTCCACTCATTAGTATTGGCAATTATTTCTGGGTCACTTATTTGTGAATTTAATTCATCATATCTCTTTTCTACTAATTCTAATTTTTCAAACATACTTTCCCTTTCCTTTTTTCGATTTTATTTGTCGTCATCATCTATTGGACCAAATAATTCATCAAATTTTGCTTCCAATTCTTTTTGCAAATCATATTCTTCCTCTGGCTCTTCATTCATTGGTAAAATTGGAGCATCGTCTTTTTCTGTATCGTCATCAAAGTCTAACACTAATTTACTTTCTTTCTTATTTTCTTCTTTTGATTTATCATTTGGTGTTGTTATTGGCTCTGGGTCATCAAATAAATCGTCTAATGAATCAACTTTTAAGTCTGGTGCTGCCTCTTTTTCTTCATCGTCCCTATATGGATTATATGGGTCAAATTTTCTCCATTTTCCTCTTTGTATTTCTCCTATATCATTATGACTTATTTCCAACTCTTTCATTTCTTTTGCCATTGGCTTTTTGAAATAGTAATATTTATTTGCTTTTATTGGCTTTATTCCTTTTTCAAAAATTATACATAAATCGTTGCTCATTCTTCTTAATTCATCTGGTGTCATTAATGCTCTAGCCATAATTTGATCCGAATCGCTTGTTCCCGTCTTTTTATGGTCTTTGTCTCTATTTACTGATGTACTACCATGTGAAATTGTTTTCTCTCCTAGTGCTTTTGAAAAATATTCTACTGTTTTTTGTGAGTTACTTCCTAAAAATACGTGTGTATCACAGTTTCCTATAATTGTTTCATATGCTTTTTCATATATTGCTTCTAGTTGGTCTAGGTTTTGTAGAATAACACTAAATGATATTCCTCTACTTCTTGATGTTGATATTTTTTTGTCAAAGTCTGGTATTCTACCAATATTTGCAAACTCGTCTAGTATAAAGTATGTACGTTCTGGTAGTTTTCCACCATTGTTGTCTGCAAAATCGTATAATTGTTGTATCATTTGAGCAAAGAAAATTGTTAATAAGAAATCATATGCTCCATGTGTATCTGATGATATAACATATACTGCTGTTTTTTGACTTCCTATTTCTTCAAAGTCAATTGTATCTGTTGATGTTACTTCTGCAATTTCTTTTGAGTCGAATTTTCCAAGTTTTGATTGTAAAGAACTTAGTATTCCACTATAAGTTTTCTCTGGTGCTATTTCTATAGATTTATAATTCATTCTTGCTGGATGGTCATATGGCAATTGATTCATTAATTCTGAAAGCATATTGCTTCCCCCGTTAGAGTTTGCAGCTCTTACTAACTCTGAACAACTTGCCAAGTTTTGCTCTTCTTCTGGCCTTGCTGCTTTTAAATAGTATATAAGCGATTTTAGTAATGTTTCTGCGTTATCGTCCCAAAATGGGTCTGCTGACGAACCAGCTGCTTGTTGTCCTTTTACTATTGTATTTGCAATTACGTCTACATCTATATTTGATGTTATATGAAATAATGGGTTGTAACCATCACTAAATTGGGGATGCACAAGGTTTAATACTTTTATTTTGTATCCGTGTTCTCTTAAATATCCTGCTGTTCTATCATATAATTCTCCTTTTGGATCTGTAAATACATATGATCCTAACATTTGGTGTGCATTTGGTATTGAGTATGATGCAGATTTACCAGAACCTGATCCTCCGACTACAAGAACATTTATGTTTCCGTTTTTATCAAGTGGTAAATAGTTGTTTTCTGCTAGGATTATTCCTTGCTTTTTACTTAATATTTGATATTGCTCTCCATGCTCACTCCAGTCACTTGACCCATGTTCTATATCGTCATATCTATGTTTTGGCATTAATCTTATTATTCCAACTACTACCATTATTGAATAAAATAATGTAAATCCAAATAGATTTTTTATGTATTCTCCTATTAAACTATGTTTAACTATTGCTTTAAAACCAGTTAGTATGTTTGTTGATGTTTTCATGAATACATTTAAAAATGCATCCATATCAAATTTTCCTAGTAATTTTAATTGGTAGCATCCACATGTCCAAGGCATAATAAATACTACAGCCACAAGTAGCCATAGTATTATTGCTATTATTATTGTTGGTTTTGATTTTTTTAGTGCTGTTTGCATTTTATAATTCATATTTTTCCACCCTTTTCTTTTGATTATCTATCGTGATTTTCTGGTTGTTGTTCTTCCCCATCGTTATATGCTTTTATACTACCTCGTAATATTTCTTCAGGTACTAATAAACTGACTTCTTTAGAGTTAGCAACCTCTATCTTTTTTTCTTTATTATTAGTAGAATAACCCACCACTGCAACTTCAATTGGTTCCTTAGAACATGGTACTCTGTTATCCTTTAGCTCTTCTTGTGGTGTTAGCTTACTATTACGTCCCATCCTAGAATTCCTCCTTAATTTTTATCATCCCTTATCTCAAACGCGAAATAAGACTTATATGGTTTTAACTTACATTTTCCCTTTACTTCATCAGTTTCCTCATCATAATAAAGTACAGGTTTTATCTCTTCTGTTGTTTCTGGGTCAATGATTGTTATTGCCCTTTTTAAGTTTGGCGTATATCTAAAATTTTTAACCTCTGTTGGTTCTTCTGAATATAGAGTATCAAATTTAAATGGTACTGGTTTTTTTGAAATTTTAACTTCATCATTTATTAACAAACCATTATTAATAACTACTTTCTCTTTTGCAAAAGAAAATATTACTAATTGATTACCATTTTCTTGTGGATCTTCTACATAAAATGTTTTCTTTTTTAAATCACCAACAAGTTGCTCTGTTGAACGTAATCTTTCAACAGTGTATTTAGGATATTTTTTTAAATATTCTTTTTTTGTTTTGTATACTTCGTATATAACTGTATTGACACCCTTTGGGTCTGTTATGCTAAAATGTTTTCCTTTCCATGATTCCATTTTATTTTCCTCCATTTTCTATGATTTTATAGCATAGACTTATCCTTTGTATAACCACTTTCAATTATAACAATTTTTCTGTTTTATGTCAATAGAATTTACGTAAGTCTATACTTTTCTTGGATTGAAGCTTGATACGGTGCTTAATTTTTCAAATAAATTTTTTTCTTCTTTGCTTAATTTTTTTGGTACCATAATATTTACTTTTACTATTAAGTCTCCTCTTCCGCCTTTTCCATCTTTATATCCTTTTCCTGATATTTTTAAAATTTCTCCTGTTTCCATTCCTTCTGGAATATATACAACTGTACCATCATCTATTGAATACACTGTTGTTCTTGTTCCTAATGCTGCTTCCCATGGTGTTAAATATAAATTTGTGTATAGGTCATTTCCTTTTAGTTTAAACTTTTCGCTATCTTTTATGTTTACCTTTATGAACAAATCACCATTTTTCCCGCCATCTATTCCTTCTTTTCCTTGACCTAATAGTCTTATTTTTTCTCCATTTCTTAGGCCTGCTGGAATTGATACTGTAAATACTTTCATTTTTCCATCTACAGTTCTTAACGAAATTTTTTTGTCTAGTCCATAAAATACTTCTTCAATGTCTACATCTATGCTTGTTTCTATATTTTCACCATTTATAGGATTTTTTTCTTGCTTATATGGCTTTCTTTCTCCTGCTACTTCTGTATTTCCAAAAAAGATGTTAAATAGCTCGCCAAATGATGCATTGTTTTTTTTGTTTTCTTCTCTGTATTTTTTTTGCTGAATTTTTATATTGTTTTTGTTCCATATTCTATCATATTTTCTTTTTGATGTTGTATCTGATAGGATTTTATATGCTTCGTTTATATCTTTGATTTTCTCCTCAGCTAAACTATCTTGTATATTTAAATCTGGATGATTTTTTTTAACTGCTAATCTGTATGCGTTTTTTATCTCGTCTGAAGATACTTTATTTGTCTTTAGTTCTAATATTTTGTAATAATCTTTAAAAATCATCTTCCTCTTTTAGCCCCTTTAAGCTAATTCCTCCTTTTCTTTTCCTTATTTAAAATTGTTTTCATTATATCAGCAAAAAGCAAAAAAATCCATAGTTTTTATGGATTTTTTTGCTTTTTTATTATGATTCAATTTCAGAGCCATCTCTTTTTTCATAAACACTATTCTATCAACCCAAACCCAGTTGAAATAAACCTCGTTTTATGTGCTCCAGAACTATCTACTGGGTCATTTATTAATTCATAATTGACCGTCATGGCTGTAGATGTTCCGCCATCTAGATTTGCTGCATTATATGCTCCATAGTTTTGCATTATTTCTATTAAGTCATCCATATCTGCACCTGGTCTTTTTACTGTTCTTCCATCTACAACTAAAAATAACACAATTCCGTCTTTTCTTTGTCCAATTGCTGTACGTGGTGCGGTTCCCCATCCACCATTTCCAACAACTCCTGATTTTTTTCCATTTACTATCAAAAACGGTCCACATGTTACAGCATCTCTAATTTTAAGCGATTTTGCAGATTGTTCTGTACATTTTGAAGATAATACTAGTTTATCATTTGTATCAAATCCAATTATTCCTCCTGCTCCTGCATAATAATATGATGTTAGTAGTTTTCCCTTTGAATATGTAATTCCTAATGGGTTTGCAGCATTACTACTATAATTTGGATCATCAAATCCTCCTCCATTTATTGCTACTACTGCTTTGTTGTTTTTAGCCATTGTTGTTAAATATTGTCCACTTGTTCCCATTTTTGCTGTAACTAATGTATGAATTTTTGACGGGTCATATATTGCTGCTAAATATCCGTTATATCCTTTGCCTTCTATTTTTATAATTTTATATGTATCATTTGGATTATCTTTCTCTAATATTGCTCTTTCATATTCATTTTCATATGCTTCATTTTGAACACCTACTACAATTGCATTTGTGTCTGTATCTTCTTGTATTTCATCTACCCTATTATTTGCCATAACTGCATCTATTGTTTCCTGATCATAAAACAAATATGCTATCCACTGGTGTGTCATTGTTGTCATTGCAGAGGTTATTAGCCAATCTCTAAAACCACTATATGGACCATATAGTAATATTCCTAGTGTGCTTATTCCTATTACTATTAATATTCCTAATGTTATAAATATCTTTTTTGCTATATTTTTTCCCTTTGTTCTTTTTGGTTTTTGTTGTCTTTTTATTTCTTCTATTTTGGGTATATTTTCTTCTTGTTTTTCTTTTTGTTCTCTTATTATTTGATTCATTTGTCTACCTTCCTATCTTGTTTTCGTTTTGCTTTTTTATTTTACTATATTTGTTTTTAAAGTTCAACATTTTTCGACAAAAAACATCATGGAAAAAACAGTAAATTGTTTAAAAAAACACCTATAAGCCTAAAGTGACTCATAGGTGTTTTTTATTTATTTGCTAAATTTTTATTTTACATCTTTATATGTTCTATATTTTATTATAGATCCTACCGTTGCTATTACTAAAACTGTAAATACAAATATTATTGCTCTTCCTACTCCTGTATTTGGTAATGACATTAAACTTTGAGTTGCTTTAGCTTGTATTGTATTTTTTGTAGTTTGATTATTACCACTTGTGTTTGTTTTAGTTGAATTTGTATTTGTAGTTCCTGATGTTGTATTACTTGTTGTATTTCCTATTGTGTTTGTATTTCCTTGGCTTCCTCCAGATACTTGTGTATCTACCCATTCTTTAATAATTGCTACTTCATCTTTTAATTCACCTAAATTGCTGTCACTTAGCTGTTCTACTTGTGAACTTAGTTCTGATTTTAATACTGTTAAAATTAATGGGTTCATACCAGTAACATTATCCAACATATTAATATCTTCTGTTAGTGTTTTCTTCAAATTGTCATCTACTGTTGAAGCAGAATTTATATCTGAATATAGTTGATCGACTACTGTTTTTACTTGATTTAGGTCTCCTAAATCGTTTTTGTATTGGTTCAGCATATCTATTAATTCTTGTTTATCTTCTGATGATGTTTCTGCATAAACAGGACTTATGTATATACATAATACTAATAATATTGTCATTACTGCTATACAAATATTCTTCACATTATTCATTATATATCCATTTCCTTTCTGTTTTCATTTGTTTTAAAAACTAAACATATTTTTTATCAATTTTAATGCTTTTACTAAACCATTTATCATTGATGTTTTTTGTTCTTTTTCTTCTTGATAATTAGATTCTTTGTTTACTGTTTCGCCACTTTTAATTTTTTCAGCTTGTGCAATAAAGTTCTTTACATGGCCAACATATACATTTTCTTTGCTTCCTAATATTACAAATGCATGTTGTTCTCCTTCTGCTACAAATCTTTGAACATATGGAATATTTTTATTGCTAATTGCTGCATTGTATATTTCTGTACTGTTTTTAAATGGTACTGTTGAATCTTTTGTACCATGTACAATTAGTATTGGAAGTGTACATCTGTTTAAGCTGTTTAAATTGTTTGATAATTCATCATAATTTGCATCTGTTAGTCCTACATCAACTACATTCATTATTAATTTTTTAATTACTGTGTCTCCAACTGTGCTTGTTATTCCTGATAAGTCTGTTTTATCAGATATTCCTAATTGTTTTGCTGTAAGTGATGTGTTGTTGTTGTTTGATGCTAACATGTCTTTTACAATTCCTGTCATAGATGTGTATCCACAGTCTTCTATTAGACCCATAACGTGTTTGTCTTTTATTGATTGTCCATCAACTTGTAATCCTGATAAGAATACTGTTGTGGCTCCTCCTAATGAAACTCCATGTACAACTATTTCGTCACAATTGTTTGGATATTGTTGATTTAGGTATGTTAACCAATCCCATACATCTAAACTTTCTAGGTATCCCATTGCAACACTTCCTTCACTCTTTCCAAATCCTCTTAAATCTGGTGCTAGAATGTTGAATCCTTGCTCTAAGTACATTTGTCCAACAGCATCTGCCATTGCTTGTCCATTCATCATAAATCCGTGTACTAATACAACCCATTTGTTTGATGTTGGGTTTCCATTAGAGTCTAAATCTGCATAGTAAATATTTCCACTTAATTTTACTTTGTACTTATCTCCTGATAATTTTCCTGCTGTTGTTGCTTCGTTTGTTGCTACAACGTTTGGTTCTAAGCTTTTCATTGCATTGTTGTTGCTCTTTAATGAACCTTTTGATGTTGACATGATTGATTGTAAAAATTCGCTTGAGTCTGTTGTTGTTGAGTTCATCGCTTTATTTAGTATTTGGTTTGATGCAGATGATATTGATGATGATTCACCATATTTTTTTTGAAGTTCTTCTGTTTTTTTAATAATATTTAGTTTTAAATCGTCTACACTTGTACTACTGTTTAGTCCATCTGTAAATCCATTAAATTCATCTAAGAAACTTGAGTATTGATTCATTGATGTGTATTTTTTGCTTATTGCCTCTGATGTATTTTTCTTATTAATAAATGACCAAAAACTAAATGATGCATTTGATGTTACAGGTATTGTAACTGTAATTGCTATAATTAGCATTACTAACACTATTTTTAGTGTTTTAATTGATTTTTTTTCCATGGTGTTTTCCCCTTTCTTCTTTTGAAATTTTGTCTATGTTTTATACATTTCCAATTGTAGCACACCGTTTTTAGTTTGTCAAAACATTTTTATTGTTTTTTTCCTAAAATTATACTAATTTCTTTTTCGCTGTCCTTTCTTATGATTTCCAAATCAACTGAATCTCCTGGTTTTTTCTTATAAATATATTCTTTCAAGTCATTTATTGTCTTCAAATTTTTTCCATCTATTTTTGTAATTAAGTCTCCTTCTTTTAATTCCGTTTGCGATGATGGCCCATTTGCCAAAATTTGTGATACATACACCCCACTATTTATTTTACCTTTTAAATTTAAATATGTTGCAACATCCCCATCATATCCATATATTCCTAGTGTTGCCTCTTCAAATGTGCCATTTTGTTTAAATGCCTCTATTACAGGTTTTATAACATTTATTGGAATTGCAAAGCCTATTCCTTCTGCTGATGTAATTTTTACAGTATTTATTCCAACCACATCTCCTTGTCTATTTACAAGTGGTCCTCCACTATTTCCTGGATTTATAGTTGCATCTGTTTGTATTAAGTCTGATATATAGCTTGTATTGTTATTTTCATCTACTTTTATAGTTCTATTTAGTGCACTTATAATTCCTGATGTAACTGTTCTTTTAAATTCATATCCTATTGGATTTCCTATTGCAAACACATCATCTCCAATTCTAATATTACTTGAATCTCCTAACTCTATACATGTAAGATTATTTGCTGATATTTTAACAATTGATAAATCTAATTTTGCATCACTCCACACAACACTTCCCTCATATGTGTTTTCATCAACTGTTATATAGCAATTACTGTATTTTTCACCTGTTACATGGCTATTGCTTAAAATATATCCATCTTCACTTACAATAATTCCTGTTCCTAATCCTAAATTATCACTTGATACATTGTTTAATATAGATCCTCCCGTATTTGTTAATTTAGATATTCCAACCACACTTTTTATTACTTTTTCTAACATATCTGCTTTTGATTCTGTTTCATCCACCCAGTTATTCACATTTTGTGTGTAATTTGTGGATAACTTTGCTGAATCATATTCATTTTGATCTGTTATTTCTATTTTTTGGTACATTGTATAAATAATGTAACAACTTATTCCTATAAATACCAAAACAAAAAATATTTTGATTGCTTTATTTTTTTCTTTATTCTTGGCCATTTTTCCACCTCTTAGTCATTGTTATATAAGGTTATTATTTCCATTATTTAGTTTTTTAGTCTTTAATTTTTTCGTTTTTAATAATGGTTTTTCTTTATTTTTCCAATTTTATTGCATTTTTTTGTCACATACTATATAATGAAGCCAAATTTTAAGAAAATGAAAGATATGGAGTATGCAAAATGAAAGAGGAAATGTATGAACTAACCAACCCACAAAAAAGTATTTGGCTTACAGAACAGTATTTTCAAAATACTACAATAAATAATATTTGTGGAAGTTTGATTATTGAACAAGAGACAAATTTAAAAATTTTAAATGAAGCTATCAATATTTTTATTAGAAACAATGATAGTTTTAAATTAAGATTTAAGCAAATAGGAAGTGAGTTAAAACAATATTTTGCCCCTGATGAATTTTTTAGTTTTGAGATTTTGGATATTTCTCAGGAAAATCAAATTGAAATATGTGCTAAGAAAATGGTAGATACTAAATTTAATATTGCTGATTCTCGTGTATTTGATTTTAAGCTATTTAAATTGTCGTCAGGTTTTGGTGGTTTTATTGTTAATGTGCATCATATAATTTCTGATGCTGCTACTTTTTCGTTAATTGGTACCGAAATTGTTCAAATTTATTCGAATTTGGTTAATAATGAAGTTGTGCCTAGTAAAACTTTTTCTTATGTTGATTATATAAATTCGGAGAAAGAGTATTTAGATAGTAGTAGATTTGAAAAAGATAGAGTTTTTTGGGAGGAAAATTTGGCGGATATGCCTGAGGTGGCGACGATTCCTTCTAATAAATTCATAAGAAAATCAGCTGATTCTAGAGCTAATCGAATCGAGTTTAGTTTTAAGCGCGAGCTGATTTCAAAAATAAAATTATTATGTACTCAAAACAACATCAGTATTTTCAATTTTCTTATGGGTATTTACTCTATATATTTTGGTAGAATTAATAGCATGGATAACTTTTTAATTGGAACACCTATACTAAATAGAACTAATTTTGCACAAAAACATACCTCTGGTATGTTTATTAGTACATCTCTTTTAAAAATAGATACATCTAAAAATTTACCTTTTATAGAATTTTTAAAACAAATAGCACAAAATTCTATTGCAATGTTAAGGCACCAAAAATACAATTACCAATATATACTAGAAAATTTTAAACAAAACGATTCATCAATTAAACGTTTGTATGATATTATTATCTCATACCAAATAACCCAAGCAACTTCTTCTGCTTTAGGTATTCCATATCATACAAAATGGTATGGCACAAACCATATTGGTAATACTTTAGATATTCATTTTCATGACAATGATGACTCTGGTAATTTACTTGTAGAATATGATTATCAAATTTCAAAATTGAGCAAAAATGATATTATACATATGCATGATAGAATCGTATATATTATCAATCAATTATTGAATAAGCCTTGCTTAAACATATATGATATAGAAATCGTAACTCCTACGGAAAAAGACATTATTTTAAACAAATTTAATTCGAATTTTTCAGATTTATATCCCAAACATGATATAATTGAAAAATTTAAAATTTGTGTTACTAAAAATCCTGACAAAACCGCTTTGGTTTTTAATAATATAAAAATTTCATATGAACAACTTGACCTAATGTCAGATAATTTGGCAAATTATTTGCAAAAACTAAACATCAATAAAGAAGAAAAGATTGCTATTTTTCTGGATAAATCTATAGAGATGGTGGTATCTATCTTAGCAATTTTAAAAGTCCATGGGGCATATTTACCTATTGATATATCATACCCTACAGAAAGAATTGAATACATATTAAATGATGCCAATATTTCCAAAATAATAACGACATCTGATTTAAAAATATCTATTTTTAATAATATAACCAATATATTTATAGATAATATAAATTTAAAACAAACATCAAATTTTAAATATATACCAAATAGAGTTGATTCTCTAGCTTATATAATGTATACCTCTGGCTCTACCGGAAAACCCAAAGGCGTTATGATCGAACAGAAGAGCATTTTAAGACTAATAACCAATCCTAATTTTATACATTTCGATAATGATGAAAGAATTCTTCAAACTGGCTCAATTGTTTTTGACGCTTGTACATTTGAAATATGGGGGGCGCTTTTAAATGGCTTTTCATTATATATTATTACAAAAGAAGAACTACTTAATTCAACATTTTTAAGTAACTATTTAATAAAAAATAAAATAACAATATTATGGCTAACAGCCGCATTATTTAATCAACTTTGTGATATAAATAGTTCCATGTTTAGCAATGTCAAATATTTATTAACTGGTGGAGATGTTCTTTCTCCTAAACACATTAAAAAAGTTATGCAAGATAATCCAAATTTAAAAGTTATAAACGGCTATGGTCCAACAGAAAATACAACTTTTACTTGTTGCTTTAATATAGATAAAGTATACTCTTCTGGAATACCAATTGGATATCCTGTTTCTGGAACAACCTGTTATGTAGTTTCTAAATTTGGCAAATTACAACCAATTGGCGTTCCTGGCGAACTTTGGACTGGAGGACTAGGTGTATCCAGAGGCTACGTAAATAAACCAGAACTTACCTCTGAAAAATTTATAAAAAATCCTTTTGGTAATACTGGAATGATTTATAAGACTGGTGATTTAGTAAAATGGCTTCCTGATGGCAGTATTGCTTTTCTAGGAAGAAATGACAATCAAGTTAAGATTCGTGGTTTTCGAATTGAATTAAATGAAATAAATAATACTATTTTAAATTATCCTAGTGTCAAAAATTGTACAACAATAATACAAAACATAAACAATATGAAATATATATGCACATATATAATTCCAAAAGACACATTAGATATAGATAATTTGAAAGAATATTTATCAAAAACCCTGCCTTCTTACATGATACCATCTTACTTCATTATAATGAATAGTCTTCCAATAACTGTAAATGGCAAAATTGATAAATCAAAATTGCCAATTCCAAAACCATGGACTCATCACAAACATATTGTAAAACCGTCTTCTGCATTAGAAAAAGAAATTTATCTTGCTGTACAAAAGCTTAGTGTAACTAAATCTCTATCTATTGACGATAATTTCTTTTATGATATTGGTTTTGACTCTTTAAATGCAATGCAATTATGCGCCAAGTTATATAAATATAACATAAATATTCAAGATATTAGTAATTTTCCTAGCATAAAGTTACTTGCTGAAAAAATTGAAAAAAATTACAATCCTTCAATATTTGAAAATAATCTTCCTGAAATTAAAATTGTAGATAAACCTATTCACTTCGATTTATCTAATATTCTAATAACAGGTGCCTTAGGCTACTTATCTATGCATCTATTACGAGAACTTTTATTAAATGACAATGTATCTAATATTTACTGTATGGTTCGCAATAAAGACAACCAGAACTATAAAGATAGATTTAACAAAATTCTTAACTATTATTTTTCAAATACATTAGATGATGTAATAAAACAAAAGGTTCATGTTATATATGGCGACTTTGTAATGAAAAAATTTAATATGTCAGATTCAGATTATGCTAATCTTACAAAATGTATAACTACAGTTATACATTCAGGTGCAACAGTTAAACATTTTGGTAATTTTAATAAATTTTATAAAACAAATGTTGTTGGAACAGAAAACATTATTAAGTTTTGTGAAGTTTCACATTCAAAATTGGCCCATATTTCAACAATTTCCATTGGTGGATATTATGATTTAAACAACAAAATATGTTTAACTGAAAATGATTTTAATATAGGTCAAGTATTTAACAATCATGTATATATGATTACAAAATATTTAGCAGAATATGAATTTTTAAAAGCATTCAATAGCAACAAAATTGATGGTAGGATTTTTAGATTAGGAAATATTATGCCTCGCTTGTCTGATAATCTATTTCAATATAATTATAAAGATAATGCTATGGTTTCCAAACTTCAAACAATTTTAGATTTGCAATGTATACCAGAAAGTTATTATAATATGGTTTTAGATTTCAGCCCTGTTGATCTATGTGCTCGTGCTATAGTCATATTACTAAGCAAATGTAATGCACAAACTATTTATCATATTTATAACAACAACCTAATTGAACTAAAAAAACTAATAGACTTTTCTAAAACCAACTGTAAAATAGTATCTGATGAACAAATGATTGATATTGTAAAAAATTCATCAAACCCGCTAAGTCTTCATATATTAGATGACTTAATAAATAAAAAATTATCAATAACACCTTGTACAAATAAAAAAACAACAGAAATCTTAAATTCCTACGAATTTTACTGGAATTTAACTGATGAAAATTATGTAAATAAATTTTTAGATTTATTTAATAATATACGAAAGGATATTTTATTATGAAACACATTAAGAGAAATATTTATGGAAAATTAATTTTATTGGAAGTTGTTGTGATTATGCTTATGAACTTTCTAGTTCCTAAGCTTTCCAACTATCCTCCAAACTCAGAAAATATGGCATTTCAAAAACAAATTGAACCTATTACACACAATATGCAATATTTACTTTTAGGTTTTTTAGGTATTGTTTTATACATAACATTTGTTAGTATTATTTTAAAAGATGTTTTTAAATATGTAAAAAACTATGACACTGTTAAACATTCATTTAATGAATTAGAACATATTAGAAAGAAATGTTTTATCTTTCAAAAGCAAATCATTTTTGTACAACTTATTGTTATTATACTAGTTCTTATCATACTTTTCAGTTCTATGAAATTAGATTTGCATTTAATTTTTAAATTTTTACTGATATACTTTTCTTTCTTTTCTGTCGCAGGTCTAATTTCAGGTATTCTTACACAAAGTGATATGGATGCTATTATAAAATCAACTTATGCTATTAATAGTAATTATGCACCAATTCAACATCCATCTAAATTCTCTAGAGAATTGTTATATAATCTTTTGCCATTTTTTATTGTTTTACTTATAACGATATCTTTATTAGGATACTCACGAACTTGTAATGCAATTGGAGAGGAAAATTATTATTATTACAAATTATATTTAAATGCCTTTGATTGTGATAACAAATCTACTGATGAACTAAAACATATACTAAATTCTATCCCTTTAAAAAATAGTGATGACTACTATTTTATTGTAAGTGACAATGAAACTATAATTTCAAATAATGATGGTAATATTTCAAACTTTTTTTTGAAATATGCTAATATGTACTTAGACAAAACCGACGGTAGGGGTTACGAATATTACGGTGTTGAAGAAGAGGGGTATATAAAATCTGTTACTCTAAGCAATGGTGAGCATGTATACATAGGATTTAAATATTCAACAACAAATTCAGAACTTATTAGATATTTCTTTACAATATCTATTGTTTCTACGATATTTTATATTTTTATACTTATCATTTGGTCTAAAAAAGTAAGTAGAAATATCATTCAAGTAGCTGAAAGTCTTGCTGAGATCGCTGAACAAAAAAATATTTTTAATTTAAAAAATTTACCTATTACGGATACTAACGAAATTGGTCAACTAACAATTGCCTTTAACGATATTCAAAAAATTACTAAAAAGAATATTGCTACTATAAAATCAAATCAAAATCAACTTATTGAACAAGAGCGTTTGGCTTCTCTTGGTCAAATGATTGGAGGAATTGCTCATAACTTGAAAACTCCAATTATGTCTATATCTGGTGCAAGCGAAGGTTTAGATGACTTAATTAATGAATTAAATAATTCTATTGGTAATCCTATAGTTACTAATGATGATTACCACGATATTGCCAAAGATATGTCTTCTTGGGTTCAAAAAATAAGAGATTATACTGCATATATGTCAGATGTAATAACCGCCGTAAAAGGTCAAACCGTTAATCTTTCTGAAACAGAAAATATTTTCTTTGACTTAGAAGAATTAGTAAAAAGAGTAGATATACTAATGAAACATGAACTAAAAAATGCCATTATTTATTTAAATGTTCATATGTATGTTAACAATAAAATTACTATCCACGGCGACGTAAACAGCCTAGTCCAAGTTATCAACAACATGATTTCAAATGCAATCCAAGCATATAATGGCAAAACAGAAGAAGAAATCAACCTTGATTTTAATACAGACGATAACAACAATTTAATAATTTCAATTGAAGATCATGCATCTGGTTTGCCACAAAAAGTTAAAGATAAATTATTCAAAGAAATGATTACAACAAAAGGAAAAAATGGTACAGGTCTTGGACTTTACATGTCTTACTCAACTATAAAAGCACATTTTAACGGAAATATTACTTTTGAATCAGAAGAAGGAAAAGGAACTAAATTTAATATAATTTTACCATTATAAAAATTAAGGAGCAGTTATAAAATATTTTATAACTACTCCTTAATTCTTTATATTTCTTCTGTTGGATATTTATCTTGAATTTTCTTAATTTCCTCATAATCATTTTCTAAAATATCAACAAACAAATCATCTAATTCAGGATCAAACTGTGTTCCTCTGCAACGTTTAAATTCTTCAATTACGGTTTCCAAAGGAAGTGAATCTCTATACACTCTTTTTGAAGTCATCGCATCAAAAGTATCTGCTATTGCTGTTATTCTGGCTAAATATGGTATTTCTTCTCCTTTTAACATTTCTGGGTATCCTCTTCCATCATATCTTTCATGATGATGTTTTACTATTGGCAAAATATCCTGAAATATTGAAGCTGTTGATAAAATATGTGCTCCAATTGTTGGATGATTTTTTATTTCTGAATATTCATCATCAGATAATTTTCCGTTTTTTTGTAGTATATTATCTGGAACTCCAATTTTACCTACATCATGGAATAAACCACCAACTCTAAGCCTTTTTATATCTTCTTCTGATAATCCTAATTTTTTACCAATTAATACAGAGTATTCTGATACACGATCTGAGTGTCCTCTTGTATATGTATCTTTTGCTTCAACTGTATATCTAACCGTTTGTATACTTTCCATATATGCTTGTTCTAATTGTTGATATGTATTTGCTAGCTTTTCGTTTATTGCCTTTATTTGGCGCATTTGTTCTACTGATTTGACTCCTGATTCAATTAATAATAATAGTTGATCAAATTTATCACTTTTCTCACAGTATCCTTGAATGTCTAGTCTTCTTATTGTATCTAATGGAGGAGCTAAATCCTTATGCCCTGTAAGTAACAAAATATATAATTCTTTATTAAATTTTCTTATTTCTTCTACTACTTGGTCTCCATGAAGTGGTGTCATGATAAAGTCTAATAATAATAAATCAAAGTGTTCATTTTTTATTCTTTCAATTGCTTCTACTGGATCGGTTATTCCTGTAAATGAATATCCTGATCTTCTTAAAAATATTGACAAAGAATCTATTATTCCTGCTTCGTCATCTACAGCTAGGATTTTGTATGTGCTGTTTTTGTTATTTTCAGCATTTTGTGTGTTTCCTATTCTCATTAATTTTCCTCCTTATTATACCCACATTATAAATATAATTTTATTAAATTGCAATATGTTTTTTATATTATATTTTATTTTTATTACTAATTTTATTTATTTTACACCATTTGTGGTTCATTGTTCGTCTAATTGGTTGCACCAATTTTAAAAATAGAAGTAATTTTTGAATTACTTCTATTTTTAAGTTATATTTTTAACTATATTTTCATACTCAATCCCACTTTATGTCTATCCATATCAATTTTTATAACTTTAACTTTTACAATATCCCCAACAGATACAATTTCTGAAGGATTTTTTATATATTTGTCACTCATTTCCGAAATATGAACTAAGCCATCATATTTTACACCAATGTCTACAAATGCTCCAAAATCAATTACATTTCTTACGGTTCCTGGAAGTATCATTCCTTCTTTTAGGTCTTCAAATTTTAAAACATCTTGCCTTAAAATTGGTTTTGGCATTTCGTCTCTTGGATCTCTTCCTGGCTTTGAAAGTTCGTCTACTATGTCTTTTAATGTTAATTCTCCAACATCTAAATCCTTAGATTCTTTGGCTATATCAACAGATTTTAGTTTTTCTCTTAAATCGATTACTTTATCTTTACTTTTTAAATCTTCTTTTTCAAATCCAACACTTTCAAGCAACTTTTCAGCAGCATCATAACTTTCTGGGTGAACTGCTGTTATTTCTAGAGGATTTGTTCCATCAACTATTCTTAAGAAACCAGCACATTGCTCAAATGCAACTTTACCTAACTTTGGAACTTTCAATAATTCTTTTCTTGTTTTTAGTTTTCCATTTTCATCTCTATATTTTACAATATTTTTCGCAATACTCGAATTTATTCCAGATACATAGCTTAATAATGAAGGTGTTGCAGTATTTACATCTACTCCAACTTTGTTAACTGCATCTTCCACTACGCCTGTAAGGCTTTCAGCTAATTTTTTCTGATTTACGTCATGTTGATATTGCCCAACTCCTATTGCTTTTGGGTCTATTTTTACAAGCTCTGCAAGTGGGTCTTGAAGTCTCCTTGCTATTGATATTGCTCCTCTTATAGATACATTTATATCTGGGTATTCTTCTGTTGCAAGTTTTGATGCTGAATAAACTGATGCCCCAGCCTCACTTACTATTACATAATTTACTTCGTGTTTAGCTTCTTTTATCATGTCTGCAACAAATGCTTCTGATTCTCGTGAAGCCGTACCATTTCCAATTGCTATCATGTTTACATTGTCTTTTTCTATTAGCTTTAATAGTTCTTTTTTGGCTCCTTCTACATCATTTTGTGGAGCTGTTGGATATACTGTTGCTATATCTAAAACTTTTCCAGTTTCATCTATTACTGCAATTTTACATCCTGTTCTGTATGCAGGGTCAAATCCCATAACTGTTTTTCCTTTTATTGGTGCTCCAAGTAATAATTGTTTTGCATTTTGTCCAAACACTTTTATTGCTTTTTCTTCTGCTTTTTCTGTTAGGTCTGAACGTATTTCTCTGTCTATTGATGGCTCAATTAATCTTTTAAAACTGTCTAGTATTGTATTTTTAAGCATTTCGGTAAATTGTGTTTGTCCTTTTATTACTTCTCTTTCTATTATTTGAAGAATTTTTTCTTCGTTTTTGTCTATTTTTACTTTTAAAAATTCCTCTTTTTCTCCTCTATTTATTGCCAAAATTCTGTGACTTGGAATTCTTGATACAACTTCACTATAATCATAGTACATTTCATAATTTGATTTTTCGTCTTCTTTTACAGCCTTTGTAGATATTAATCCTTCTCTATAACAGATTTTCTTTATTTTTTTTCTGAATTCGCTATTATCCGATATTTCTTCTGCTATTATGTCTAATGCCCCAGCAATTGCAGATTCTTCGTCCGCTACAACTTTGTCTTTATTTTTCTTATCTTCTTCAGATAAACTTTCTATATTTACATATTCTTTAGCAATTTCAAATATATCTGTTGTTTCTTTTTGCTCTTTTATAATTTCTGCTAAAGGCTCTAATCCCTTAGCTTTTGCTACTGTTGCTCTTGTTTTTTTCTTTTGCTTATATGGTCTATATATGTCTTCTACTTCTGCTAAAGTTGAAGCTATTTCTGTTTGTTTTACTATTTCGTCTGTTAACTTTCCTTGTTCTTCTATTGATTTTATTATTTCTTGTTTTCTTTGTTCTAGGTTTCTTAGATATGTTAGTCTTTCTCCTAATATTCTTAATTCTTCATCACTTAGTCCACCTGTTACTTCTTTTCTGTATCTTGCGATAAATGGTATTGTATTTCCTTCGTCTATTAATTTTATTGCATTTTCTACTTGAGTAGGTTTTACTTGTAATTCGCTTGCGATTGTTTGTGTTATTTTATCCATTTGTTTTTTTCCTTTCTGTTTTTTTGTTATTATAACAGATTAAGGTCGCAATTTTCAAGGGGTTTGGTAAATTTATTTCAGTTATAATTCTGTTACTTCTGTACTTATTTCTGTTTCATTTCCAGACAAATCTTTTATTATAAATTTATATGTACCATTTTTATCTACTTCATATGTTGCACTTCTTGAACCTGTTATCCTGTAAATAGCATTTCTGTAATATAACACAGAATTTTTTAGTTCACCTACATGATGATGAATCCACCTATTGCCATTTTCAGATTCATATTCACCTACTGCATCTCCATTTAATCCCCCTACAGTTGATGTGCACCATATATCCGTATTATCTCTAAATTGTATAACTGTTAGCGAATCTCTACCAGGTATAGGATTATAATATTTTGTTACTTCATTTTCTTTATCAATTTGTACATATACATTATCAGCTTCTTCAGTACTCTTTTCTATAATTGATAATTTTTCTTTTGAGTCATTTCCAGATGTTATTAAATTTTTCCCATGTTCAAAACATCTATTAAGAAATTTGTAATCGTATGGCTGTGCATAAGCATTCAAATCTAAAATTACATTATATTTTTCGACTTCTGATAATTCAGCAATCTGATTATTTTCGTCAATTGTAATATTTTTAAAATATTTGCCTAATGTTTCTTTAGTTATACCCTCTGCTTTGAAAAGCGTTCCTTTTACCAATATATTTTCTGTATCATACTGAATTTTTTTACAACTTCCATCTGGTAAAATTATTTCATCTACATCACTTTCATCATCTGCTGAATAAACTGTTATCTGTACTTTTCCATCTTTTATTTTCTTTTCAATCGATCCATATGGTGCCACATTATCCCCTACTGCTTTAAATCCATAATCCGACTTTAACATTAATTGTTCTTCTTCAGAACATTGGTTAATATCGTATGCCAGCTCTCCTTTTTCTATGGATATTTTTTTTACCCAATTGTTTGGCATACTTTTTATATAATTTTTTACATCTTCTCCAGAAACATTTATGTCTTCTGTATTTATTTCTTCAATTTCTAACTCTGTTTTCTTTATATTCCATTCTTCTTTCATTTGTGATATTTCAGTTACGATCTTGGCGTTTTGCACTTGTGTTAATATTCCACTCTCACCCGTGAGCATGGTAATAACAACTCCAGATAATATTATTAATACTATTACTGTAACAACAAGTGCTATCAGTGTTATTCCTTTGTTTCTCATTTATTTCCTCCTAATATTTTTTTATTTTTATAATACACGTATTGCGTGTATTTGTCAATACGCTTATTACGAATATTTTATAATCATTTTGAGGTGATTTTATGCATTTACGAATACGTGAACTTAGAGAAGATAAAGATTTAACGCAAAAAGATATGGCTAAAATTTTATCTTGCACACAGCAAACTTATTCAAGATACGAATCTGGTGAAATAGTAATTGATATAAATAATTTGATTAAATTAGCAACCTTTTATAATACTTCTATTGATTATCTTGTTGGTATTACAGATGAGATTAAACCTTATTCAAAAAGTAAAAGAATACTGTAACTTTTGTCGATTTTTGTTCCATTTTGTATTGACATTTATTTTTACTTCTTATATCATATACTTATAACAAAAGAAAGGGGTGTATATTTATGGTTTCTTCTGATTTCAGAAAAGAAGCACGCGAAAAATTATCTGGTAAATGGGGGAAAGCTGCATGTATTGCTCTAGCATATACATTTATATTTGCAGTTTTAGGTATTATTGAAAGTCTATTTTCAGACTCCATCGAAACTCTTATATCACTAATTGTTGCGGTTATCGAAGTTCCTTTATCTTTAGGATTAATAATCTCACTCGTAAGATTATTTAATAATGAAGACGTAAAAGCTTTCGATTTTCTATCATCAGGTTTTAGCAATTTCGGAAAAAGCTGGGGGATTACTTGGCAAATAGTATTAAAAATGATACTTCCTGTAGTATTGAGCTTTATATCTTTTATGATTCTTACATATGGAATATACAGAATTTCAAGCTCAGCATTGCTTTTATCATATGGAGGACCATCGGCATACCGGAAGAACAGCAGCCTTAACCGGAGGAATATTGGCATTAGTTGGTGCTATACTTTTAGTTGCTTCTTTAATTTGGAGTATAACAAAATCATATTACTATCAACTATCATATATAGTTTCAGCTGAAAAACCAGAATTATCATCTAAAGAGGCTGTTAAGGAAAGCGAAAAATTAATGGCTAGTAAACGTGGTAAATTATTCTGTTTACAATTATCATTTATTGGTTGGGCTATTTTAGCTATATTTACATTTGGAATTGGATATTTATGGCTTGTTCCTTACGCACAATTTGCAATTATTGCATTTTATAAATTTGCTAATGGTGATAATAATTCAATTGAAACTACTGTTGTAGATAAAAGCAAAATTGAATAAAAAATAAAAATCGCAAAATTAAATTTTGCGATTTTTATTTTTTATTCCACTCCTAAATACTCATTATAAGTAACTTCTCTATCAATTACTTTTCCATCATGCTTTATGTCAATAATTCTATTTGCGACTGTTTGAGTTAATTCGTGGTCATGTGATGTAAACAAAATATTTCCAATAAATTTCTTCATTCCCTCATTTACAGATGTAATACTTTCCATATCCAAATGGTTTGTAGGTTCGTCCATAATTAAGAAATTTGCACCAGATAACATCATTTTAGAAAGAACGCATCTAACTTTTTCTCCACCTGAAATTACCTTTGCTTTTTTAAGTGCCTCTTCACCAGAAAATAACATTCTTCCTAAGAAACTTCTTACATATGTCTCATCTGGATCCTTTGAATACTTTCTTAGCCAATCTGTAATATTTTCGTCTGTTTCAAATAAATAGCTGTTATCCTTAGGGAAATAAGTATGTGTAATAGTTTGTCCCCAAATTATTTCTCCCTCATCAGGTTCTAATTCTCCCTCTATTATTTGGAATAATACTGTTTTTGCATTTTCATTGTCTGCTAAAAATGCTATTTTGTCTTTTGATTTTACTGTAAATGAAATATTGTCTAGAATTTTTTCTCCATTTATTGTTTTTGATATATTTTTTACTTGTAATATTTCTTTTCCTGGTTCTCTATCTGGCTTAAAATCTACGTAAGGATATTTTCTGTTTGATGGTCTTATTTCATCTAACTGAATTTTCTCCAATGTTTTCTTTCTTGATGTTGCTTGTTTTGATTTTGACGCATTTGCACTAAATCTTGCAATAAAATCTTGTAATTCTTTTATTTTTTCTTCCTTTTTCTTATTTTGTTCTCTTGCTTGTTTTAATGCTAATTGACTTGATTCATACCAAAAATCATAATTTCCTGGATAAACTGTTATTTTTCCAAAGTCTACATCTGCTATATATGTACAAACTTTGTTTAAAAAATATCTATCATGTGATACTACAATTACAGTATTTTCAAAGTTTATTAAAAATTCTTGTAACCAATTTATACTTTTTAAATCTAAATCATTTGTAGGCTCATCTAGTAAAAGTATGTCTGGATTTCCAAATAAACTTTGTGCTAAAAGTACCTTTACTTTTTCCCTTGCTTCTATATCTTTCATTAATTTATAATGATTTTCTGGTACAATCCCTAAATCATTTAATAGCATTGCAGCATCTGATTCTGCATTCCATCCATCAAGTTCAGCAAATCTTTCTTCTAATTTTGCTGCTTTCATTCCATCTTCTTCGGAAAAATCAGGTTTAGCATATATCTCTTCTTTGGCTTTCATTATGTCGTATAATTCCTTGTTTCCCATTATTACTGTGTCTATTACAGTAAAATCTTCATATGCAAAATGATCTTGCTTTAATACAGATATTCTTTCTCCTTTATCTAATGTTACATCACCTTTGCTTGGTTCTATTTCGCTTGATAATACTTTTAAAAAAGTTGACTTTCCAGCTCCATTAGCTCCTATTATTCCGTAGCATTCTCCTTTATTAAATTTTATATTTACATCTTCAAATAAAACCCTTTTTCCAAATCTTATTGTTACTCCATTTGCAGATAGCATTTTTTCTCTCCTCTCTTTTTAACTTTGTATATTTTACTATAAAATTCCTAAAAAATCAAGCAAAACAGTTTATAAATCTACAATTCCGCAATAAACTTTATATACTTATTTACTGTGAATATAATTTAATTTTATGAATTACTGGTTTGAAATTATTGCTTATTTATCATTTTTGTGATAATCTAATTTATATAAAAATTCGAAAAGGAGGCTTTAATTTATGAGAAATAGAAGATCTAAACGAAGTAGATATAATTCGAACTTAAATACTTTAAAATTAATATCAAAAATATTAGCCATATTAATTATTATATTTTTAATTATATTTATATCTTCATTTATAAAACACAGAAAAAATACTACTCATAAAACCAATTTATCTGAAACCACAGAAAGCACCAATCAACAAGTTTTAAATGAAGTTGCCTCAAATGACAACCAAACAAACACAGCCGAAAACACCAATGTAGAAACTCCATCTTCTGAAACAACCGCAAAAAGTTCAACCATAAATATGGCTTTTACAGGAGATATTATGTGTCATAATACAATATATAATGATGCATTAAACAAACAATCAAATACATATGACTTTTCCTATATTTTTGAAGACATAAAATACAATATACAAACTGCAGATATTGCAGTTGGCAATTTAGAAACCACATTTGCAGGTAGTGATAAGGGATACAGTAGTTACCCAGCATTTAATACACCAGAAAGTTTAGCCTATACCTTAAAAAAAATAGGATTTGATGTTTTATCAACAGCAAACAATCATTGCTATGATTCAGGTTACGCAGGAATAGAAAGTACAATTAACTATTTAGACGAAGCAGATATTTCTCACACAGGAACTTATAAATCTGAAGAAGATCAAAACAAAATTTTAATAAAAAATGTTAAAGGTATTAATATTGCATTTTTAAGTTTTACATACGGCACCAATGGAATTAAGGTACCTACTGATAAATCATATTCTGTAAACATAATAGATAAAGATCTAATTTCTAAACAGCTTGCCCTTGCCAAAGAGCAAAACCCAGATATGATTTGTGTCAGTATGCATTGGGGAATCGAATATCAAACCACTCCAAATTCTGAGCAAAAAGAATTAGCAGACTTTTTATTCCAAAATGGAGCTGATATAATAATAGGAAATCACCCTCATGTACTTCAAAATATGGAAAAAAGAGATATTGTTTTAGAAGATGGTACCCATAAAGATGGTTTCATTGTATATTCTTTAGGAAATTTTTTGGCAGACCAAAATAAAAATTATACTAGAGATTCTGCAATTTTAAATTTAAATATTACCAAAGATCAAGACAATAAAATAAAAATAAATTCTGCAACATATACTCCAACATATATTTATAAAGATACTTCAAAACAAACTAACAAATTCAAAATTTTAAACTTAAAAAATACAATTGATAGTTATGAAGCAGGCTACAGTCCTAATTTAAATAAAACAACTTACAATACCTTTAAAACTGAATTAAACAATATAAAAAATATTTTAGGAGAAGAAATAAAATAACAAAAAAAACTCAAAAATATTATATTTATTTTTGAGTTTTTTATTTTATTTCATTAGTCTTAAATCTTCACCGAAAAAATAATAAATATCGTAAAATCCCGCTATTCTCGAACCAATTCTTTCTTCATATAATTTAAATATTTTTTCTATACTTAAATTTGTAGAAATAATCGTTTTAGTAATTTTATTATTTAAATTTAAGCTTCTAGAATTTAGTATTGTAAATAATTCACTTAATTTCATACTATTAATGCATTCAGTTCCCAAATCGTCTATTATTAATAAATCTACAGTTAACACCTGATTATTAAAATCGTTTGAATTATTGTTTTTATATTTGTTAAATTTATTATCTATTATATTTTCAAGCAATACCGGGGCTGTTTGATATAATACCGTTTTTCCTTTTTTTAATAAATCATTTGCAATACAATTTGTCATATATGTTTTTCCAAGTCCCGTGTTACCAGTAAAAAATAAATTTCTTGTATCAGGATTTTCAAAATTTTGTATAAAGTTTTCACTTGCTTTTTTTATATTTTTTATATTATCACGTGGCGAAATATTCATTTGATATTTTTGTATATTCACTTCATTTGAAAACTTATTTATATTAAAATTTTCAAAATTCTCCTTCTGCAAGTTACTTAAATTAGATCTATTATATAATATATTTATTAACTTTTGTTTTAAACAACTACACATTTCTGTTTTTTTATCTTTATAAGAAATATATCCTGTATCTTTACATTTCTCACATTCATATTTTGGCTTTAAATACGAAGGATCTATCTTTGCATTTTCCAAAATTTCTTTTTTCTCATTTTTTAGGTTTAATAATTTGTTTTCAAACTCAGTATTTAAACTATTAGATAATTGATTTATTAAAATGCTTTTTGTTTTATTAATAGATATTTTATTAATTTCGTTATCAATTTCTTCGAGCCTTGGAATTTTTTTATATAATTTTTCTTTTCTTTGTTGTAATTCAAATTCTGCATTTCTCTTTTTTTGTTCATACTCTACTAACAAAAAGTCTAAATCACTAGTTGCCATTTTGTACTCCTTCTATGTTTTTGTTTGCATATAAAAAACTTAAATTGCTATATGCTCTTTGTTCAAAAGATTCCTTTTTCACTTGTTTTTGTAATTCTTTTGTATCTTTACTTTGTTTCTTTCTCTGCTCTAAAAATTCGTTTACTTGAGCAGGTGTTCTTAAATTTCTTTCGTTCCAGTCTTTTATTACATTATTTATATATTCAAAGCTTGGTGTTGAACGTAAAGTTGTCCTTTTTAGCGCAATCTCTATTATAGATAAGTCATATTTATAGTCATTTACCCATGTTTCTATATATGCTTCTTCATATTGTGTAAGTCCATTTCTTCTTCCTAATTTTTTTGCTATTTCCTTTTTTATTTTCATTAATTTATCTTGTACTTTATAATATTCTTCTAGATCATCAAGATTTTTAATTTTATTCAATCCCCAAGCTTCCGCAACTGCTTGTACATAATTTCTGTGTAATGCAGATTTACCATAACAATAGCTAAATAAATTTATCATAACTTGTTCATCGAATCCAAATTTATCCATCCAATTATCTATGTCAGAATACCATGTAGGTCCCATAATTCCTTGGAAATATGTGTTATTCAAATATTCTATGAGTCTTAACCTTTCCTTATTTTGTTCATTTTGCTCTATTTTTTCACTACTTGGTTCAACTTTTAAATTATATAAATTATTTAATGTCTTTTGCTGTAAATCCACTATTTCGTAACCTTGTTGCTTTCTTAAAATTAATTCTTCTTTCTCTAAATATTTTATTCCTTCATTTATAACATTTATAGGAAGTGCTAATTTTTTAGATAAATCATTTATTCCTATTTCTCCATTATATTTTGATAGAAATACCAAATACAAATATATTTTTAAATAGTCTCCTGTCATATTGCTTAAATGTTCTGCAAAAAATATACTTGGTAATTCTATTGTTTCAAATAACATTGCTTTTTCGTTTTGTTCTAGTTTCATATTTTATCAACTCCATTTGTCAAATTATATCATTAATCTATAATTTTTCAAATACGAAATTTGGTAATAAAACTAGAAAATTGGAGAAATAACCATTTTATTTACTGTAAAAAAGCAATTTCGGTTTTATTATAAACTTTGACATATAAATTATCACACTTATCAAACTATCTCCGTTTATTCCAACTATACTAAATATAAGTATTGGAAAACTAAACATTATAAATAAAAATATTTTTATATTCATGCTTGTAATTATTATATTTAAAATTAAAAATATCATCCCATCCCAAATTAGATTTAATATTGCTGTTTGATAGTCCATAATCCCTAATATTTTCGTGTTAAATTTATAATTTTGTGGAAATATAAATTTCATCTTATCATACTCCTTCTATCAAATTCTTTTGAAAGATTTTAATCCACTCATTCCAGATTGAACAGTTGTTGATATTCCTCCAAACAATTCTCTTACTATTGAATTTGCCCTTATCAATGCATAAATTCCTCCTATATAGATAAATTTGTTTACTAAATTTTCCTTAGAATAGTCCATAGAAAACAACAATAATAAAACAATTGATACTATAAGTTGTATAAACAACAACGAAAATAAGCTTCTATACCAAGATTTGAAAAAATGCGATGTACTGTCTAATATTAATGATAAAAAGGCAAATGGAGAAAGCAAAATAAATACTTTTATCAAAATGTATCTTAAAGAATATGAAAAAACTAAATTTAAAAGTGAAACTGTTAAGGTTCCTTTTATTAATCCATCTAATGTAAAAATATCTATATTATCTTTATTTATAGATAAATTATCGTTTATTTCTGTTATCAAACTTGTAAAGCACACTTTTTTCCCCCATAAATCTTCTCCAATTCCTCTTATTAATAAACATACATTATTATTTAAATCTAAAATTTGTTCTATAATAAAAAACGAACAATTCATACATATTCCAAAAATTATACATTTAAAAACAACTTGAAGTGGATTTTCTGTTTTCTCGTAAGTAAAATTTGAAATCATATATTTTGCCGAATAATATAACAAAATACCTATCAGCAAAGAATTTGCAATTAATAAAATTCCATTTGCCGTAGATGTACCAAACAATTTGCTAAAGTATTTATCATTTAAAATATTTTTATTTATAAAAACTAAATCATCTAATACACCATATAAATTATTATCAATTGAAGAAAACATATTTTCAAATATAGTATTTATTGTGTTTATTATATTTGTTGTAATTTCGCTAGTATTTTCCAATCTTTCACTTCCATTCTATATTAAAGATTGTATTGCAGATAATACTAAGTCAATTGCTAAAATAAATATATAAGAAAATAATGCTGTTTTCACCAACTTTTTACCTGTTCTTATTTTTTCTTCATCACCCAAACTAAACTTTTGCATAAAAAGGCCTGAACCTACTGCAACTGCTGCCATTGGAGTCGCTAATTTTATAAGCCATGATTCTATATTTTGAAATGCTTTTTCAATAGTATTTACTAATTTCGGAGTTCCTGCACATAACCCAATATTAGTTAACGTAAATATTAATATTATTGAAAATATTAATATAAAAATTGTAAAAAAAACTCTTTTATTTTTTATAATAATTCCTCCTCTTCTAAAAAATATGGATACATTCCCATTTGGGTTGGTTTCAAAATTTTATTACCATCTGATAAAAAAGCTAATGCATTAAATGTTTCTAGTTCTAAAGTAAAAAAATTTGTATCATATACATAATCATTTTGAGTATATATGTTTAAACTTTCAGATATACTAGAGTCTTTATTTACTAAAGATTTTGTCAAATAATTATATTTGGTTTGCTTTGCACTTTCAGATATATTTTTTGAAATTTTTTCTTTATCCTCCTTTCCTAACTGTTTCTGTGCTTCTTCTATTGTAAAAACATCATCTGTTCTAAACCAAATCTTATTTATTAAATTTTGACATATTACTTTTACAGATGTTTCATCTTTAAGGGTGTTTTTCAAAGATGAATAGCTTTGAGTACTAACAATATTTATACACTTTGCCTCCCTGCTTAGTGCAAAAAAATCACTATCTGTTTTTGTTACATATTCTGCATATTCATCGCAAATAAAAGCTGTTATTCTCTCTTTTTTATTGCTTAAACTTCTCATAATTTCTGTTTGAAAATCTAGTTTTAGGTATGCAGAGATTATTTTAGATAAATTTTTATATTCTGCAATATTCATATTTAAAACTACAATTTTTCCTTTTTTAATTACATCTTCAAATCCTAAAAATGTCAATTCTTGTTTTTCAGGGCTAAATGTTTTTAGTACATTATAGTCTGATATAAATGTATTTGTAATTCTTGTTATTTCTGATTTTAAAATACTAGATGTCCTTTGATCTAAATTTTCAAATTCTCTTTCGAAAAAATTTAAAGCTATATTTAGTTCGTAAATTTGCTCAATATTTAATTTATTTGAAATAAACAGTTCTTTTATTTTCTTTACTTTTTCTTTATAGTAATTTGGAATTGTAACTAACTTATGAATTTCCGAAAATGTTACATATCCATCATTATATAATCTGCAAAGCTTTATCGCCTCTGCTAAAATTTGTTCTGCTTTATCTAACCAATAACTTTCAGAGTTGTTTTCGGAAAATAACTCTAAAATAGTTTTTAATCTATTTGCCAACACTATAGGCTTTAAATTTGGCTTGTGCAGTGGATTGTAAGTTATATTTGAATTTAATTCTATTACTACTAAATCTTCTGTTAAATTATATCTTTCTGCATATTTTTTTACTTGGCTGTAATAATTTCCTTTTACATCTAAAATTAACATTCCAATTTTTTTATCTGGATTTAAATAATTATATTTTATTAATTGTTTTGTATATGGATACATAGCAGAACTTGTTTTTCCAGAGCCTATTGTCCCTGTTATTAAAAAATTTTGAAATAAACCAGATTTCGGTAAATATATTTTTTCATTCGTTTTCTTATTGTATCCTATTAATAATTTAAGCTCATTTTCTTCCCTTATGCTTATACTTTTTTTCTTTTTTTCTTTAACTGGAATTTGGTTATATATTAAATTACTGCATATTAGATTTGATGTTACAAATGTTATTATATATGCAAGTTTTATATATTCCCATAAATTTGAACTTGCTTCACATATATCAATTGTTTTTATTCCATAGTTTATTATCAATTCTTCTGCCTTAAATACAGGTTTTAATAGCTCTCCAAATAAAACTATGCTTATTAATAATATTGCCATACAAAATATTACTCTTTTTATATTATATCATCCCTTTGTGAGTTTATTTTTTCTTGTTTAATTTTTAGTTTTATTCCTTGTTTGTTTTGGAATATTTTGAAATCTAAAAAGTTATAGATTGTGTAAAAGGTTATAAATAAATTAATTGCAAATGTTATAAAAAATAGATTCGTTAATTTGATTATATTTTGTCACCGCCTTTCTTTTTGACTGAAAACTTTGATTTTTTGGAATTTAATTGGAATTTGTAAAAAATTTCATGACCTTATAAATTTTCATATTTTTAGCTTAATTCAAGCTTTGATATATAACTTACGTTTGACATACTATCACTTTTTTTTCGTTTTGTCTATACTTTTTCGAAAATTTGTGATAAAATATTTTTATGTGAATGTTTTTTCACTATTTTATTTAAAAATTTAAGGAGGATAAATTTATGAATTTTAATAAAAATACTTTAATTGGTGAAATTTTAGAAGTTGCACCTGATAAAGCAGATATTTTACTTGATATGGGTATGCATTGCCTATCTTGCCCTGCTTCTCAACAGGAATCTATTGAGGAAGCTTGTGAAGTTCATGGTATCGATGTTGAAGAAGTTTTAGAAAAATTAAACAAATAAACTTTAAATATGATAAATTTTAAAATATAGCATAAAAAGAAAATAGATAAACCTAATGCTATTTTCTTTTTATATGAGTCATATATACTAATAAAACTATGTAATTGTAAAAATACATGGCCAATAATTCCTAGAAACATCAAGGTTTTAAAAAAAACTTACAAAAATTTTCAAAAAAACTTAAAAAAACTATTGACAAACAAATCAAAATATAGTATTATAATATCGTTCTGTTTGCGAACAGGCAACAGACGGGCTATTAGCTCAGGTGGTAGAGCACTTGACTTTTAATCAAGTTGTCCCGCGTTCGAGTCGCGGATAGCTCACCAAAAGTTTTAAATGAATATTAAAGCAACATTTAATATTCATTTTTACGTGGCCCCTTGGTCAAGAGGTTAAGACATCGCCCTTTCACGGCGGGGACATGGGTTCAATTCCCGTAGGGGTCACCATTTAATTTAATATGCCACTTTAGCTCAGTTGGTAGAGCAACTGACTTGTAATCAGTAGGTCGTCCGTTCAAATCGGACAAGTGGCTCCATTATTGTCAATAGTTTT
>CAKPLD010000001.1 GCA_934167225.1 uncultured Clostridia bacterium | reverse complement strand
GAATCAAATGTAGTTCCAAGCATATCATAAATTCTTTGGAATTCTTTTAAACTTAAAGTTTTAAATTTGTTCCATATCTCTAAGCAATATTCATCGTTATTTTCTAGTTTTTTAAAGTTTTCTCTACATTCATTTAATACATTTTCATCTTCTTTACATAAATTGTTTATTCTTACATATAAATCAAGCATATCATCAATTGGATGTTCATCAAAACTATATTCACTTCCCCATAGTTTGTAGCCTTCTATCATTTTACCAAATTGTGTTCCATAGTCTCCTAGATGATTTATTCCTGTTACATTATATCCTAAATATTTATAAATATTGTAAAGTGCTTGTCCAATTCCTGTAGTCCTTAAATGACCTATATGGAAAGGTTTTGCAATATTTGGTGAAGAAAATTCTACAATTATATTTTTACCTTTTCCTGTTTCAGATTTTCCATATTCTTTCTTTTTTGTAAATTCTTCTAAAACTGTTTTTATTTTTATTTCTTTATTTACAAAAAAGTTTAAATATCCTCCTGCTATTTCTATTTTGTTAATTATATTTTCATCAATTTTAAGATTTTCTTTTATTTCATTTGCAATTACTGGTGGAGCCTTTCTTAGAGTTTTTGCAAGCCTAAAACACGGAAAAGCATAATCACCATTGTTTATATCTTTTGGAATTTCTATATATGATTTTAATTCTTCTTTTGGTACAGATATTGCTTTTGAAATTTCTTCTGCAATTATTTGTTTAAAATCTATCATTATTTCATCTCCATTCTATTTTTCAAAATAATCTAACTTCATAGCTTCTTTAACCTTTTTCATGGTTTTATCTGCTTCTATTCTAGCTTTTTTTGTTCCTTCTTTTAAAACCTTCTCAATTATTTCTGGGTGATTTTCTAAATACTCTCTTTTTTCTCTCATAGGCCTTAAAAATTCAGTAATATTTCTAGCTAATTGCTTCTTACACGCAACACATCCTCTTTTTCCCGCTCTACACTCTTCGCAAACAGCTTTACATTCTTCTTCAGAACTAAATAGTTTATGATAATATGAAACCATACAAACATCTGGATTTCCCTTATCATCTTTCCTAATTCTATTTGGATCTGTTACTGCACTCATAACCTTTTTGGTTATTTCTTCTTCACTATCTGAAATATATATAGCATTTCCTAAAGATTTGCCCATTTTTTCATTTCCATCTAAACCTTTAATTCTTCTGTTTTGTGATAAATATATTTCTGGTTCTTTTAAAACATCACCATAAATAGAATTAAATTTTCTAACTATTTCTCTACATTGCTCTATTAAGGGTTCTTGGTCTTCTCCTGCGGGTACTATTTCTCCATTTAAAACTGTAATATCAGCAGCTTGGCTTACAGGATAACCTAAAAATCCATATGTTACACTCTCTCCAAACAAATCCTTTTTTTGCGCTATTTCTGTTTTTACAGTCGGATTTCTTTGCAATCTTGATATTGTAACTAAATTTGAATAAAACACTGTAAGCTCAGCCGTTTCTGGTACCATAGACTGTATATATATTGTCGCTTTTTCAGGATCTATTCCACATGACAAATAATCTATTACTAACTCCCTTACATTTTTTCTTACTTTATCTGGATTATTAAAATTATCTGTTAATGCTTGTACATCTGCAATTAGTATATATGTTTCGTATTCATCTTGCAATTTTACTCTATTTACCAATGAGCCAAAGTAATGCCCAATATGCAGTCTTCCTGTTGGTCTATCTCCTGTTACTATTCTTTTTTTCTCCATTTCTTCCTTCCTTCCTCCCCATTTGGGGACGGTTCTTTATTGGGGAATCCCCAATAGAGAACCGTCCCCAAATGGGGAATGGTGTATTTTATATATTTAGCATTTTCCTTGCAAAATCTGTTAAATCATTTAAATGATTTTCGATAACATCTTGCAATATATCATCGTCAATTTCTTGATAATTCTGTACTGCTATATTTCTAAAACCAATCATGCCTTTCATATTTTTTAGAGTTTCTTCATCTATATAACTGTTTTTATATAATAACTCAAAAGCATCCTTATTAGCATGAGGCAATCCTAGTCTATTATTTGATACAATATACATTGCCATATCAAGTACTGCTTGACAAGCTCTTTGAAGATTTAAAACAATTGCGTCATTTCTTCTATAATTATTTAAATTTGCTGGATCATTTTCATATTCTTCATTTATTCTATTGATACATTTTTCAATTGTTTCAAATTTATTTATAATAACTGCACTATTTTCCATATACTGTACCTCCTTTTTACTCTCTATTGTGGATTCACCAATAGAGAACCGTCCCCAAATGGGGAATCATTTAATTATCCTCAATTCGTATCCATCTTTACTATCTTTTATACTATAACCCAAAGCCAAAATTTCATCTCTAAGTCTATCTGATTCAGCCCAATTCTTTTCAGCTCTTGCCTTTAATCTTTGCTTAGCGAGCATAGTAATTTTTTCAGGTATTTCCTCTACGTCGGCTTTTTTATTTAAACTCAAAGCCAAAACAGTATCAAATTTATCTAAAAGATCTGCTAATTTTTTAGACTTCTTAGGATTTTTTACAACATCCCAAACAATGCTCATAGCAAGAGGCATGTTCAAATCATCATTTATGGCTTTATGAAAATCTTCTTCATATTTTGCAATTTCTTCATTTGGAATCTCTTCATTTCCATTAAGGTGTTTTTGATACCCTGCCCTTAGTTTATCTAGAGCCTTTTGATTTGCATCTATTGCTTCCCATGTAAAATTTAATTTTGTTCTATAGCTACTCGAAAATGTGAATAATCTATATGTAAGTGGGTCATAGCCTTTTTCTTCTAAATCTCGTACTAAATATGCATTATTTAAGCTTTTAGACATTTTTCCGCCATTTATTAAAATATATTCTCCATGTATCCAATACCTAGCAGGAATCTTGCCACATGCACCTTTGCTTTGTGCTATTTCGTTTTCATGATGTGTTGGAATTAGGTCAATTCCACCTGTATGTATATCAAATTGTTCTCCTAAATATTTTTGTCCCATTGCTGAACATTCTATGTGCCATCCTGGATAAGATAGTCCCCATGGACTTTCCCATTTCATTATATGGTTTGGTTTTGCTTTTATCCATAGTGCAAAATCATATGGATTTCTTTTTTCTTTATCTACATCTACTCT
The DNA here is from genome assembly GCA_934167225.1 of uncultured Clostridia bacterium. GTDB lineage: Bacteria > Bacillota > Clostridia > TANB77 > CAG-508 > CAG-269. Next base: position 86,907 of record CAKPLD010000001.1, on the reverse strand, counting down.
TGCCCCAGCTTTTTGGTCTTCTAGCTTTATTCCTGATAATATTCCATATTCGTCTAATTTTGATACATCGAAATATATTGCTGTTGATGTTTCATATGCATAACCATTATCTATTAATTTTTTTACATATTTTATCATGTCCTCAATATGCTCGGTTGCTTTACATACAACTTCTGGAATTTCTATATTTAATTTTACTAAATCTTGCATAAATAATTTTGTGTAAAATTCAGCAATTTCGTATGGAGATTTATGCATTTCTCTTGCAGATTTTAGCATTTTGTCTTCTCCAACATCTGCATCTGAAACTAGGTGTCCTACATCTGTTATATTCATTACATGTTTTATTTTGTATCCATTATATTTTAATATTCTTCTTATTATATCATTCATTATGTATGTTCTCATATTTCCAATTGTTGCATCTTTGTATACTGTTGGTCCACATGAATACATTCTTACTTCGTCTTTTTTTATTGGCGCGAATTTTTCTTTTTTCTTTGTTAGTGTATTGTAAAAATATATATCCACTAATTAATCACTTCCTTCTAGTTTATTAGGATACAGCTATTAAAACTGTATCCTTAAAATTACTCTGTTACTGGTTCTTCTGTTGTATTTGTTGTATTTTCTGTTGTATTTTCAGTTGTTGTATTTTTCTTGTCTTCATCACTCGTATTAGCGTTTGGCTTTTGCTCTTGTTCTTTTGCTTTTACTGTTATTGTTCTTGTTTTTGTAGCAGTTTTTCCGCTCGAATTTTTTATTGTATATGTTATTGTATATTTTCCTGCTTTTGATGTATTTACCGAACCCGAAATTGATATTTTACTTGATATATCCCCATCTTTGTCGTCTTTTGCTGTTGCTCCTTGTTCTGAATATGTATCTCCTACATTTATGGTTATATGGCTTTCTCCGTTTAATGTAATTGTTGGTTCATTACTTTCATGCTTACTAGATGAACTTGTATTTGATGAATTGTGTACAGTACAATATGTTGCTGGTGCTGTTTTCGAAGCTGTTCCTGATGTTTTCCACAAACCTAGTCTTTCTTTTTCTACTGTATATGAGAAGTATTTTGTTATTTTGTTTGGACAATATTCATTTGCTAATAATCCACTTTCACTACATATTTGAACAGCATTTGAATGTCCGTCACAATCTCCTGGGACTTTTCCTTCTATAAATACTTCTTGATATGTATCAGAACATTTACTTGTTGCTTTTTTTCCAGATACTCTACAAATTGTTTCTGTAACTACTCCTGATGGTTGATTAAATGTTGTTTTATCTTTTCCTGCATGAACTTTCGACATAACAGCTGACCAAATTCTTCCTGCAACATTTGTTGAACCTGTTACTTCCTCGTTTTGATCATATCCATACCATGTAGCTCCTGTATAGTAGTTTGAAAATCCACATAGCCATTTATCGTAGTTGTTATTTGTTGTTCCTGTTTTGGCGGCAATATCTATTCCTGATATTTTACAATATTTTGCTGTACCATTACTATCTTCTACAACTGATTTTAACAAATTTTTTATTACATATGCTGCTTGTTCTGAAATTACTTCTTCACTATCTTGGTTTCCTTCTAAAACTGTGTTTCCTTCTGGATCTGTAACTTTTGTATAGAACATTGGCCTTCTATATATTCCGTTGTTTGCAATTGTAGCATATGCTCCTGCCATTTCAAGTGGCGTTACTCCTGTTGTAAGTCCACCTATTGACATTGCTGCTAAACTTGTTTTATCTTTATCGCTAATTGTTGTTACTCCCATTCTTTCCATATATTCTGCCGATTTTGCAGGTGTTAGTTCATCTACTACTTTTATAAATGGTATGTTTTGTGATGTTGTTATTGCACTTCTTACACTTATTAGACCTTTGAATGCATTATAATCTTTTGGTGACCATCCTTTTATTCCAAAGTCTGTTGAATCATCATCATATATTGTTGATGGTGTTATTATTCCTTCGTTTATTCCTGGTACTAAAGATGTTAGTGGTTTTATTGAAGATCCTGTTTGTCTTGGACTTTGTGTTGCTCTATTTAGTCCTCTAGATTCGTTTTTCTCTCCTAAGCCACCTTCTACTCCTACTACATATCCTGTTGAATTATCTATTATAACCATTGCAGATTGTGATGTTGCCCCATCTGTTTGTTTTGATTTTCTTGTATAATCTTTACTGTTATTTACCATAACTTCATCCATTTTGTTTTGAAGATCTGTGTCTTGTGTTGAGTAAATTGTAAGACCACTACTATATACATATGTTGAAGCTAGACTTTGTGAAATTCCTTTTGCTTTTGCTACATCTTCTATTACTTGTGATATTGTAGCATCTGTATGGTATGAGTAAATTGATCCTAAATTTTCTGCTTTTTGGAATGTTAAACCATTTTCTACTTTTTGTATTGCCTCATCATATTCTGTTTTTTCTACCATTCCTAATTCTAGCATTTTGTTTAGTACTGTTTTTGTTCTTGATTTTATTTTTTCTGATGTATCTTTATCTCCATAAGGATTGTATGAATTTGGCGAATTGTTTATTCCCGCTAAAAATGCACATTCTGCTAAGTCTAAATCTGATGCAGATTTATTAAAATAGTATTCTGATCCTACTTCTACCCCAAGGTTGTTGCTTCCTCCAACAAATATTATGTTTAAATATAATTCTAATATTTGGTCTTTTGATAGCATTCTTTCTATTTGGTAAGCTTTTGCCCATTCTTTTACTTTTCTAATTACTCCTTCTTTACCAGATCTTTCATCATCTTTTGTTATGTTTTTTACTAATTGCTGTGTTATTGTACTTCCTCCAAATGATGATTTTCCGGCATGTAACACATATTGTACTACTGCTGCTGCTGTTCTTTTAAAATCTACACCACTATGTTTATAAAATCTTTCATCTTCTATTGCTACATATGCATTTTTTAGATTTTGTGGCATTTGATCTAATTTTATTATTTTTCTATTTTCGTCTCCACTTAATTCTGCTAGTTTGTTTCCGTCTTTATCTAGTACAACTGAATTTGATGACCCTACTACTAATTCTTCTTTGGTTATTTCGAAGTCATCTCCCCAGCCTCCATATAACATGCCTACTACTACGCCTGTTCCAACTACTAGTGCCATTATTAGTATTAGGAAAATTATTCTTATTGCTAATGTGAACTTTGGATGCTTCTTAGAAAATTTTTCTTTATTTGATTTTATTAGCTCGTTTTTTCCATGTCTTTTATTTTTTTTGTTTTCTTTTTTGCTTTTTTTATTACTCATTTTTTTGTTATATGTCAGTTTTTCCTGGCATATTCCTCCCTTCTTTGCTTATTATTTTCAAGCTTTTTACCTTTTCTAGACGTCTATATTATATTATAGTTTTTTTCAAATTGCAATAAAAAACTACAATTCCTAACAAAATTTATAAGTCATTTATATAGCTTATTTCTACATTGGAATAATAGTGTTTTATTATATCTTCTGCCGTGCTTCCAGCTTTTGCCATGCTGTCTGCCCCTGTTTGGCTCATTCCAACTCCATGACCATATCCTAAAACCTTAAATTTTATTTTATCTCCATTAATTTCATATGAAAAATTAGTTGATTTAAGCCCTAATAATGTTCTTACTTCTGTCCCTGCTAATTCAACATTTCCTACTTTTAATGTTTTTACTCTTCCACTTTCTGTATGTTCAATAATTTGTATTGCATTTTCCTCATCAAAATTAATTTCCAATTCAGAATGTTTAGTCTTTATTTTATTAACAAATTCGTCTTTTGAAATTTCTACTTCTGATTCATAACCAGAATATCCTTCTTCCCCCGATGTTTGTACACTTTGAAGGTATGGAAAATTGCTACCTCCCCAAACATTACTTGCTGTTTCTGTTGTTCCTCCACTATTTGCATGAAAAAAAGCGTCGATTGGATTATTTTCATAAGTAATTATTTTACCTTGTGTTGAATCGACCGCTTCTACTATTTTTTTCCAATTAGAATCTCTTACATTTTCATCCCACTTAGATAATCTATCATCCTTAGAAATCCAAGCTTGACAACATTTATAATCATCACAAATATCAGCGTCACCATGTTTTCCGATTGCTTTTAGTTATTTGATAAATAGTATATGTTCGTGCAACAATTGCTTGTGCTTTTAATGCTTCTTTTTCATAGCTTGCAGGCATTTCACTTGATACAACGCCATATAAATATTCATCAATTGGCAATTCTTCTATATTAGAACTTTTAGAATGATATAATTTTATTGTTTTATATTTAGCATAATCATATTGTACTTTTTCTTCTTCTTTTTCTTGTGATTCCTGCGTAGTTTGTACATGTTCGTTATTCTCCAAACTCTTTTTCTTCCTGGTGCAAAAGTTTGGTAGCAATATTACTATTAAAATAAAATATAAAATATATTTAAATAACTTCTTCATTTAATTTGCTCCTTTTTTGCTTTGTACAATACTATGTTTTGTTTTTGTTTATTATGCTAGTTCTTTTTTCATTTTTTCTAAAAGTCTTTTTTCTATTCTAGACACTTGCACTTGGGATATGCCCATTATTTTGCCTACTTCTGATTGTGTTTTATCTTTATAATATCTTAATAAAATTATTTCCTTATCTCTTTTTTCTAATGAATTTATTATTTTATTCAAAGCTATTTTATTGGTAATTAAACTTGCTTCATCTTTATTACTTGACAAAGTATCTAAAATATTTAATGAATTCTTATCATTATTACCAGAATATACTTCTTCTTCAATCGAATTTACAGGTAAACTACTGTCTAATGCTAAAGTTATCTCCTCCTTTGGTATTTTTAATATTGTTGATATTTCTCCGCAAAGTTGGTTCTCTTCCTTTTTTTGAAATCCATTCTTTTTGGAGCTCAATAATTTTTCTATTTAAATCTTTTAAGCCTCTACTTATTTTTATTGGTCCATCATCTCTTATAAATCTTTTTACTTCTCCTAATATATATGGTACTGCATATGTTGATAATCTTACTTCAAAATTAATATCAAAATTTCTTATTGATTTTATAAACCCAATCATACCTATTTGATATAAATCTTCTAACTCATATCCTCTATTAGAAAATCTTTTTACAATGCTCCAAATAAGTCCTTGATTATTTTGGGCTAATTTAGCCATTGCATCTTTATCTCCAACTTGGGCTTTTTTTATTTCATTTGTAATCTCATCAAGCACCTATTCTACCCCCTTAGAGCTTCTTCTAATGTTACAGCTTCATCTTTTGGCTGTTCCTTTATTGTTTTTTTCATCGTAATTTTGGTTCCGAGTCCTAATACAGATTGAACATCTAATTCATCCATAAAACTTTCCATTATAGTAAATCCCATTCCTGACCTTTCTAAATTTGGCTTACTTGTGTACAATGGTTGTTTTGCCATTTCGATGTTTTCAATTCCTTTTCCATTATCCGATATTTCTATTGTTACTGTTCTTTCTTGTATTTTACATCTTACATTTATTATTCCTATTTTATCTTCATACCCATGCACAATAGAATTTGTTACAGCTTCTGATACAGCTGTTTTGATGTCTGATATTTCTTCTATAGTTGGATCTAAGCTTGCTACAAATGCTGCAACTGTTATTCTTGCAAATGCTTCGTTATTTGATTTGCTTAAAAATTCTAGTTTCATCTCGTTTTCGTTTATCATATTATTTTTTCCTCCTTACTTTCTTCTAAATAATCTTTTCTTAATTCTACTTCTGGTATGAGTTTTAAAACCCCACTCATCTCGAATATTTTTCTTACACTTTCTGTTAAATTACTAAGTTCCATTTTTCCCCCTAGCATAGCTGTTTGCTTATATCTGCCTATTATCATTCCAATTCCTGCGCTATCCATGAAAGTAACACTATCAAAATCAAATATAACTCTTTTAGGCATAAATCTTTCAATTTCATAATCTGCTCTCCTTCTTATATTTTTTACTTTACATTCGTCAATTTCCTCTGTAATTTTAAATATTAGAAGCTTTTCTTGGCTATAATATTTAACTTCCATAAAACCTCCTTATTTTCTTTAGATTTTTTGATGGGTTGTCCATCTGGTTTATAGTGTAGCACTTTCTTTTTGAAAATTTTGTCATAATGTGGTGTGATTGGATATTTTTTCCAATTTTTGTTTTTTTTATTGACTTTACATAAAATTTATGGTATTATAATTGAAGGTTCGTAAAACGAACTGGTTAGTTTTTCCCTGATTCCTTTGTTGGATATGGGACCATTTCAAAAAGCGCATGTGCCAGCTTTTGGGATTGGTTTGTGATGGCACTGGAGGAAAGACCAATGGCAAGGAAACCTTTTGAGCGGTATCTAGCTCCAACTTACGAAGAAGTTCGTAAGGAGTTGGAAAGTCACAAAAAAGAAATGCAGAATAAGATAATAAATTATTCTCATTTCGATGGCGGTCCGTGGATAGCTATCGTTTCAGAGCAGCTTCAAGAAGCGGAGCTGGAATGAGTTCTTAAAGGAGCCTACACTAGTATTTATCTAGTGTAGGCTCCTCCTTTTAAAATTGTAGAGTAGGTTCGAATTAGAATAATTATTCTAATTCGAACCGGTTTTAATAACTGTGAATAGTAACTATTTTGAATAAATTATTAAATAATTTTGATTCATCTGTTTACTTTACATAAAAAGTGTAGTATAATAGTTTCGTTATAACTTGCATCGCAAGTTTATCGTATATATATAGTAGCAGTTCTTCGCTTATATTGGAGGACAATGTAGTAAGGAGCTCTGCCTACCTTTTTATTACAGCTACAAAAATTAGCAGAAAGGCACATGGAGGTTTATTCATGTACAATCCAATCACTTTACTATCGCTGTTTTGTTCTTGTGACTACGAGCTTATTACTCAGCTCGTAGGGCAACTGTTTGATGGAAACACCTTCGCTATAACATGGTGTTTCATATCACCTGGTAAGTTCAAATTAACCCGGGATATTCAAGGTAGCTATATAGCCACTTTTGACAATCAAATAATCCAAATTTGGGCCAACGAACAACATAAAGGAGCCGCTCGAAAATGGGAACGGACGTTCTACGAGAAAGAATTTAATCTTGTACTAGAAGAATCTAGTACAAGTGCGAGATGCGCTCTCTTCAGAACAATCTCCACTATCCTTGAAAAGGAGAATTGGAAAATTTCATGGAAAGGAAGCAATCAACAAGAATTTCTATTGCAGAAAAAAAGTGACACGATTGAAATAATTCAATGGAGGGGAAAAGATATTAAGAGGTGCTATTTTTCAGCAAATGGAGACATAATTTGATAAGATTGTGTTAGAGAAATAGTCCACCATAATTTAGTGAGACCCCCAAACGCCTTACCCCCGCTCCAAACACTGTTTGGAACGGGGGTTTTCTATTTCTAACTCAATTTTTCCAACATCTCCCTATACTTCTCAAGCTTCATTTTCTCCTCCTCAACCTTCTTAGCAGGAGCTTTATTCACAAAACCTGGGTTAGAAAGCATCTTCTCGGCTCTTTGAATTTCAAACTTAATTTTTGTAATCTCTTCCTCTTTTCTCTTAGCCTCTTCTTCCAAATCAACCAAACCATTTTGAGGAATATATAATTCAACACCATCTCTTACAATGCTAATTGTATTTTCAGGTATTTCATCTTTGCTATTTTTAAACGAAATAGACTCACCAAAGCCCAATTTCATTATAAAATTCTTAGATTCTTCAATTTCTTTTACATATTTTGTAACAAAATAAAGTTCTGTTTTTCTACTTGGGTGAACATTCAATTTTGCTCTAATATTTCGTATTTCAACGATAATTTCCTTAATTTTTTCTATAATTAAGGCTTCATCTGAAAACTCTATTTTTTCAGCTACAGGCCAATTAGAAATCATAAGTTCTTTATTATCTGTATAGTCAGATAATACCTCATAAATTTCTGATGTTAAAAATGGCATAAATGGGTGTAGCAATTTAAGAGATGTAGCAAGTACATTTATTAAAACATATGATACTTGAACTTTTTTATCTGCTTCTTCGCTATATAATCTTGATTTTGCCATTTCAATATACCAATCACAAAATTCGTCTCTTATAAAGCTGTAAATATTATCTATTGCTATTCCAAGGTCATAATTATTAATATTTCTTGTTACTTCATTTATTAAAGTTTCCATTTTATTTATTATCCATTTATCTTCTATTTCAAGCATTTCAGGATTATATGTTTTATTTTTACAGTCAAAAACTTTTTGCTCGAAAGATTTTATATCTTTGGCAGATGGTAAATTCATTGTAACAAATTTTGCGGCATTCCATATTTTATTTGCAAAGTTTGAAGCTTGCTCTAGTTTTTCTGGCATATATTTTATGTCATTTCCCATTGTTGTTCCTGAAAGTACTGAAAATCTTAAGCTATCTGCTCCATATTTTTCTATAACATCTAATGGATCTATACCATTTCCTAATGTTTTAGACATTTTTCTTCCTTGGCTATCACGTATTATTCCATGTATTAATACATCTTTAAATGGCTCTATATCAGTAAATTCTAGCCCTTGTGTCATCATTCTTGATACCCAGAATGTTATTATGTCAAATCCTGTAACTAGTACATTTGTAGGGTAAAATCTTTTGTAATCTTCACTTTCTGTGTTTGGCCAACCTAGTGTCGAAAATGGCCATAGTGCTGAGCTAAACCATGTGTCTAGTGTGTCTTCATCTTGGTGAATATGGCTTGAACCACATTTTGAGCATTTTTCAGGGTTTTGTTTGCTTACTGTAATTTCTCCACATTCGTCACAATAATATGCCGGAATCCTATGTCCCCACCATAATTGACGTGATATACACCAATCTTGAATATTGTCTAACCAATTAAAATATTGTTTTTCATATCTTTTTGGTACAAATTTTGTTTTTCCTTCTCTTACACTATCTGCTGCTCTTTTTGCTAGATCTTTCATAGATACAAACCATTGCATTGATATTCTTGGCTCTATTGTCGATTTACATCTTTCGCATTTAGCTACATTGTGAGTATAATCTTCTGTACTTACTAGTGCCCCTATTTCTTCTAATTTTTTTACAATTATTTTTCTTGCTTCTATTATGTCCATTCCTTTTAATTCTGGAACTAGATCATTCATTTTGTTGTCTTTATCAAATACTTCTATAATTTCTAAATTGTGTCTTAATCCTGCTTGGTAATCGTTCATATCATGAGCTGGAGTTATTTTTACACATCCTGTTCCAAACTCTTTTTCTACAAATTCGTCTGCTATTATTGGTATTTCTTTATTCATTATTGGAAGTATACATGTTTTTCCAACTATATCTTTATATCTTTCATCTTCTGGATGTACCGCAACTGCTGTATCTCCTAGCATTGTTTCTGGTCTTGTTGTTGCAACTTCTACATATCCTTCTTTTCCTACTATTTTATATCTTATGTGCCATAAATGTGATGGCTCTTCTTTATATTCAACCTCTGCATCTGATATTGATGTTTTACAACTTGGACAATAATTTACCATTCTTGTTCCTTTGTAAATTAAACCTTTGTTATATAAACTTACAAATTGTTCTAATACGGCATCACTCATGCCTTCATCAAGAGTGAATCTTTTTCTATCCCAATCACATGAACAACCTAATTTTCTTTGTTGTTTTTGTATAATTCCTCCGTATTCATGTGTCCAGTCCCATGCTTCTTCTAAAAACTTTTCTCTTCCTAATTCTTGCTTTGTTTTTCCTTCTTGTTTTAGCTTTTGTACTACTTTCATTTCTGTTGATATTGCGGCGTGGTCGCTTCCTGGTAGCCATAAACAGTCATATCCTTGCATTCTTTTAAATCTTATTAATACATCTTGTATTGTTCCATCTAAAGCATGCCCCATGTGTAATTTTCCGGTTACATTTGGTGGTGGCATCATTATACAATATGGCTCTTTTGTTTTATCCATACTTGGTTTGAAATATCCTTTTTCTTCCCATTTTTTATATAATTTTTCTTCAAATTCTTTTGGATTGTATTTTCCTTCTAATGTATGCATAAAAATCCTCCTTTTTTTAGCACAAAAAAATCGCCCTTATGTACTAATAGTGCGATTTTATCTCATTTTTTATATTTTGTCAACTTCTAATAATCATATTCACTTAAATTATCAATACTTGTAATTAATAATTGATTATTATTTTCTGTTTTTATAGAATCTAAGCTTAAGTTAATTGTATAATTTTTTGCATTGTTATTTGCTAAAACATCATTTTTTAGTTCATTTTCGTCTTGGATTATAGTATATTCATCTTTATCATAATTATAAATTTCAACATTTGTCCTATAATTTACAATAACATAAGAAAGAGGCGATAGTTCATATGTAGTCTCTCCAACTGTTACAGTTGTATCATCTAAAAAGAAATATAGATCATTTCCATCAAACACAAAACCATTATCAACAGTTTTAGATTTTGAACTATTAAATTTCTTTACCTGAATTTTATTGTTTTCTTCATAAAAATTTGTAAATTTTTTAAGTTTGTAATTTCCAACATCTGGAATTACAAGTTCCATTTGTTTTGCAAACAACATTTTTCCAAGAACGTTTTTGTAATACATAGGAGTCGAATCTAAATAAATTACTTTTCCGTTTTCTAAAACAAGTCTTATATCATCATCTTTTTGAACAACATCCATTTTTCCAGAATATTCTTCCATTACTCCATAAAAATATTGATAATATTCGTCTCCAGATAAGTCAAATCTTTCATTACTCAAAACTAATATGTCAAATATTTTATAAACAATAAGCGCAAATAGTATTACAACTACAACAAGAGCTATTTTTATTAATCTTTCGTTTTTATTAAACTTTTTGTTTTCTCTTTTGCTTCTTTTCCTTTTTGTTTGTTTTTTCATTTTTATTCAGTTCCTTTCGTTTCTTGTTTTTTGAAATTTTTATTAACTCTATCTTCTGCTATAATATTTACATCTCTAAGAAATAAATATGTTGAAAGCATAAGCTCGAAAATTATTAAACAAATTTTTATGCCTAATATAATATTTGAATATTCAATTTCTAACATATAATTATTTATTATGTATATAAGGTATATCATTACCATTTGCATTACTGTATATACAACCTGGTAAATTACCCTTTTAAACGAACAAACTATATAAATTATAGTTAAAATTACCATCATAATTAAACAAAGCCATATCATAAGTTCATTTGTTACAAGTGTTGCATAAAATGCTAAAAATGTTTTTATTACAATTGTTGAAAACCTTAATATATCTATATCATTCATTCTCAAAAATAAGCCATAGAAAAAAATTTTTGCCTTTTTTTCCTGTCTAAAATTTTTCATTGCAAGATATGCCAATATTCCAAGTATAAACATTAATATTAAAAATGATACCAATAAATTTTTACTTTCTTCTACATAGTACAAAACTAATTCCATCTTATTTCCTTTCCTTATAACCAAACCAGATTTTTAACTAATCTGAATAAAAAAGATTAAATCTATTATGTTTATGCATAAAATATCCTCTTACTTTTTTCATATTAATATTTTCTTTTTCTCTTCCTATTTGTATTTCACCTTGAATTTCACCAATAATTGGCAAATAGTCCCTCATTATAATTAAATTGTACTTTTTGCTCCTTATTTTCACAAATTTTACATCATCATATTGTTTTACATCTCCTTCAATATTTAACAATTGAACTGTAATATTTGGCATTTCTTTTCTATCTTGTACATCATCAAATTCGCTTTTATTCTTCATTTAAACTACCTCTATATAATAAACTACTTTCATCAACCTCATCATACTTGCCTTCAAGTATATCCTTTACATCATTTAGAGTATCTTTAATATTTACCATTTTTCCTTTTTTTCCTGTATAATTCTCAGATACAAATAAAGGTTGTGTAAAATAATTTCTTAATTTTCTTGAACGATAAAATATCATTTTATCTTCATCTGATAATTCGTCAATTCCTAGAACTGCAATAATTTCCTCTAATTCCTCATATCTTGTTAAATAAGAAAGAGTTTGTTTTACTAGCTTATAATGTTTAGGTCCTACTTTTTCAGGATCTATTGCTTTACTCGATGATTTAAATACATTTATTGCTGGATATAATCCCTTTTCTGCAATTTTTCTATCTAGTACTATTTGTCCATCTAAGTGTGTCATTATTGCTTGAACAGCTTCGTCGTTTATATCATCTGCTGGTATATAAATTGCTTGGAATGATGTTATTGATCCATTGTCTGTAGAATTTATTCTTTCTTCTATTTCATTTAGGTCAGATACCATTGTTGTTGGGTACCCATTTTCTATAGGAATTCTTTTTAATTCTGTTGATATTTCTGCTTCTGCTTGTACAAATCTGTAAATATTATCTATAAATAGCAATACATCTTGGTTTTGCTCATCTCTTAGGTATTCTGCAAGTGTAAGCCCACTATATACTGCTTTTGAACGAGAACATGAACTATCTCCCATTTGGCCAAATACCATAGACATTTTATCTAATAGATTAGATTCTTTCATTTCTTGATATAACTCTTGTCCTTCACGAGAACGTTCTCCTACTCCTACGAATACAGCATTTGAATTGAATTTTTTGTATATATTATTTATTAATTCTTTTATTAAAACTGTCTTTCCAACACCTGCTCCTCCAATTAAGCCCATTTTGTAGCCTTTTTGTAGTGGTGCAAAGAAGTCTATTACTTTTATTCCTGTCCAAAGGACATCACCATTTATATTTATATCTTTTATTGATAGTTTTTTATCATATACATTTCTTTTTTTAGAGCTTGCCATTTCTTTGCCATCTATTGGGTCTCCATATGAATTAAACATTGTACCTAATATTTTGTTTGAGTATTCGATTTGTAAACCTCCATTTAAAAGGTATAAATCAATTCCTTTTTTTACTCCATTAACACTTTCAAATGGAATAGCTAATGCCATATCTGCATTCATTTCTACAACTTCGAATCTATGTATATTTTTATTATCATCTTCATAATATAAAATATCTTTTATTTCAACACCATCACTATTTAGCAATATTTTTATATTTAAATCAGATATACTAATAATCTTTCCAACACTACTTTTTTTCATAAAATTACTCTTCCCTCTCTTCTAAAATGAATATAAATTAATTATTTAAATTCATTTTATTGATATTATCTAACTGTTTCTTTAAACTTTTAATTTGCTTTGTTTTTCTTTCTTCTCTTTGTTTTTCTTCTTCTATTTCGTCAATTTTCTTTAATGATTCTTTTGTTATCATTTGTCTCATTATGTTTTCAGATGCATAACTATTTTCTACAGCAACTTTTATTTCATATCCTAAATATAATGCAATTATGTTTAACAATATACTGTTTATATTTCCTTCAACTGCAAAATCATCGTTATATTCTTCTTTTTTGTTTTTCGATTTTTCAAGTGGCAATATTTGTCTTTTAACTCTTTCTATTCTACTTACATTGTAGTAGTGGTTATATATTAGGTTTATAGCTTTATATTTTTTGTCTTTTACGGCATCAAACATAATTTTATTTATTTGAGAATTGCCTTCAAAATACTCGTCTTTAGACATTGATAATATAACATTTTCATATAGTTTATTTTGAATAATCTTTTTTCCTATTATTATTTTATCATTTTCTTTATCTTGCCTTAACAATTCGTTTATGTTTGAGTTAAAACTTCCACAAAATCCTAAATCATTTGCAATATATATGTTTAATTCTCTTCCTTTTTCGTTCATTTTTATCATTTTTTTGTCAAGAATTAAATTTTTGTTATTAAGTATATTGTCTATAAAATCTTTAACTGCCTGTTCATATCCAAAATATTTTTCTGCCTTTTTTTTAGACGAGTCTACCCTTAATAAAGAATAGAAATTCATTACTTTTACAACACTTTTTATTCTCATTTGCTTCCCTTTCTAAACTTAAATTAAACACCAAAATCTTCGAAACGGTCTAGGATTTCTTCACTTGAAAATGGCTCGAATTTTTCTTGTCTTAATAGCATTTCTATTTTCTTTCCTTCTTTTAGTTTTTGCTTTAATTCATCACTTAGTTCATCTGTATTTGCAAGTTCGTAAACATCCTTTGTTTCTAGATAATTTAGTAATTTTAATCTTACGGTTGCTCCTAATTTTTTTATTTCAGGTGTTTGAACTGCACCACCTAATCTTGAAACCGATATTCCATAATCTATAGCAGGTTTTTGTCCTTTTAAAAATGATTTATTAGATAATACTATTTGACCATCTGTTATAGATATAATATTTGTTGAAATATAGTCTGTTATGTCTCCACCTTTTGTTTCTACAATAGGTAATACTGTTATAGAACCTCCATTTTTATGCTGACATCCTTTTTCTAAAAGCCTTGAATGTGTATAAAATATATCTGCAGGATATGCTTCTCTTCCTGGTGTTTTATTAGATACTAGGCTTATTTCTCTATATACTTCTGCGTGTTTTTTCAAATCGTCTATTACAACTAAAACGTCTTTTCCTTTTTCCATATATTCCTCCGCAATAGACATTCCGACATATGGAATTAAGCTTATAACTGGTGTTTTATTGTCATTTGTTGCAACAACCATTATTGTATATGAAAGTGCATTTTTCTTAAGTAATTCATTGTATATAGATTTAATTTCTTTTTTTGTTTTTCCAACAGCAATATATATACATATCATTTCTCCTGTTTCTTTGGCAACATGACCTTGATTTACTATAGTATCTAGCGCTACTTGCGTTTTTCCTGTTTTTTTGTCTCCTATTATTAACTGTCTTTGCCCTTTTCCTATTGGATATATTAAATCTATTCCTGCAATTCCAGTAAGAAGAGGCCTACATACTGTTGTTCTATCCATTATTGGTACATTAGGTTTCTCTATATCAATATACTTAAATTTTTCAAATGGTTTTCCAGATAATTGGTCTACACCAAATATGTCTACAATTCTTCCCATTGCATCTTCTGAAAAAACGGCCTTAAATATTTCTCCAGTAGCATTTGCTACATCTCCTATTTCTATTCTTTTGTCTTCTTTTACAATAGCTATAATTACAGAATTTTCATATATTGCATTAACATACCCCATTCCTTTTCCCATAATTATAACTTTTTCAAAATACATAACATTTTCTAGTCCTGATACTTCTATTATGTAATCTTTTATCTTTATAACCTTTCCAGAGTCAAAAATATTATTTTTTTCTTTTATTTTCGAAACTTTTTCATTTACAAGGTTAGTTATATGTGTATCCATTGCCTCTTTTCCTTCCTTACTTAAATACTATAATCATAGATTTTATTTCTGTATTTAATTATTATACCTTCTGACATATTGTTATATTGTTTTACTACAATATTTCTGCTTATTTCTTTATATTTCTTATCAGGTACATTTGAGTATATACATACAGTTGGATCTATTTGTTCCATCCTTTGATTTATATATTTTATAAGATCTTCAACATTAAAATCTTTTTTTTCTAACAATTTTTCAAAATTAACACATTCTTTTTCTTCTGGTGTTAGAGCTTCTTTTAATATTTCAATTTGATCATTACTACTTAGTGTTAAACATCCATAAATTGTTTCTTTATCAAACTTTTTTCTTATTTTGTTTAATGATCTATATTCTTTTTCTTCTTTCGTATTTTTATGTTGTTCTATAAAATCTTTTATTATTTTTTCATTATTAACTGTAAAAACTTTTCTTACTTCTTTATAATTATTAAAAAACTGTGTTTCTCTATATGCTGGTACATTTAAATTATACTTTATTTCTTCTTTAGGTACTTTTCTTACATATTCATCTTCTGTATCTTCATCTTCTATCTCATTCTTTTGATTAGATTTTTTTTGAAGTTCGAATTCGTAATCATCATCATCATTATTTTTTAATATATTCTGATTTGATGCTTTTATTTCATCTATTTCATTTTCTATTTGCTCTAATTTTGCTTGTTTTTCCTCTAAAATATAATCATAGTCCTGCATTTTGTTAACAAAGTATTTTTTTGCATTTTCATCCATTCTTTTTATTATGTTTTTAAAAAGAATAAATATAAATACAAGCATTATTATAATTAATATTATTGCTGCAATTATTAAATTTGTCATAATGGTTTTCCTTTCTCCCTTTTTTGGGATGGTTCTTTTAGTATACATCTAAAAGAACCTGTCCCAATTATAACAATATTTTTATACTATTAGTGGATTATAAAATAGTAGTAAAAATGTGAATGCAAATAATATTAATAAAAATATTGCAAGTACAATTAATATTGTCATAACACTATGAACTATATCTGATTTTGTTTCTGGGTTCCTTCCTACTGCTTCTGCAACTTTTGAACCAAGTATTCCCATTCCTATTCCCATTCCTAAAAATGCCATTCCAAGCATTATTCCTATACAATACAATGATGCAACTAGTATATTTACGTTATCCATTTTTTCTTTCATCTCCTTAATAATTTACAATTTTTGCAACTAAATTAGTATCTATTTCTGTTCCATTGTAAGTTAAATTTTCCAATTTTATTTTTATTGAACTATTTTTAGTTTTATATTCTGAAGGAATTTCAAAACTTCCTGAATATCCTGTGTCTGTTGCTGCTTTTTCTAAGTTTTCATTAGTTAGTTTAATTTCTGAATATTTGCTTTCTTTATCATTTAAATATATTCCTAGTTTTGCTCCAACATCATAAACAAATTGGCTGTCTAGTTTTAATGTGTAATATATTTTGTCTGTTGAAACCTTTGTTATTGTAAGGCTTTCTTTCGGTTCATTTGTTTTAATTGTCATCGTATCTTCAACAGTTTCTTGTGTTGAAGAATCTGCATATATTAATTTATATCCAATTTCAACCGTATAATTTTTATTTGGTTCTAAACCTGTAAGTTTATATGTTGTTGCATTTTTATCTAGTGAAATATTAAATGATTTTGTTCCATCCGAAATTATTGCATATACAAGATTATATTTGTTTTCAGGATCTTTTATTGTATAATTTATATCCATCGACGTTGTATCTGCTGATAAACTATTTAATGTTATACTTTTTGCAAGTGTTGTATCATCTTTTTTACCTGAATTTCCATTATATATGCTTTGGAAACCAGCAGCTACTTTTTTTATCCAACTATTTAATGAATCTGCCCAAGAATTGTTCTGAGTTGGTTGAACATTATTATTTCCACCAGAACTTCCGCCTTGTATTAGAGTTGTTGAACTGCTATCTCTATTGTTTGATGAAGTTGTTGATGATGTTGTAGTGGTAGATGTTGTGCCAACCTGCACAGAATTTTGTGCTTCCTCTTCGCTTTCTGTTTCATTTTGTCCTTCTGTACTATTGTTTTGTTCTTCTTTTTGAACATATCCATTTGTACTTCCTATTATTTTTTTCAAATCTATGGCTTCATCATTATACATTAATTTTTCATTTGCTACATCAAAACTAAAATCATCAGCACTTATTATCATTTGATTAATTGTTTTAGCATTAATTTCATTGTTTAATAACAAGGCATTTCCTATTTTATCTATAATTACTATTAAGTAATTTTGAGTAGAAAGTGAGCCTGTATCATTTTTTATATTTTTTGAAACGATTAAATATTTTCTGTCATCTATTTTATAAAATAGACTTTGTACATTCCCATTTACATTATTATATCCCGAAATTTTGCTAACATCCCCACCTTTTAAAACTTGATAAAAGTTTCCATATAAGTCAAGGGCTTTTTTATTTTTGTCAAATGCAATGGCATAGTTTCCTAGATTATATTCTTTTTTCGTATTATTTTCTTTTAGATAGTAATTTCCAGTCCATTTTTTTGATATTTTTGCATCATTTTCTAATTCTATATAATTATAATCCTTATCATATATGCTTGCTGTACTTGACACCTGATATTCTTCTTTTTCGGTTCTTAATGTCATTATTACTGCTACACATAATATAATTAATATTATTAATATTATTAATGCAAAAATTATAAAATTCATTTTGTTACCTGATGTTAAGTTTCTCAAAAGGGCATCACCTCCTATTCTCCGTATTTTTTATTTTTCGCCTTCATAAATAAATGTTGCATCTATTTGTCCAACTAACATTTGACCTGAATATAGATTTAGTTTTATTGTATATACCGCACTTGTGTCAAAATCCATTGGTAAATTTACTTTATAATAAGTAATACTATTTTGATCATCATTCATAGCAGACCATTCTGGTGTAAATGAACCTGTTCTACTATAATTGTTGGCTAAGTCATATACCGAATATTCTATTTTATCTACTTTGTCTATATTATAATAGCTGTCGTAAAAACGTACTTCACACTTATTTTCATTTTGTACAAAAGTTGTACTACCAATTGATACTTCTGCATCATTATCTATTGCCTTTAATGTATATTGTTGGATATGGTCAACCAGATTTTGTCCGTTGTTTTCCTTATCATATTTTAACTCTATTTTTGCAATATAATTATATGTGTAATCAATATCTTTTTCTTGTATATATGCTGAATAGTTTGTTCCATTTTCTCTTAAATTTAATGTATTTCCATTAATGTTATTTCCATCCTGTTTTTCATCGTAAATATTTACTTCTACAGCATTTTCTATTTTGTCTTTATATTTATATACATGTAGTGAATATTCTCCCCAATCTGAACCACTAATTATGGCATCTTTATCTTTTATGGAAATTAAAACCCTGATGTATCTTCTATTTGTTGTTAACTTTCCTCTATCCATTTTTAATCCTATTGATGCATTTTGCAATGCTTTTATTTCGAAGTTGTTTATAGAATTCTCTATTTCACATTCTTGTCCGTCATTAATGGTTACTATAGGTGTTATTTTTAATACATATTGTTCTCCCATTGTAAATACATTATTTTGTGGTCCAATATTTATTTGTTCTATCACTTTTTCAATTTTTTCTCCATTAGGATAATTTGGATTTGTAACAATCAATGAACCATTTTCAATACTGTAATTAGCTTTATCATTTCCAATTTCTATATTTCCATATGTTAAATTTATCTGTGTTTGTCCATCTTTTTTGTAAAATGTGTATTTTGTTTTATTATACATATTGGATTTTTGATTATCTACATTATATGATATTTTTAAGTGTTTTTTTGAATAATTTTCTGCCTTATATTCAATTTTTACATTTTCCATTCCTATAGTTGCAATGGTTTCAAATTGATAAGTTCTTCCAACCTCTTTGGTTTCAATATCATATGTATACACATATTCTGCGCCATCCATATATTTAAATCTTACGTAATAATATTCTGCTGGTGATAAGCCATCTAATGTAAAATTATTTAGTTCATTTAGTCTTATATTTTTTGTTTCACATTCATTCCAATTAGGAGTTTGATTTGAATCTTTTGAATGCCATATTTCCATTACCAAATTATCTATGTTAACATTTACAGGGTTTATAAGTTCTGCTTTTATATTTGCTGTTGAAATTGTTGTATTTATACTATTTAGCTTTATCCCGCATCTTATTCCTTTAATATTTATGGTATGAGTATTTCCATCATCTAATGTTTTTGATACAATTTCTTTTTGTACTATTATTGTATCATTTTGTTTTAGTCCACCTGATGAATATTGTAAATCAATTGTCTTTCCACCAGAATTGCTATTTATACTATTTATGTCTCTAATTCCTAATTGTGCTTTATCATCTAAAGCTGCAAAACGATATTCATACATATTAGCATTAGAATTACTACTTTCCACGAAATTATTGCCATCAAATTCCAGATATTCATTATTCAAATTTGTATATGTTGCATATACTTCTTCATCTTCTTGGTTAAATCCTATTTTTCCGTTATCATAATATATTTCCAAAGACAATTTTACATCTCTTCCTGTGAACTTATTTACATTGTTTTCATTTAATATATCTAACAAGTCAGTTCTAACAATATTACCATTTTTTGTATCTATGCCAAGTAAATTTGTAGATACTTTTTCCTCTCCATTGTCAAGTGTCATAACTACTGCACCAACTCTATTTACATCTGTTCCTGTTAGTTCTACTGTTATATCATTTGGATGCTCTTTATCATTACATGTGATTTTACTTATACTTATATCATTACATTGTGCAATTCCTTCAAATTTTTGATTAATTTCTTTTTGTAATGTATACCCACTTGTTTGTATTTTATTTAAACGTTTATTATATCCAATTTGATATGTTGTATTTTTACTTAAATTTTTAATTGTAACTTCATTATTTTTTCCATCAGTTTTAATTTCTATATTTTCATTTTTTATAACATTGTTTTCAATTAAACTTAAATATGCATATTCAGTTGCGCTGTTTTCTTCGTATTTCAAAGCTTTGTCAACATCTTTACATGAATATATATATGTAATAGAATTTTCATCTGATTTTTTAGGATACATAACCAATTGTGGCTCTTGTTTTTCAGGATACAAAGTTCCTGTTTTTAAACTCTTATTATCATATTTGTTTTCAGCTGTACTTTGACATTCTGGCCATAAAATCTCGTTTCCATCAACATCTAAAAATGTTACTGTATATGAAATGAAATATGCATCTCCTCTATGCATTCCAGAATTGTTATCATTTTTTTGAGTATCTGTTGTTCCAGAATTTAGCTTAAATACTGCTGAAGGTGCTTTTTCTTGGTTCGTGAAGTTTTTCGTTTGACTTAACTGATTTCCATTTTCATCTAATACTGGGTTTCCGTCTTTATCCCATACATAATATGATATTTTTTTAGCAACTAGTGAACCTGTATTTGAAAATCCTGTACTTACACTGTAACCTACAAATGTGCTATCATTTAAGTTCGAATCTTTTTCTATTCCATATTTGGTTGCATTTTCATTTGTAATTGCTGTTGCTTCTACGTTTTTGTAATCATCTGGTACTTCTGGTGTCGTTCCTTTTCCTTTTACTATAATATATGAAGCTGAATATGTTTCTTTTGATTTATTATCTGTATATGTTGTATTTCCAGTGTTTTCGTCTCCATCATCTGCTGTTTTTATTGGTATTTTATTTTCATATGTTGTTCCATCTACTGTTGCTGTAACTAATACTTGATAATTTGTTTCTGTATAATTTGCTTCTTTTCCCCCACCTATAAATGATGGTGTTATAACTAGAGTATTGTCGAAAAATAACTCTTGCAAACTGTTTACTTGGTTATCTCCTTTTACATTTTTTAAACATGATGTAAAATTATTTTCTGTTATAGTTCTTGTCCAATTTTTGTATTCCCCTTGGTTTATATCTCCTGAACCTTCATATAACATAATATTTACACTAGATAAACCTTCTCTTGCTATATTATCTCCTTCTAGATTTAAATCTACAGTAAATGCATTATCTGCATTGTTTTCGGTTTCAAAATTAGCCGTTAGGTCTTGATATGAGCCTGTTGTAACTATTGTACTTCCTATATGGGTATTTTGGTATTCACCGTTTCCATCTCTTAAATCAACAGTTCCATATACAGCAAATGTGTATGACGTTTCCGCTTTTAGGCCATCTTTGCTACTTCCTTTTTCTCCCAGGTCAATCCATAGTTTTATAACATCATTTCCATCTGAGTCTGTGGTTCTTTCATCATTTTCTAATGTTGTTCTTTTTGCATAAACTTCTCCTTCATTTACATCGCTATAGTATGTTATTGTTAATGGATTTTTGCTGTCTACCGAAACTGTATTTTCATTATCTATTATATATAGCCATCCCCTAATTTCTGTTGGTGGATAATCGCTTTCCATTCTTTCAAATTTTACTGTTGGAAATGTTGCTCCATTTAGTGTGAACGCTCCACATATTGAACTTTCTATGTCTACATATTTTTCATTATCATATGTTGTTGCAATTACTTTAAATCCATAATATTGTCCTCTAACTATTGCTTCACTACTGTTTTCGTCTCCAACTGATACTGTTATTTCTTTATTGCTTGTTTCTCTTTGATACATAATATTTTCCGTGTCATAATCAAGTTTATATTTTCCGCTTTTATCTTGTACCTGTGTATATTTGTATACTACATATTTATAACTTTGTATAGAACTATCATCATCTGTTATATTATCTACATATAATGTAAATGTTCCATCTCTTTTATTTATAGAATAATTTAAATTGTTTATACTTGCCTTTCTTTTTAATGTTTTACAATTTGTATCTATTTTCCAGTTGTCTCCTTCTTGTATTATTCCATCATAACTTATTTTAGAAACTCTAACTATATATTCTGTATTTGGTGTTAAACCATCAAATATTACATTTTCATTTGTTCCACTATTTTTTACAGTTTGCTTTCTATTTGCAATTTCATTTCCATTTGAATCTAGAAGTGAAACTTGCAAACTATTTACCAATTCATCTGTAAATTGGATGTTAAATGATAAAGAACTGTCTGTATATGCTTCTTTATTTATTTTTACTCCTAAATCAGATGTTACAAATGTTTTATAAATAAAGTTTTTTGTATATGTTTTTTCACTAACAGTATATGTTGCACTTGTAATTAAGGTATAGCTTGTATTTGGCAACAATGTTTCCACATCAACCGGTATATTAAAAACACCATATGCCTCTTCACTTGTGTATACTGTTTTTCCTGTTGAGTTATTAATTATTTTTATATTTACATTATTTTCTTTTGATAATGTATCAAATTCATCTTGTACTTGTATATTTCCCGTTATTCCAACAGCTGTCGTCTCCATATTCTCGAATTTGAATTTTGGTTCATTTACTACTGTTGTTTCATCTACCTTGCTTTCATTATCATCAACATATTCGTATAAAATGTCTGGCGTAATTATATTTATTCCATTTTGTTCTTCTGTGCTTCCTGTAGATGCTGTTCCATTTTGCATAATTGTTGTACTACTACTTGTTGATGAACTAGTTGAAGTCGAACTACTAGTTGTACTTGAAGATGTTCCTCCATTTGCAACTTGTACTTGGTTTTGTTCTTCCACCTCATTGTTTTCTACTTCGTTATCTTCTTGTGTTTCGTTTTCGCTATCATCTTTTTTCAAATCTACTAATGTTACATTGTCATTTGAATTTATTACCATATCTTCTAATGACATTTTATTATCGTCATTTTGGCTTACTATCTTGTTTCCAAGATTAATTTTTATTCCATTATCCAATTCTATATACGAATTTGATGATATTGTTTGGTAACTGAATTCTTGGTTATATATATTTACAATTTCATTATCCGAATATTCAAATTCCACATAACCTTCTACATCTTTTGTCATTCCGTTATTCAATATTATTTTTAGTTTATTTGCTAAAACAATATATTTATTAGCTGATACCTTCCATATTGCTTGTTCAAATTGTAAATCATTATCTAAATTTTTAACTGTGTATCTATTTGATATTTTCTTTATTTCTTTATTTGCAGAAATATCGTAATATACAATAGGGTTGTCTCCTATTTTACTTAAATCTAACAAAACTCCTTCTTGCAAAGCAACTACATTACCACTAGTATAGTGTACAAAATTAGTGTTATCTAAAGTTACCTTTGTTCCTTCTGTATCGTAAAATGTTATTTGCTTATTATATGTTGTTGTATATGTTTCATCTTGGTAAAAGTAATACCTATTTGTAGAGCCATTTAATATGTAACCAGATTCTGAAAAAGTTTCCTTTTTACTTTCTTCAACATGTACTACATTATAAATTAAAATAGCTCCTAATAAAATTCCTATACTTATAAAAAAGAAAATATATTTTTTCATTGACCCTTATCTCCCTTATTTACTGCTGTTTTTGACATTATTTTTCTTTTACAGTTTACCATACTAATTTACATTTTTCAATATATAAAATTTGACATTTTTTTCCTTCATATGTTTTCATCCTCTCAATCCTTACGTTCTATGCCCTTAGCGGTTTTACAAGTTTATATTACATTTATATTACATTTATATTACAATTGTGTTACGGTTTTTGTCATGGTTTCATTTTAATTAAAAATAGGCAAGCTATATAGCCTACCTATTTGTTTTTTTATATAAAACTATCAAAATCACACATATTGATCCCAAAATAACAAATATAGCAATTCCTCCAAAACTTTTAAGTTCATCAGTACTATTAGAAACATTAGAGTAATAAGAAATCAAATCTTTATTCCCATTAATTTTCTCATTTTCACTTACTGTAATTGGCGTTTTTCCTTCAATCAATTCTGCGGTACTATAAACAACATAACTTTGTGTACTTGGGTCATATGTTGTAACATATTTATTATGAGAACTATAACCATCTTTTATATCTTGTAAAGCCTCATCATTTGTTCTAGAAGTTTCAGTGTTGTTTTTATTACTAAAATTGCTTCCTTCAGAAACACTATTTTTTTCTTCTAAAGAATTTGTATTTATATCTTTACTTATTTTTTCACTTGCCTCATCAATTGACACTTTATTTAACTTATTCTCAAGTTCTTGTGCTTTTTGATAATCTTTTTCTTCAATTTTATATGCAATATTTTTTACGCTGAAACTTTCACCAATATAACTTAACAAACTTACCTTCTCATCTTCGACTTCATTCTCATATTTAACTTCACCTGTTACATAATTAAAAGCTAAAACTTTTCCATTTGAATAATACAACATAGTAATATCACTGGTTTGATCCATATTTCCTGTCATTGCAACAATTTCATTGTTTTTAAAGTTCTCAGGATATTTTATTTCTGTAAGCAAATTGTATAACATTCCATCTTCGCCTAAAATAGTTTCATATTGCTTGTTATTAACGCAATCTATTAATGCTAGACCATTTTTATTGTTCATTTTTCCGTCAACAACATACATATATCCATTCTTGACAAAAATTTGCTTTGACTTAAATATAGATTTTCCATCATTTTGTGTAACTTTCGAACAATGTGCAAAAGTTTGTATTTTTGTATTTGATTCCATAGATTCTTGAAGTGGTATTGGTTCTTCTAATAAATGTATTTCTCCACCTATTTTTCCAATATTGTTTGCTGTTTTAACATCATAAATATTACCATTTTTATCTAACATTTTTTCTTTGTACAAATTACAATATTCTCCGTTCAAAGTTCTTTTATTTGAGCAAACTTTTCCTTCACTTAAATACATGTATTCATCATCTATTATAGATAACATGCTTCTCACTTCTTCTGGATTTATTGTCTTTTTATATGAATAGCTTGAATTTAAAACATCAATTTCCAATGGTGTATTAAAATCATATTCAAGTGTATAAACTGGTGTTTCTATATTAGATAATTCTACAATTGTTTTGTCATTTGATGTAATTTTAAATTTCGAATCAAATTCATAGTTTGAATTTCTAAATTCGATATTTATTTTATCTACATCTACTGCATAAACAAATACTTCTGGTAATTCACTATCTTGTAATTCTTCTAATGACATAACACTTAAATTTGCTTCGTCTAAAGATACTTCGTCTTCCATAGAAAATTGGGCTGTTCTGCTAGGTATAGGAATTTTATTTTGTATAACATTTAACCTATTACTATCCCAATATAACTCTGCAACTCCACTTGTTTTTAAAATTGGGAAATAACCATCTGTATAGCTATATCTTGTATTTCCAAAATTTAAACCTTCATTTCCTACAGTATAACCTTCTTCATCTATAATTTTAGTATTTTTAGTATATATATTGGTTTTTAGTTCACCGCTACTTATCATTTTTAAGTTTTCTTTTTCTTCGGTAATTCCTCCAACTTGAACTTTATTTAATGTTGAGCAATCATATACATATATATTGTTCATATATTTTCCTTGAGGAGTACCTTTTGATGTTCCGGCAACAGAGCCACATCCCATATCCACATACAATCCATTTGACGAAACATCTGTTACAACAAGGTTACATTCAATATTGTTATATTTTTCAATGTCTTCATCGTAATTTAGGTTTTTAGCCAATGTTCCAACTAGTCCACCCACCGAATTTGCACCAGAAATAGTTTTGTCATTTTCAGTGTTTGCTACAAAATTATATTTTATTGTACCTTTGTACTGAATATTACTTAATTTTGAATTATCAAAATATCCAACTAAACCTCCGCTTGATGATTTACTTGCTATAACATTTGTATTTGCAACATAACAATATTGTATATTTCCAAATACAAATCTTCCTACTATTCCTCCTGCGTTATTTTGAGCTTTTACTGTTGAATTTGCAGAATATGAATGCATTAAGAAGAAGTTTGATGATGAAATTGAACCAGCTGATGATCCAACATAACCTGTATAAAATCCTGCAATTCCACCTGCATTAGTACCATTTGCTGTAATTATACTATCTTCTAAAACTGTACCATATACACTTCCTACTTGATACCCAACTATTCCACCTGCATAATTTAAACCAACTGTTAAATTTACTTTTTTAGCTTTAGCTCCTGCAATAGCAAAATTACTATTATTTGAAGTTGATATTGATGTTGTAGAATACTCAGAGCATCCAACAATACCTCCTCCATAACTTCCAGTTGCTTTAATCGTACATTCTTCTGCTTTTGCATTTTTTATCTTTCCTTTTGAACGTCCTATTGTTCCTCCAACATAATTTTGTCCAGAAATAATTTGTTTTGCACCTTCTGATTTTATGTTGTTAGAATCACTATAGTAGTGACTTGCATATCCTATACATCCACCAACATTTGTTATTCCTTCAATTGTATTATTTTGGGCTAATAAATTGTCATCTGTGGTCCATCCAGAATCTCCAGAGTTTCCTCCAACACTTGATTTTCCTGTTATTTTATTATTTTTAGATGTAAGTCCGGGTAGATGTCCATCCATGTGTACCAACATTTCCTCCAATGTTGTCACCTTGAGCATTTATGATATTATTTTCTGATTTTGCATCTTTTATATTTCCGCTTCCTTCTCCAACATTTCCTCCAATATTGCTATTTCCTTTTATTGTACTATTAGTTACTGTTAAATTAATTACCCACGAGCTTGCATATCTACCAATATTTCCACCAATTCTACTATTCCCTTTAACAAGATATTCTGTTTCAGTATCCTCATTTAATTTTCCATTTTCAGAATATTGGTATGTTGATATTGTATTTATTGTTCCGTCTACTGTTCCAAATATACCACCAATGTAATTTCCTTCTCCAGTTATGTTTATATATGTACCTTTTAAGTTTGATGAACCTCCATTAGATGTTGCCTGTCCACATAAACTTCCTAAATAATTTCTACCTTTGTTTTGTACCTTTGTTAAATTTATATTGTTGAAACTTCCAACAATGCTTCTTCCTACAACTCCTGTGTTATCTCCAGTGTTTTCAATATTAATATTAGTGAAGTTACAATTTTTCATTCCACCTCTTAATAATGAAACTAATCCAATTGAATTTCCACTTCCTTTTATAACACAATTTTCAAAATTAAGGTTTGCAAAACTTGTTTTCACTTCTTTTATAAATCCACTGTTGTCTTTTAAATTTGTAAGATTTATGTTTGAAATTGTTTTTACTTCGTCTGCTTCTAATTTTCCAACTACAACATTGTTTTCAATTTTATCTACTGTGCTAAAATCTATATTTCCTGTTATTTTAACATTTTGTCCTTCAGACGTTCTTCCTTCACCAGAGAAAAACTCGTTCCACTCTGTTGCATTTGAAATTCCCTTAAACAATTCCACCTTTATTTTTGTTGTAATTTCTTTTTCAGTTTCCTGACCATTTCTCTCATAGAATATGCTTTCTATTTTGTAACTATCATATGCTCTGTTTGGTGTTGCGACAAATGTTACAACTGTTAAACCATTTGCATCTTTTTCTGTTTTCCATGTTCCTTCTTTAACTTGCATATCATTATTTTCTATTTTTACTCTTGTCAAATTTAAATTATTTCTATTTTCAAATTTCATCACAACTGTTACTTCTGTTTTGTCACTAGATGGTGTTGATGTAATAGAATCTAACTTAAGGTCATTATCAATAGCTGTGAGCTTTTGGTTTGCTAAAACATTTCCATCTGTATCTTTTAATTGTGGTAAATATTCATTTTCTAGCAAATTAAATTCTTCTCCGTCTTTTATAATTATATATGCATATTTATCATTATATTCTAATAAATTTGTATATGTATTCATTTGAAAAGTTTCCGAATATGTTAACAATTTAGTTGCACCTAGTGTATTTGTTATAATTTCTCCATTTATTAATTGGTCTTGATATGCATAGTTTTTATATGAAACTGTTCCTACATTTCCACCAAATATTCTATTTACACAATTAACGTTATTTCCTGCAACATAAATATTTCCTAAATAGAAGTTATTTGTTATATTTGATACTCCCGTATCACTATATCCTGCAATACCTCCAATATAAGCATTTCCAGAAGTTATCTTACTTGTTATATTTACCATACTATAGCAATATTTAATATATGTATTTGCAAATCTTCCATATCCTAAAATTCCACCTGCATAGTTTAGTGTATTAATTTTTCCAGTAGTATAGCATTTTTCTATATATACATATGGAGTTCCTTTTTTTACTCTTTCATCTGCGTCATGACCTTTGTATCCAACGATTCCTCCTATTCCCATATTTGATGTTACATTTGCATTTACTAACAAATTTTGAACAAACGAATTTGAAATATGAGCTTCTACTCCACCATATATATAAAGATATCCTACAATTCCTCCTACTCTTATATCTGTTACATTTGTATTTTCAAAATCTATTGTAAAGCCTTGAATAGAACAATTTTGTATTTTCACATTTTCAGCTAAACTTGTAGATCCACTATTTAAATATCCAACTATTCCACCTATACATGGAGAATCACCTTGATATGTTGATGTAACTTCCATGTTTTTTATATGAATATTACTTATTTCTATATCTTCATTTATATTAGCTTTTCCAATAAATCCTTTTTCTTTAGAATTAGAATTTATTACTAAATTATCTACATATATATTTTTTATTGTTCCTTTACTAAAATTAGATATTACGGATGAGGTCCCTTCTATATTTTTTAGGGTATGAATTTTCCCATTATATTTTCCATCTATATATCCTTGGAAATCTCCTGTTATATAAGGAGAATAATCGGCATTTGCAAAATCTATGTCATTTGCCAATATATAATTTTGAATAAGTCCACTAACACCGTTTGCATCGTCATTATTTATGTTGTTCCAATCTTCGGCATTTTCTATTTTCTTTATAAATTTAACAGCAATTTTTCTTGTACCTAAATCCTCATTTTCACCATATACAGATTCTTTTATCTTTCCATTAGCCATTCTACTTTTTACAGAATCAATATCATATATATCTAAAAATGATGTAGGATTTTTTAGTATAACATACACTGTACTTACCTTTTTTTCATAACTTTGAGTTATAATTTCAGAATCCATATATTTTACATTAATTTCGCTTATTGTTGTTCCTGCTGGGTTATAAACTCTAAAGCTTACTAATGCTATATTTTCATCATTTATATTTACATTGTTTGACTTAATATATGATTCTATTTCGCTTCTTACTCTATCACTTAACTCTAAATTCGTTATGTCATTATTTTCTATTTTTTCACCTGATAATATATCTATTATTTCGGTTCCTGTTACATCTATCCTTATATTATTTTGTTTTGGCATACAATAATTTAATTTTAGCTGTGGATAATATCCATTTGTTACAAGCATATCTACTATAAATTGATTATATCCATTAGCATTTAAAATCAAATTCTGAACTCCTGATTCATAAAGTGCTGTTGCAGATGATTTCATATTTGCATCATTTGCCTCATATGTTACATCGCAAAAATAATATGACTCATTGACCTTTGTGCTTGTATATTTATTTATTATGTTTGGACCTATGTTTGCCTCTTTGTTACTAGCATCCATTTCTCCATAATATTCATAACCATTATATATTGTAATTAATGATTGTACAGAATATACATTTCTTACTTCTGCTGTAGAGTCTTTACTAGATATTATAGAACCTGTCATTTCGTCAACTACAGGTGGATATCCAACATTATAAACAATATTTGCTGCATATGAATATGTAGAATCACAGTGATACATTTTTATTGTCGATATATTATAAATATTTTGAACAATACCCTTATCTTCTACTTGAAAAACCACTCCTGCTATATATCTATAGTCTCCAATTGTAATATCATCTATTGCTTCTATTCCATTTCCATAAATATATCCATTTTGCACGGTTCCTGTTGAATACAAACAAACACCTGACATATACTGTGAACCATATAGAGTTGTTTCATAATTAATGATAAAGTTTTCAATTTTTCCTTCATTTCTATAACCTATAAGACCCACATTAATTCTTTGTTTTCTTGTGCTTTCCTTTAAATTTAGCACTATATTATCAATTGAACCATTATTATATAAAAAAAATGAATATATTCCATCTTCTTTAGCAATGAATGTATCTATTCCCTCTACACTTGTTGTATATCTATTTTTTGGATTGTTTATATAATAATCTAACACTATATTTTTTAAATCTGCGTTTTCATCTAATTTATAAAATATATATGATGTTGTTTCTTTTCCGTAATTTAAAGAATATGTTTCTTTGCTTATTGTTTTACCATTAAAATCTATACTACCAAAAAAAGGAATATTTGGATTTCCATATGTAAATTCATTTTGACTAGATGCATTTGTTAATTCAATATCTTTTAGAACAATATAATTTCCATATGGCTGTATTTCTTTAAATTCATCAACACTTGATATGCTTTTTATTTCTATTGATGTTTCTGGATTATAGTTAAATTCTACAGAACTTAATACATATTCTCTTCCATATTGTTTTATAATTAGCTCTAAAGTATAATCTACACTTTCACTTGTTTCATCGATTTGATATGCATATTCTTCTTTTATCATTTCTGTTGAATTATAATCATAATCAAATTCTTTAAATAAGCCTTTATCAGATGTTAGCCTTACATAGTATTTGCATTTTCCTTCATCTTTGTTATATGTTACCTGGTTTTCATCTATGAAATTCACTTCCGTATTTGCTAAAAGTTTGTACCCATACTTAGAATATTCTGTTTTTTCAGTTCCTAATTCTACTTGTAAATTCTTTATAATCAAATTGTAATCTTTTTCTTTTGTCGTTTCTTCTTCATCCTCATTTGCAGGAGGAATTGTTTCTACATATTTTTCCAAATAAAATCCAAGATAACCATCTTCTGGAATATTTAATGTTTTTTGGTATTCTATAAATTCACCTTTTTTAATTCCAGTTATTTGCTCAATATTTTCGCCTATTTTTTTACCTTGCTGAATATATATTTTAGCATTTTCCTCTGTTATTTTTGCAGAAAATGAAATTGTTACTGTTTGTCCTGCATATTTTGTAAAATCATATACATAGCATTGGTTAGATAATAATTCTAAAGTATTATCATTTTCATTGTATGTTTTTCCGTAATTGTATTTAGAGTCTATTTTAAATTGAACTGATGAATTTTCGTCTAATTCATATGATTTTTTTATTGCATCAAAACACTGTGAATACCAGTTATTGTTAGATTTTACATCTATTAAGTTTTTAGATGCTTCTTCTTGCTTTCTATTTAAACCTAATAAATCAATTTCTCCTCCTAAGCCTGTTGTAACAAATTGTGTTGTATTTATTTGGTAATTGTTTTGTGTTTTACTTGTGTCATTTGTTTCGTTATATGCTTCTACATCTGCTACTAATGTATATGTTTCATTTTCATTTAAGCCACTGTAGGTTAGCCTTACCCATTGGTTTGTAGGTATTTTTGTATTACTTTCTATTTCACTTGGATCTATATTGGGCATATATTCTTTTCCAAATCCATCACTTATTTTTATTCTTACTTTATTTTCGGCACAACAACCATCTATATCATCAATATATATGTCAAAATCAATTAAACTTGTTGTAACAATTGTATTTGATATATTTACTTTTGCAGGAGATTTGTTGGTAATGAAATTTCTTAATGTATATGATGTAAGAATTTCTTCTTCAACATTTCCTTGCATAGCAGTTGCTGTTATTACAATATTATACTTTGTGTTAGATTTCAAATTTTGTATTAAATTTTGTATTCCACTATCCTCTGCTAATTCTGCTATATTTGGAATATCTACAGATGATACTTCATTTTCGTTTTCATCTGTTATGGTTAATTTTACATTTTTTAGTATTTTAATTAATCTATTATCTGTTTTTGCTGTATTTATTTTTGTTGTTAAATTTATACTATTATATGTTATATCATTATTGTCATCATAACTAACATCTAATTTTAAACTACCTAGTTTACTCAATGGTAATGTTGAAAATGTACTTGTTCCTATTTCTTGGTTATACTGCATTCCCCTTCCATCTGATATGTCAAAATCTGCATATATTTTTATTGTATATACTTTTTGTGGATCAAGATCTTTAAATTCTAAAGATTTTTCCATATTGCCACTAGAAACCACTTCTCCTGTTTCTGAATATAGTACATATCGGTAATTATTTATTTCGACATTATCTTCATTGGTAATTGTTGCCTCTGTTTTAACAGATATTACCTCTTGAGTTTGTACTTTTATTTTTACACTTGGTGCTTGCTTTGATGTAACAGTTGAGCCTTTGTTGTTTTTTAGTGCCATTATATTTCCTGCTGTATCGTAAAATATAATTTCATAGTCACATGTGCTGTTGGATTTTAATCCATCTTTTGACTCATATGTTATACTTTCTCCCTTTAAAAGTTTTCTTAGTGTGCTTGTATCGATTGCGTATTTTACCCCATTTATTGATATATCTGCTTTTGACACACCATTTATCGCTTCATCTGATATATTTGATGCTATTCTAAAATTGTTAAGTTGTATTTTGTTTGAATATATTTGCCCATTTTCAAATCCCATTTCTATTGGATTTAATTGATCTACTCCTTTTGTTGTTATTTCTTGTTCTAAAATGGTGTTTTCTATTATACTTCCTTCTCTGTTTTTATATTGATATTTTCCTACTATTTTGTACTTTGTATTTGGTAATAATTTTGTTACTTTTACTTCTCCTTCATTTGTGCTAGATATTCTAAATGCTATTTCATCTCCTCTGTAAAATGTAAATGTTATTGCTTTATAAATTACATTGCTTGGATCTGATATACTTAAATTTGCAACCGCACTATATACATTTGATACAAAGTCTGTACATGTTACAGTAGGCTTTATCCATATTTTTTCTATGTCTATATTTTCCTGGTTATTATCTTGATTTGATGTTTGTGGTGTTTCATTTGTTGTGTTTTCTGGTTCTTCTTGTTTTTCCTCTGTTGGCTGTTTTGTTTCTTCTATTGTTGTATTTTTTTCGTTTGTTTTGTTTTCTTCCTTTTTTTGCTCTTCTTGTTTTTCGTCTGTTTGGTTATTTTTTTCTTCTTTTATTATTCCTAAGTTCATTAAAAATTCTTTATATGTGTATTTTTTGTTGTAATCTTCTACCGTAATTGTAGAATTTTCGTCTATATCAAGTATTTTATTATATTGGAATTCTCCATTATTTAGTGTGTAGTATGTTATAAAATCTTTCGTAAAGTTTATTATACTATTCATCTTTATTGTATATTCGTTCATGTTTGTTTTTATTTTGAATTCTTTTGTGTTTATATATAAATTATCTGCATTTTTTAGTAATATGTAATTGTTGTAGTCTGCTCTTTCTAGTGTATTTGCATTATATAATTCTCCTGATGTTAGTGTTGTTCCACTATATCCTTGTATTTCTTCGAAGTCGTCTGTTATTAATTTTACTTTTGATGATAGGTTATATAGTGCTAACGAGTTATTTACATATATTGGGTAATTTATGTTTATGTTGTCTTGCTTGCTCGCCCCTAAATAATATGTGTTTAAATTTTCGTAAATTGCATCTCTGTCTTTTACTTCTAGTGCTTTTATACTATGATCTACATCAAAATTTGTGTTTAATAGGTTATTTGCTATTTCTTTTCCAGATACCGCATATCCATCGTATTCTAGAGTTGTATATGGGATGAATCTTAGATATATTATGTAGATTGATAATAGTATTATTATTAGAAAACTTAGTAATGTGATTATAAATAATGGTTTATTTTTTTTATTTTTTTTGTTTGCTCTTTTTTTCATTTTCTTTATCTCCTATGTGTTTTTATTCTTTTTGATTTTATCATACCACTTTGAAAAATACAAGATTTTTTTGGTTTATTTGGTTGGTTTTTGTTGGGAAAAAGCGGTGGACATATTGTCCACCGCTTTCGGATGTTTGTTTTATTCTGTTTTCTTAAACCTTATACTCTTCCTTCCCTCAAAACAGAGCATTCCAGCGACAACAGCATTGTATATGAGTCTTACCTCATATTCGTATACCGTCAAAAGTTCAGGCTTTGCGTCTTTTACCCTTCCTCCGGAGCTTCAACCGGACAAGTAGCTCTACAAGACCCACAGCTAATGCAAATAGTCTCATCAATTTCAGCTTTACCATCATCACCAATAGAAATGCAACCCATAGGACAACTATCTACACAAGCTCCGCATCCAATACATTTATCTTTGTCAATTCTATATGCCATAATTATCGCCTCCTTTTTTATCTTCATTTTCCATTCTTTCCAACTCATCAAGTTCCTTTTTATGTTTTTCTTCTTCCTCGTCAACAACCTCTCTTTGAGTATCTTTAATAATTTTAATATCCTTTATATCATATTTTTTTCTGCTATAATCTTCTCCATTTTTAAGTTTAACCCTAATTCTTTCAGCTAAAGTTTCAACAGCCTCTACTTCTCCAACACCATCTGGAGTTTTTACAATAGCACCAATATGTGGTAATTTCTTCATTTTTTCTTGGTA
This sequence comes from uncultured Clostridia bacterium, assembly GCA_934167225.1. Classification (GTDB taxonomy): domain Bacteria; phylum Bacillota; class Clostridia; order TANB77; family CAG-508; genus CAG-269. Next base: position 51,815 of record CAKPLD010000001.1, on the reverse strand, counting down.
AACTTCATCTTCATATTTTAAGCAACACATAAGTCTGCCACAATTACCAGATATTTTAGATGGATTTAAAGACAAATTCTGATCTTTAGCCATTTTTATAGATACTGTTTCAAAATCACTTAGGAAAGAACAACAGCAAAGTTGTCTTCCACAAACTCCATTTCCACCAAGACGTTTTATTTCGTCTCTTACTCCTATTTGTCTTAATTCTATTCTGTTCCTGTAAACACTTGCTAGGTCTTTTACAAGCTCACGGAAATCAATTCTACCATCTGCTGTAAAATAGAATAAAATTTTCGAATTATTAAATTTGAACTCTACATCTGTTAAGTTCATTTTTAATCTTAATTCTTTTATTCTTTTATTGCAATATTTAAATGCTTCCTTTTCTTTTTCTTGGCATTCTTTATAGTGTCTTAGATCTTTTTCGTTTGCAATTCTAAGAACTTTTTTTAATTCTTTTTGAACCTTTTCTTCATCTATAGTCCTATTTGGAATTGCTACTTTTCCTATTTCTTCACCTTCATCGGTATCTACTATTACCATGTCATCTTTTTTTAATATTAGATATTTAGGGTTAAAAAAATATATTTTGCCAAGTCTTCTAAATCTTATTCCAACTATGTTTTTCAATGTATTTCCTCCCATATTGTCATAATCATATTATCAATTGTCATATTGTAATTGCTATTTGCATTTAATCTTTTTTTTGCTTCTTCTACAATATTTATACAATTTAAATATTTTTGGTTTTGCTTTGCTTTTTTAAATAGAATAATATTTATATATTCTAATATATCTTTTTTATCTTCTTGTGATTTGTAAATTATATCTGCATTTTTTAATGTGTCTATTAAATCCATTGTTTCAATGTTATTTATCACTTTGTCTATTGAACTAAAAAGTTCTTGTTTGTCTTTTAATATTTCTACTTTGCCAATGCTTCCAGAACCTGCTAAAATTATGCTTTCCGAAATTTCTGGCATTTCGTATTTTTGCTTTATATATTCTTTTATTTGTTCATCTGAAATTGGATTGAACTTTATTATTGTACATCTTGATTTTATTGTGCTTAAAAAGCTCGATTCATTTGAACCTATTAGTATAATATTTGCAAATTCTGGAGGCTCTTCTAAAGTTTTTAGCAAACAGTTTTGAGCCTCCCTTGTCATTGTATCTGCATCATCTATTATGTATACCTTTTTACTTGATATAATAGGCTGTTCTACAATTTTTCTTTGCATTTCTCTTATTTGTTCAATTTTTACATTGTTTCCATCTGGTACAATTTCTGTAAAGTCTGGATTGTTATTGGAGTCGAATTCTAAGCAGGATTTACATTTATTACAGTATTTTTCTTCTCCCTCACATAATATCATTTTTGCAAACTCTCTTGCAATCATTTTTTTTCCTATTCCAGATATTCCTAAAAATAAATAGCTATGTGAGTATTTTCCAGTTTTTATAGAATTTATTAGTTCTAATTTTATTTTTTCATTTCCTAAAATTTTATCAAACAAATTTATTCTCCTATTTATCAATTTTTCCAAATAAGTTTAATGGCCATATTCTTATCCATACTTTACTTTCTATTTTTTCTAATGGTATACATCCAAAGCTTCTACAGTCTGTACTTTGGGTTCTATTATCTCCCATTGCAAATACTGTATTTTCTGGTACTGTTAGGTCTGTACAATATCCTTTTCCATTGTCTGTTACAACTCCTGGCTGTAGGTAATCTTCTTCGTATAGCTCTCCATTTATGTATACCCTGCCATTTTCAATTAATATATGGTCTCCTGGTAAACCTATAACCCTTTTTATATAACTTATTTTATCCATTTCTAATACATAATATGAAAATTTACCTAATACACTTTGTGGTTCATTATCATATCTTGCAATTACACTTTCTTCTTTTTCAGATAATGAAAGTGTTGTTGTTGATGGTGCCTCAAATGTTATAATATCGCCTCTTTTTGGCAAAGTTTTAGTTGTCCTATCAATTCTATTTAGCCATAATCTTTGATTTTCTTTTAGTGTTGGATACATTGATGGCTGTTTTACTATTGTTGGTGTTCCTATATAATATCTAAATAGAATAGCAATTATTATTGCAATTATTATGCAAAAAAACCATTCTATTGCATCTTTTAATTTACTCATTTTTTCTTCTTCCAATGTACTACCTCCATTTTTATCCTACAAAACAGTCAATTCTTGGTACAACTTGTTTTTTTCTTGAAACTACACCTGATAAAAACGCTGTATTGTTTTCAAGTTTTACATCAAATGCTCTTTCTACTACATCTTGTCTTCCAAGTGCTATTACTTGTGAGTTATTTGTAATTATGTCTGTTATTAGGAAAACAAATAATTCTAAATTATTTTCATTCATAAAATGAGCCATTGCTTCTTCTATTTTTTCTTTATCTTTTAAAACATCATCTATTGAAGCTGTATTTACTTGTGCTACTTGATATTTTACTCCTTTTGTTTCAAATGGTTTTGAGTCTATATTTATTAGTTGCTCTGCTGTAAATTCACTTAAATCTGTACCTGCTTTTAACATGTCTAGACCATATGCATTTAAATCTACATTTGCAATTTTAGCAAGTTCTTCTGCTGTTTGCTTATCTTTTTCTGTTGTTGTAGGTGATTTTAATAATAATGTATCAGATATTATTGCACTTAGCATAAGTCCTGCTGTAATTCTATCTAATTTTATACCACTTACATTGCACATATCTCTTAATATTGTTGCTGTACATCCAACAGGCATGGCCATGTAAAATAATGGTTCATGTGTTTCAAAGTTTGCTATTTTATGATGATCTACAACCCTTACTATTTTTGCTTTTTCTATTCCTTTTACACTTTGATTAAATTCGTTGTGGTCTACAAGCATAACTTGTCTTCCTTCTTCAACTTCTTCTAATAGTTCTGGTGCTTTTACTCCAAAATAATCTAGTGCATACTGAGTTTCTTTGTTTATTTCTCCTAATCTATATGCTTTTACTTTGTTAATTCCCATTGTTTTTTCTATAGCTTCTAATATTAAAGCTGATAAAATTGTATCTGTATCTGGATTTTTGTGTCCAAATATGTATATTTCTTCCATTTTCTCTTTTCTTCCTTTCATTTTTGTTTCATTATAACATAATTTTTTCTATTTTCAATACCTTTTTTCCTTTGGAATACATTCTTTTTTTTGCATTTTTCCTTTTGTAAATAGCCTTTTTGGATGTTTTTCCTTTTGGAGAGGTTCTTTTTGGGTACTTCACGTTTGGAGACTTATTGTTCACAGTTTTTTAGGTCTTTTTTGATTTTGTCTTTGTCCATATTCTGCCCAATAAATACAAGTTTTGTAATTCTGTCTCCCACTTCATCGTCCCAATCATTCATAATATCTGGATTTGCTTTAACCATTTGTTCTAACTCTTCTTTTGGTGCAGTTGCTAGCCAATATCCTGCCTCTGAAAGTGAAAGTTGTTTTCCTGCTTGTTCAAATAAATATGACATTTCATTATCGCTTGAAAACCAAACTAGCCCTTTGCATCTTATTACATTTCTTGGTAATTTTTTTGCAAATTCATCAAATTTATCCTCTCTTAATGGTTTTCTTGATGTATACACAAATGTTGATATTCCATATTCTTCCGCTTCTCCTTCATCATTGTGGTCATGATGGTGGTGATGATGATTTTCATGTCCATGGTGCTCATCTTTGTGGTCATGATCGTGATGCTCACTATGTTCTTCATGATGATGATCGTGGTGTTCTTCATTTTCATCATGATTGTGATGATGTTCTTCTTCATCTATATTTTCATTATCATCTCTTTCAAGCTCTTTTATCCAGCCTGCTGAACTCGCAACTTTTTCAAAATTGAAGCTGTTTGTATCTAAAATTTCTTTAAAGTTAACTTTACCAAAGTTTGTTTCTATAATTTTCGCTGTTGGTTGAAGTTCTTTTATTATTGCTTTAACTCTATTTAATTGTTCTGGTTCAATTTCATCAACTTTGTTTAAAATGATTGTATTACAAAATTCTATTTGTTGAATTAGTAAATTTTCTATATCTTCTTCTTCTATGTCTTCTTTTACTAAGTAATCTCCACATCCAAATTCTGTTGCTAATCTTAAAACATCTACAACTGTAACTACATTATCTAGTCTACATATTTTTGGTAGACCATATTGAACTGTTGAATCTTCTAAAGCCATAATTGTTTGTGCAATTGGCATCGGTTCACATATTCCACTTGCTTCTATTAAAATATAGTCAAATTGTCTTGTTTTTAGAATATCCATTATTTGATTCATTAAATCTTGCTTTAATGTACAACATATACATCCATTAGATAATGGTACTACATTTCCTTTGTCTTCTTCTTTAATAAAGCCTCCATCTTTTATTAGCTTTTCATCTATATTTACTTCTCCAATATCGTTTACTATTACTGCTACTTTGTATCCTTCTTGGTTGTTCAATACATAATTTAGAAGTGTTGTTTTTCCTGCTCCTAAATATCCTGTTAATACTGTAATTGGCACTATTTTATGTTCCATTTTTATACGTCCTTTCTTTTACATAGCTATTTCTTGTTCATATACAAAACTGTTTTCATATACCGTTTCTGGTGATATATCTATATTACCATTATCCCAAACGATAATTCCATGTTCAATATATGCATTTTTAAATATTTCAAAGTCTTTTAATTTTTCATATGCTGGATATTTTACAATTTCTTTCAAGTCAAAAATTCTTTTTTCATCATTAGAAAACGTAACAAGCATTGATAGTTCTGATATAATTTTTATTTCTATTATTTTTAAATCCTTTTTGTTACTATTATCATCAGCATATACAATATCATTTAAAATACGCATTTTTATCATCTCCTTAATCTAATGGTTTAATATTATCAAAAGGAATTCCTCTAACTGCATTATTCCATGCTTTATATAGTTCGTCTTCGTGTAATATCATCCAAGCTTGCAATAATTTATATTTTTTTACAGGTAAAGAACCACTTAACATTTCTCCGTCAATTCCAATTGATGCTTCATATTCACCATAATATACATGTATATGTGGTTTATGATGTTTATCATTATCCAAAAATATCAACTTTATTATCATTCCTTGAAATCTACTTATTTCTGGCATATAATCATTCCTTTCCTTCATACACTACTCTTCCACCAACAATAGTGTACATAACTTTTCCTTTCATTTTTTCATCTATAAAAGGTGAATTTTTAGCCTTAGAAACTATCATATCCTTTGTATAAACATATTCTTTATTTGGGTCAAAAATAGTTAAATCTGCATCAAATCCAACTTCTATTGCACCTTTTTTATTTAATCCTAATAATTTTGCCGGATTATATGAAGTAACCCTAACTAAATCATCATAATTTAAAGCTCCCGTATCTATCAAATTCATAATTTCACAAGATAACGCTGTTTCAAATCCTATAATTCCGTTTGGTGCATCTGCTAATTTTTTTGCTTTTTCTTCTTCAGAATGTGGTGCATGGTCTGTTATTATAGCATCTATTGTTCCCTCTTTTAAGCCTTCTATGATAGCTAATCTGTCTTTTTCTTCTCTTAAAGGAGGGTTCATTTTTGCATTTGTTCCTTTTTTTAGAACCTTGTCTACTGTTAGAGAGAAATAATGTGGACATGTTTCACAAGTAATTTTTACTCCTCTTTTTTTAGCATCTCTTATCATGTTTTTTGATGTTTTTGTACTGATGTGGCAAATGTGTGCATGTATATTGTTTGTTTCGGCAATTATTGCATCACGAGCTGCCATTATTTCTTCTGCTTCTGGTAATACTCCTTCTACTCCTAATTGGTCGGCAATTGTTCCCGCATTTATTGCTCCTTTGGCCACTGATTTTTCCTCGCAGTGTGCCGATGTAAATGAACCAACTTCATTTGCTTTTATCATGCCTTCTCTCATTACTTTTGAATTTACAACAGGGATTCCATCATCTGAAAATGCAATTGCACCTGCTTCTTTCATTGCTTTAAAATCTACTAATTCCTCGCCTTTTTCACCTTTTGTTATTGATGAAAATGGAAGTACATTACATAAATTTACTGCTTTTGCTTTTTCTATAATCATTTTTAATGTTTCTACATTATCAGGTACTGGTTTTGTATTTGGCATTGGACATATTGTTGTAAAACCACCAGCTACCGCACTTTTCGAGCCTGTTTCTATTGTTTCTTTATACTCAAATCCTGGTTCTCTTAAGTGACAATGCATGTCTATCATTCCAGGTATTATTATGTAATTTGTACAATCTATTTCTCTATCTGCTGTTTCTTCTATTTTTTCAGCTATTTTTGATATTTTATCATCATCTAATAAAATATCCATTTTTCCATCTAACTTATTTTTATAATCTACAACTCTTGCATTTTTTAATAGTGTTTTCATTTATAAAACCTCCCTCATTTTTCGTCTGGTCTTTTTACTGCTCTTTTATTATATATGTTTTTGTTGCTTTATGCAAGTAAATTCAGTTAACTTTTATTGACTTTATTAATATTTTATACTATTATTTAATATATTATATTATTAAATTAATTGGAGGAAAAAAAATGTTTAAGAAAAAATACTTATTTTACATATTATTTACACTACTTTTTTTAGTACTTATATTTTTAGGCTTCTTATCTGTAAAATCTTTTTCACAAATAATAACAAGAAAAAATGCCATGAAAAACGCCTTATCTGTAGATTTAACAGCTCCTTTTTCAGTAAATAAAATAGTTTATTTTAGTAGTGCAAATGCAAAATCTGAAATCAATGCAAATTCCACTTTCACTATATCAGATTTATACCAATATACCGATATTGCTATTTTTATTAATAATAATGCTAATGGTAATTATGATGCCAAAAATACTTTGAAAAAAGTAAATGTTTCTAATATTACTTTTGAATTAGCACCTTCTGTTGGTACTCCTAATCTTTATTACAAAAATATTAATGATTTTGCCAATAATAGCTTCGATGAATCTAAAAAAATCGAAAACAACTTAGATTTTGAAATTTCTTCTGCAGATGAAATTGACTATTCTAATCCAACTTTATACAATAACTGCGCCAACCCCATTACCTTTTGCTATGTAAATTCAGGGTTAAAATCTAACTATACCTTAACAGACAATATGTCTCACATCTCTTACGATGGCTCTTTGCTTAAAAGATGCGGTATTACTTTAAACTCTATTTCTTGTAAATTGAGCTTTGTTATTAATATTACCAACAATTTGGATGAAGTTTATTCTTGTCCCTTTATCTTAAATATCCCTTTATCTACTGAAAATTCCACTATTTATGATGGTAGTTTGGTTTTAAACAATAGTGTTGATTATAACTTTATAAAAAAGTAACTCCCCATTTGGGGACGGTTCTTTAATGGGGAATCCCCATTAGAGAACCGTCCCCAAATGGGGAGGAGTATATTCTATATTACACAACATACAATAATATGCAAAGAAAATGCAACAAGCTTCCAGCAAAAATGCATAAGTGAAAGATAGAATGCATATATCTTTTTTTCTTACCTAAACCATATAAAACTGCACCAATTGTATAGATAATTCCGCCGGCAACTAAAAGTGTAAATCCTGCCCAGCCAAGTCCTTGAATTACCCATTTTATTTTTACAATTATGCACCATCCCATTGCTAGATAACATATCATTGAAAATACTTTAAATTGTTTTAAGTCTATAGAGTTTAAAACAATACCTAATATTGCCATGCCCCATATTATTCCAAATATCCACCAACCGAGTTGCTGTGTCTATTTCTCTTAGTGTGCATAGTGCAAATGGCGTGTATGATCCTGCTATAAGCAAAAATATTGAGCAATGGTCTAGCACTTGGAATACTTTTTTTGCTTTTGTTTCTGGCTTTAAACCATGATATATGCTTGACATTGTGTATAATAATATCATTGTTACTCCAAATATTGAACTTGATACCACTCCATATGGATTATGGTGTATTGCTGAAAATATGATGCATAGCACTAGAGCTACTATTCCAAGCACAGCTCCTACTATGTGTGATGTCATGTTAAATATTTCTTCTCCTTTTGTGTATTTTGGTAATGTTCTGTCTTTTAATTTTGTTCTTTTCATTTTCTTTTTCCTCCATCTAGTTTTCTATACTATATAATATAGTTATCAAAATGTCAAGTGCTTTTTTCTTAATTTTATTTTGGTAGTGTAGAGTAAATCTTTTGAGAAAATTAGATAAGTGGAGTAGATGTAAAAAAGACTGGGGTTTCAACATTTTCCCAGTCTTTTTGTTCTACTTTTTATAGACTTAACCTGCAATTATAAAAATCAATACCCAAAATATTAAAGTAACAACGTTAAAAAAATCCAACAGCCATCACTTGCTATTTACACCAATAATGCCTCCCAAAACTCCCCCAGCAACTCCAACGCCAATCATGATAGCAGACATCCAACTAATAACAAAATTAGAGTTCATTATGCTAGACAAAAAATAGATAATAAAAATATATAAAGCACCTATAATAGCACCTGTTACCAAGCCGTTTTTTCTAATACTTCTGGTAGCAATTGAGCTTCCTATTAAAATGCTAATCCCTGTTACTGTTATTATAACTGGTTTTATAGTATTTTCGGATAAATTTGTATACGTTAAAAGCACAGCAAATATAGTAAGAGCGATAATAGTTGTTAAAAAAGATATTGCTGTGCCTTTTATAATACTAATTAAAGGCTTATTTTTTTCAAACATTTCCATAGAAACATCAATCCTTTCACACTTTATAATTAGTATTATTTATATTCAATTTACAATTATTTATTACTTTTTCTTTCATAAGTTATATATTCATATTTAAAGCTGTTGTCATCTTTTGGTCCATCAACTTTTTCCACAATTTTCCATTCGTTTTCACGAATTATTGGAAAATAGCTATCTCCCACAAAATCTTTATCAATTTGTGTTACATAAATTTTTTTACATTTTGGCATAAGAATACTATAAATTTGAGCACCACCTATTACAAAATTTTCATTATCATCATTTATGTATTCTTCTAGATCTGATACTCCACCTAGGATTTTTACATTTGGATCATCTATTTTATAGCTTGGATCTCTTGTTAAAATAATATTTAATCTGTTTGGTAATACTTTACCTATTGATTCAAATGTTTTTCTTCCCATAATAACAGTGTGTCCTGTTGTTATTTCTTTAAATCTTTTCATATCATCTGGTATTTTCCATAATAATTTATTATCTTTTCCTATAGCATTATTTATAGATTTTGCAACTATTATACTTAACATTTTTCTTGGTTCCTTTCTTGTTTTATCTATTGTTATATGGCTACTGGTATTTTTCCTAATTTTATTTCTTTATTATAGTCATATCCTTGTATTTCAAAATCCTCTACTTTAAACTCGTAGAAGTTTTTTGTGTCGTTTTTTATTATAAGTTTTGGCGTAACATTCATTGGCTCTGCCTCTATTAATTTTTTTATTAGTGGAATATGTCTGTCATATATGTGACAATCTCCAATGTTATGTGTTAAGCTTCCTGGCTTTAAACCTACACATTGAGCTACCATGCATAGCAATGCTGAGTATTGCATAGTATTCCATCCATTTGCCGCTAGCATATCTTGTGAACGTTGGTTTAATATTAAATGTAATTTTCCTTCTTTTACAAGCCATTGTGTACCAAAAGCGCATGGCTCTAGGTTCATATCTTTTAAGTCCTCAAAATTAAATATGTTGGTCATTATTCTTCTGCTTGCTGGATCGTTTTTTAATAGATATAACATATAATCTACTTGATCTAGTTTTTGCATTCCATCTTTGGTTTTGAACTCATACTTTTTCGCCATTTGGTATCCATATGCTTTTCCAATTGTTCCATCTTCTCCTGCCCATTGATCCCATATATGAGAGTTTAGTTCACTTACTTTATTTGATTTTTTTTGCCATATCCACAAAATTTCATCTATTGCTCTCTTTACTGTGTTTGTGTTATTTCTTAGTGTTATCATCGGAAATTCTTTTTCTATATCATATTTGTTTGTTACTCCTATTATTGAATAATAATTTGCTTCTGATCCATCTTCCCATCTTGTTCTTACTCCTGTTCCCTCTGATGAATAACCGTGTTCTAATATTTCTTTACATGTATCTATGAAATTTTTGTCTGCTTGCGTCATTTTTTGTTCCTCCTAGTTTTTTCTTTAATATATCAAATTTGATGTTTTTTTGCAAGCTATTTTTTTCGTTTACAATTACATCAGATTCCATATTAATTTTAGATTGCTATATCCCCATAAGTCCACTACCATATATATCTTGTATTTTCACTGTTTTTAGCTTGTTTTCTAGGTTTTCATTACTTTTTACAAAAACGCGTACATAATTTTTTGTGTATCCAGACCATAGACCATCTTTTTCTTCTTCAAATAAAACTTCCACTACTTTTCCTATATAATTTTTATTGTAGTTTTGCTCATTTTGGTTAGAAAGTTTAATGAGTTTTTGGCTTCTTTCTTCTTTAATAGTTCCATCAACCTGATTAGTCATTTTAGCAGCTATTGTACCCTCTCGTGGAGAATATTTGAATACATGCATTTTGTAGAAGTTAATTTTGCTTAGAAATTTATAGGTTTTTTCAAATTCTTCGTTAGTTTCGCCTGGAAAACCAACAATTATGTCTGTTGTTAGGTTTACATCTTTAAAATATTTTCTTAAAATTTCTGTAACTTTTAAAAATTCTTCACATGAGTATTTTCTATTCATTCTTTTTAATGTGTCATCACATCCACTTTGAAGTGATAGATGAAATTGGTTGCAAATGCTATCTAGTTTAGAGAGCCTTTTTGCAAATTCTTCTGTTACTATGGTTGGCTCTAAAGAACCTAGTCTAATTCTTTCTATTCCTTCAATTTGGTTTAAATCTTCGAGTAAATCTATTAATCTATAATTATTTTCAAAATCTTTTCCATATGATGCTATGTGTATTCCTGTTATTACAATTTCTTTTATTCCTTTTTGGGCAATTTCTTTAACTTCTTTTATTACATTTTCCTTTTTTCTACTTCTTATTCGTCCTCTTGCATAAGGAATTAAGCAATATGTGCAAAAATTGTTGCATCCATCTTGTACTTTTACTGTTGCTCTTGTTTTTTCTGAGAATGTAATTGAACCCATTTCTTGAAATTCGGTTTCTTTGTTTACATCAAAAATTTGACTATTTTCTTTTTGATGTTTTTTTAGGCATTCTTCAACTTTTGTTACAATATCTTTTTTTTCTACGTTTCCTAAACATAAATCTATTTCTTTCATTTTGTCTACATCGTCTTTTGCAACTTGCACATAACATCCTACTGCAACTATTACACTCGCTGGGTTTTCGTCTTTTACTTTTCTTAGTATTTGTCTTGATTTTCTATCTGCTATGTTTGTTACTGTACATGTGTTTACCACTACTACATCTGGGTTTTCGTTTATTTCGCATATTTGATACCCGTTTTCTATAAATTTTTGTGCCATTGCATTTGATTCGTATTGGTTTACTTTACATCCTAGTGTGTAGAATGCTACTTTTTTTTGTTTATTTCCGCATTTTTTGACCTTCTTTCTTTTTTGTCGAATTTTAGTATAACACATTTCGGTTTGGTTTGCAATTATTTTTGATTTGTGAAGTGTAGCCAGTTTAGTTGGAAATTGTTATAAAATTATGTTAACTTGGTTGAAATATTGTTGTAAAATAAAGCGGTATAAGTTACAACAGTAGAAGAAATAATATATTTACTTCTTCGCCGGAACCGAAAGGAGCTAGTTATGTCTATAATAGACAAGGAAAAACAAAAAGAAGCCAAACGCGTATTAGCATGGTTGGAAAATCATGCGAACCGAGAAGATGAAGAAAATTCAAGAGTTCGGGCGGTATACAATAGTCTACCAAACGGCCTTAAGAAAAGAATCAACGAAGAAAAAACCACAAAAGCTGACAGAATCGACCTTAATATGGCCACCATGGGCTTGCAGACATTTTGCCCCATGTTGAAAATTTCCACGACGTATCTCTAAGACAGCAACCCCCCGCAAGATAATATCTTGCGGGGGTATACTTCTTATTGCACAAGCATAGGACCAATTTCAGTAACTGTTCCAGCGCCTTGAGTAATAATAATATCATTTTCATGAACATTTTCCTTTAAATAATCAACACACTCGTTAAAATCAGGAATATACAAAGCATGTTTTCCAAGAGAATTAATTTTTTCAACCAAATCCTCAGAAGTAATACCATAAGTATTTTTTTCGCGAGCAGCATAAATATCCAAAACAATAATATTATCAAAATTTAATAAAGCTTTTGCAAAATCATCCATAAGTGTTTTAGTTCTACTGTAAGTATGAGGTTGAAAAACAACCCAAGACTTATTATATTTTTTATTCATTAAAGCCTTAGCAGTTGCAATAATTTCAGTTGGGTGGTGACCATAGTCATCATAAACACTTGCACCATTAACTGAACCCTTAAATTCAAACCTTCTAACAGCACCAGTAAAGCTAAGAAGAGCCTTTTTAATAGAATCTAAGCCAATACCATAATAATCGCACAAAGCAATACAGCCAAGAGCATTTAAAACATTATGCATACCAGGAATACTAAGCTTAATTCTTCCATAAAATTCACCTTTAGCATAAACATCAAATTCTGGAAAGCCATTATTGTCGAAAACAATATTTACAGCAAAAAAGTCTGTATTTTTATTAGTAATACCATATGTAAGAACATTAGCATCTGTAAACTTTGGTAAATCCAATGCATTTTTGTCGTCGCCATTAACAACAAGTAAACCATCTTTAGGAAGAAGTTTTACATATCTAATAAATGCTTTTTTTATATTATCAAAATTTTTAAAATAATCTAGATGATCATTATCAATATTTAAAATAACTTCAGATTTTGGACTAAACTTTAAAAAGCTTTCTACATATTCGCAGGCTTCTATAATAAAATATTCGCTGTTTCCAACTTTATAATTTCCATTTAATTGTTTAATATCTGCTCCAACCTGAATACTAGGATCCTTCAAAGCTTCTAAAAAGCAAAGCGAAACCATAGATGTAGTAGTGCTCTTGCCATGTGTTCCAGAAATTGTAATTGTATCTTTGTAGCATCTAGTAAGTTCACCTAAAAAATCTGCTCTTTCTATTATTGGAATATTTTTAGCTTTTGCTGTTACAAGCTCTGGATTATCTTGCTTAATTGCTGCAGAATAAACAACAACATCTTGATTAGTAATATTGCTTTCGTTGTGTCCAATTGATATTTTTATTCCTGCTTTTTCTAATTTTTTTGTAGTTTCTGTTTCAACATTATTTGAGCCTGTTACAGAAAAACCAAAGTTGATTAAAATTTCTGCAATTCCGCTCATGCTTACTCCACCAATACCTACCATGTGTATTTTGTTATATTTTTTTAATCTTTCAATATTAGGCATATTTTCTCACTCCTGTTTTATAAAATCTATTTACGATTATATACTTATTCTATTGTTTTTTCAATAAATTTGTGAAAATTTTCTTGTTTTGTTTCAATTTATGGTTACTATTCACGGATAAAAAATAAACCTCTCAAAAATTTATAGAGTGAATGTTTATAATGCATTACTAAAATTGGTTATAGGAAAGCCATATACTTTGAAAAAAATATTGTTGGAAATTAACGAGTAAAAATCCCCAAATAGAGGAAATAAATTTTAGTCTCCTCTCTATTTGGGAATTTTTACTCTTTATTTTACAGATATTTTCAAACTCGTTTTTTTGTTATAATTTTTCTATTTCTTCTACTGATAAATTTGTTATTTTTATTATTTGATTTATATCAAATCCTTCATCTTTCATTTTTTTCGCAATCTCTATTGTTTTATTTTGTTCTCCTTGCTTGATTCCTTGTCCAGTTCCTTGCTGAATACCTTGCTCGATCCCTTGTTCAATCCCTTGTTTGATTCCTTGCTGAATGCCCTGTTCAATGCCTTTTTTCATTCCATCATTCAAACCCTTATCATACCCAGCACCTTCAATAGCTTTTTGATCTCTAATATATTTTTCTCTTAGTTCTGCTAAACGTCTTTCATCTTTATCTTTACTAATTTTTTCTAAAACTTCTTTTGCTTTTTTTATTTCACTATTAGACATATTCATCACCTTCGGATCTTTAATAAATTCTACCCATTGGTCTAATGCTATACCCTTCTTATATTTCTCAACCTTGGGCAATTTTATTATATAAATTTCGATGTCATCTGTCAAGACTTTATCTACATAATATTCTTCTCGAAGATTCCATTTAGTCACATATTTCTGAAGTTTTTTTAAACTAGAAATTTCATAATCTGTTATTAAAATAGCTATGCATTTTTGTAAATCCGAATAATCTTGTCCTTCATGAATAGTTTGAGTATACATTCTGCTTACATAAAATGTGATTCGTTTTTCCACATTTTTTTCATCTACAACTTGCATTTCTATATCACAATTTATAGTATTATCTATTTTAGCCTTTATATCTAAAATTCCAACTTTGTCATCTAACATGTCTTTGGGCATTGTAGAGCTACTTTCTAAAACAACATCTGTTATATTTTGATTTAAAATTGCACTGATAAAACTTTTGGTAATTGATTCATTTCCTTCATGACCGAAAATACGTTTAAATACGTAATCATTTTTGGGGTTTAATAATTCGTTTTTCTTATTATTTTTTTCGCTTATAATATCACTTCTCCTTTTTTGTTTTAATTTGAATTTTTGGTAGAAATACCTAGATTTTTATGAACTAAACGAGTTTGAAAAAATCTGTAATTATAATAACACCATTTGGGATTTTTTGCAAGTGAATTTTTAAGGTGTTTATTTTTCTACCGTGAATGGTAACAATATTTCATGAAATTACCCTGCCAAAAATACAAAAAAATTTTAATGTAAAAAGCACCTTAGAGCTATGAATTATAAATGAAGAAATTATAATATAAACGTTAACAAAAAGCAACAAGAATTAATCTTGTTGCTTTTTGTTGCATGATGAGGTATGTCCCTCCTCAGTTTCAACACAGTCTAATTTTTGGAGCATTCTTTCTGTTTTGCTAACTCAATCTGCCTGCTTTGTATCTTCTCTTCAATTGCAAACAAATTCTCCACTTCCTCTTCTACAGCTAGAGAATAGAACCCGATTGCGCTTTCGTCAAACCTCCTTATTTCAATGTAATATTTGTACGCCTTTTCCAGGATTTCGAGCATCCGCCAATATATTTCTTTTTCCTCCTCCGGTTTGTATTTTTCCCGACTTGAGTTACGCCTCGTTTCCTCGATTATTTCCCACCTCTCTTTTATCCAGTTTGCGAGAACCAAGAATTTCGTTGTGTACATTCTCACATGTACGATCACAACAAATTTGACGATACCGTGCATCAATATGAATCCCCACGGCATCATTACCATGAACAAATAGAATGATTTCATTTATATTATCCTCCTATTCTTCTTCACTTCAGCACTCTTTCACAATAATAATTCTTTCGGAATCCGATAAGCGGTCAGCTTATATTTTTTCATTACCCCGTTCCATTGTTTTAATTGATCAATATCGACTTTCCCGATATTGATAGCTTCTGCTATCTTTTCCACTTCCGAATATGCCATTCTTTCAGGCTCTCTGCCTTCCTCCGCTGCTCTTTTGAGAGCTTTCCTTGGTTTTCTTGCAGCGTTCTTTGCTCTCTTTCTTTTCGTTACATCTTTACTCATTTGTTTCCTTTCTCCCATTCTATACGGGATCCCCTCGGAAAATAAACAACATATTTTCCTTCTCACTGCACTTCTACGCCATCTATTTTACAACAAAATCCCCCACAAGTCAACATAATTCTCCCAAAATTATAAAATTCCACCAATCCTCAAAAACAATCACTAATAATCCTTCAAAAAGTACTCATTTCCATTAGTATTACCATACAACTCATAATTAACATTATTAACATTATAAGATCCCCAACGTTCTCTTCCCAAAGCTGTAAGGTAAACTTTCCTTAATTTATCGTTTGCACCTTGTATAAATTCATACATATCCTGCCCAGATGTACTTGCCTCAAGTCCATAACTTCCCATAATACTAGTGTAACTACCTAAAGCTCTTACAGGATTATAATACGTAATTTGTCCACTGTCATCAAATCCCTGTCTATGTTCAAAATCCAATTTCCATATACCTGCTGGCTTATTGAATTCGATCTTATTCACATCTGACAAAGTCTTATCTTTAACCTTACAATAAGTATTATCCGTTGTTAAAATATATATATCACTTTCATCAACAAATTCCTTTGTAAGTGTATTTGCCACAACAGAATACCCGTTGTATTTTTTAGAGCCAATACTCATTCCTTGCATAAATGAAATTGCACATACATCATTTTCTATTGTTTCCCAATCTGTTTCAGATATTTTTGGCATAATATATTCAATACTATTATTATTGCTATATTGTGAAAATGCCGCTATAGATGTTGAAAGGTTTGTTTCAATTACATATCTTATTATTGCTTTTCTGTGTTTATTAAAGTTTGATGATTCAAATTCTAAAGATGAATTATCAAATATTTTAAAATCACCATATTCAGAAAGTGGTGTGATATTTTTATTGTCATCTGATAATCTGTCTGAATAATGTTCAGCATGCGATGTTTGTAAACCAACTAAACTATGAGCTGCATCTTGCCCCCATTCATTACCTGCCTTATCGGCTTTTTTCGTTTTTCCTAATACAGCACTCGAAAATTCATATGCATTTTTATAATATTCATATGCACTTTTATTGTATTTTATCGCATTAAAATATCTTTCTGATTCTTGTCTTTCTGCTTCTGTTAAAGCTGGCGAAACACCTTTTATCTGACTATAATTTTTTTCTCCATTCGAGTCAATATAAAATACTCCTCTTCTGTCCGTTCTTCCATCGTTATAATAATCTGGGTCTAAATAATATTTTTTTCCATTAATTTTAGCATATTCATATTCTTCTGTTCCAACGTATTCTTTCATTATTTCTTTGTTTCCCTTAGAAAATTCTACACCCATATACCAATAGTTGTTTCCGTCTTCATAAATTCCTTTTCCGCTATCCGATTCTGCTTTATTTCTTGCTATTGAATACAAATACCCACTATCATATACATAATTACCACCAATCTTTCCCTGTACTGTTATATAATTATCTAATGTATATATAATTGTGACATCTGTTGTTGTTCCTATAACATATCTACAAGCATAATAAACATATGGCTTTAAACCTTCTTGATTTTTTCCCTCTTGACTATAAGTTGTATCATATTTTGAGTCTTCAACATTTGTTAGTGTATTTGTAAATGGCGAATATGTGTAATAACCATCATACATAGTGTAAACTAATGCTGGAACATATTCTTTCATAACCTCTGATTTGTAGCCTGTATAGTTAAAGCTTGATGTTAACGAATTGTAAAATGTTTTTGCTGCTGATTCTATGTCTTTTACTTTTTGGTTTGTTACATCTCCAAAAGCATTATTTACGGTATTTAATTGATAGGCTTTTATTGCGTCATATGTGGAATTTAGAAGCCTTGTATTATATAGTAATTCTGTTTGTTCTGTCTGTATTTTATTGTTTACATATTCAGACAGTACAATAGATATTGGCATTATTATTATTATAAATATAATTGATAATGATTGGAGTTTCATATGCTTTCCTTTCTTTTGTCAAAAATATTGGGAACAAACATCTAACTTTTTGGTTTTATAAAAAAACAAAAATTACATGTTTGTTCCCCCTTTTGATTACGCTTTTTAATTTAATTTTTTATTGATTATTTTGCTGTTTTTGTTACTATTCCAGATTCTTGTGCAACAATATTTCCAGAAGTGTTTCCTGTAACTTTGTACATAAAGTTTCTAAGTTGTCCTGCTATTGTTGTGTTTGTGTTTTGTACATTTACTGTTACTATGTCTCCTTCTGTTAGTTCTAAAGGTAACCCATCAAGAACTTGTTTTGTATACATTGTGTAATATACGTTTTGTCCTATTGTTGTTGTTGCTCCACTTTCCTTTTTTGCTGGATTTTGGTCCAATTTTTGTACTGTTATTTCTACATCATATGCATTTCCTGTTGATGCTAATGTTAGTGAAAAATTGTCGTAATCTTCTTGTGCTATACGTCCTGTTGTTCTTATTTTATTTGTAAAATCTGTTGTTGCATCTTGAATTGATAATTGTGATACATCATCTGATTTGTCTGCCATTGTCATAAGTGGAAAAATAAACATTAATATTGCTGCTAAAAATATTGCGATTATAGTTACTGCTGAATCTCCCATATTTTTTTCCTTCCTTTCAAATAATATAAATATCTTTTGTTATTATATCATTTTTTTGTGTATTTTGTAAATAGTTTTCTTATTTCTTTCTATATAAAAATTATGTTTTTTCTACATAGGTTATTATTCTATATGTTTGCTTGTTTTCTGTTGCAACACCTGGCGATGATGGTTCTTGATATTCTCCTAAATATTCGTAAAATGACTTTCCACTTATTTGGTTAAATAAGTTATAAGTACTTAAAACTGCATTAACATATTGATTTGTATTTGGTCCTATTGTTATTTCTATTAATGGATCCCCTGCTGATATTATCTTTTCTCCATTTACATTAATATCTCTAACTGCTGGTATTTTGTTTATTTTACTGTTTACATCCCCGGGGTTATTTAATTTTATATATATAACATAATTTTCTTTTATAGCTCTATACATAGAAGATACTACTGTTTCAGAGCCTACAACTCTTGTTGCTTTTACGTTTCTACTATCTATGTAATTTATATAGTTGTTACCATTTTTTGCAAACCTTATTTCTTCGTTTTCTCCAACTATTCTGTTAACTTCTGCTCTTACAGTTGTAAAAGAAGATATACAAACTGTAAGGGCTATTATAAATATTAATACTTGTCCCGCCATTATTAGGGCATCTGAGGCATTTTCCATTTGTATATCTCCTTTCTTTTTTTAATTTGCTGTAACTTCAATTGCATTTATTAATCCTGTTGAATTATTGTATGTTTCTTTAACTTTATATGTTTTATTAGGTCCTGTTTCTACTCTTTTAGTTCCATTTATTCCATTAACAGTTGTTCCGTTAACAGTTATTGAACCACCTGGAAAAGTAATGTCAATTTTTTTATTTATGTTCCCATTTGAACTTACAGCGGCATTATCTATTGATATTACCAATTGTATTAATGAGTTGACCTGTGTTCCTGTTACATTTTCTCCTAAATATGGTGTTATTTTTGAGTTGAAATTAGAAATTTCTTGCTTATCCATATTTGCAGAATTTTTAGCAGTACTACTCATATTGTTAAAAACATATACACCTAGCGAAATTATTAATATTGCTATTAATATTGCACCAGCCATAATCAAAGCTTTTGACGCATTCTCCATAATATAATTCCTTTCAATTAAGGTTTATTTACCCCATGCTATATCTACAACTAATCCATCTGTTGAGTATCCCAATTTTACTGTATATGTATTTGCATTTGATACTGTTGGTGTTGATGTTGGTGCTGTTTGTAAAGTAGTGTTTGGAGTTCCGCAAGCAGCAGTATCTGAACCAGTAATTGAAACCTTTCTAGATGTTCCTGATTTAGTTTCAGAAGCATTACTAGCAATAACAGCTTGATACATAGTTCTAATTTCACTAGCAGTTTTATTGCTTCCCTCATAATTTTCAAATTGAGAGTTAAAAGTTTGAATCTCCTGCTTACTTAAATTTGCACTTCCTACAGTATTTTTTGCATTATTATATACCATGATACCCAATGATATAATTAAAATTGATAATAGTATAGCACCTGCTATAATTAAAGCTTTTGAAGCGTTTTCCATAATAAATTCCTCCTTTATTTTATATATATATTATTTTATTTACCTAGACAAAATCAATCTTATGGACAATCAATCTCATCTAATATTAATAACTAAATTTAACTAGATTTTTGTTCAAAAACCATATGGCTTACACAACCTTTTTCATTGTAATCAATTTGAGTACATTCAAAAGAAATATCGCCATAATATTGAATAAAATCTACCATTCCTCCATTATAAAGGGTTTCCATTTGATAAGTAGTATCATTATCTAAAATTTTAATTTCAATTTTTATTGAATTTGTATTATTTTCAATATACATTCCATTTTCATCTTTAGATACTTTATTCTTATCATTACTATTTATTGCTCTATTTATTGCTGTTGTAAGATCTCTACCAGAAACTTCTTTATTTAGATATACTTCATATTCAAGATTTTCCTGCTTTATTTTGGCATTTTCATCTTTATAATCTAAATATTTCATTCCAAATATAGATAATATAATAATTAGTATACATACAATAAATATAAATGTTTTATTCATATTTTCATTCCTTTTTGTTTTATAAATTTATGAGTGCACCTTAAGTGTTACCTTGTTTACTAATAATGTTGTTTGATCAATTGTTACACTTTCGCAGTCATATCTTTTGTCCTTGTCTGCTGAGTTTTGCATTTGTTTAGCTAGCCATTCACTTGCTGATGCTTGGTTTGTTAGATTTTCACTTCCTAGCATAATTGCAACATTTGCTGAAAACTTAGTTTTTTCTTTACTATCTTGTGCTAAATTTATTAGAGTCGCAACTTCTTGCGGTGTAAGAGGGTCAGCGTTTGTTCTTATTCCTCTTCCTTCGTAATTAAAAAACTGTTGATTAAATTCGTCTTTTTCATGTTTGCTCATCATGTCATATACCTCTGAAGTTGATGATGACATTTTCATAAATAAATACGAAAACAATGTTAACAATAGTATTGCAATAAGCACTCCTGCTGATATTATTAAGGCTTTTGATGCATTTTCCATGTTTTACTCCTTTTAATTAAAGTATCCAGTAAATATAAAATTCATTTTTACAATTCTTCCAGATGTTTTATCATATTCATCAGGACTCGAAACAAAGTTAAATATTCCCTTTTTAAATTGTATATATTCCCAATATTTATAGGCATTTTCTCGTTCTCCAAGTACATCATCCTTGGTAGTTATTCTCGAAGATATGGTTGCATTAGTACAATATGATTTAAATCTTTTTATAGCAGCATCATCATTAAGTGCTTTCATAGACTCAAATCCTTTTGCTATTTTTGTTGCACTATCTACTCCACCATAACGTGCTTCTATCTTTCCTGTTTCTTTTAAAATGTCTGAAAATGCATTTGAAACAGCACTTTGTGTATATGTTGATGTTCCAAAAAGTCTTACGGTTCCATCTGGAGTCAATGTATTTTGTTTACCATCTAAATTTATTATAAGAGTAATTGGAGTATATTTTTCATCATTTTTCGCACCACCAGCATTAGATTTTCTATAATTATAATCTATAACTTTATTTACCAAGCTAAGTATTTCGTATCCCTGAATTTCGTCTCGTTCGTAATTAGCAAATTGCTCATTAAATTTTGAAACATCTTCTATTTCTGAAAGAGAATCTTGGGAAGCTTGATATTTTGAAAATAAACTCCACGCATATATTAGTAGTGATATAATAAGTATTGCAAGTAACATTCCACCTGCCATTATTAGTGCTTTTGATGCATTTTCCAAAATATCTCACCTCCATTATTTTAAACTTGCCATCGAACTTGACATACTTGTTAAACCTATAAATACTAGTGGTACAATCAAGTATCCAACAAACATTACTACCATTGGTGCAAATCCAATAAATTTACCAATTCTGGCTTTTTTAGCAATTAATCTGTCATTTGATTCACGTCTTTTTGCTTGGTAATAATCTCTATCTGAGTCTAATTCATCAAATGCATCTCTAATTGGTATTTTTTCAACCGCTGCTTGTAAGCTTTCTACTATTCTTATAAATTGTTGATAATTTGTTTCGTTTTTAAGAGCTTCCAAAGCCTCCCATGCACCTGATTCGTAGTTGTTAACACATCTTGATATTGGTTCTTTAAATATGTTTGCATAACGTTCTAGCCATTCTAGAATTATTTCAACATTTACACGCTCTATTCTCATAAGCATTAAGATAATTGTTTGGAACTGCATTACTTCGTCTTCCATTTCCATTTGTCTCATTTTTAATTGGAACCACATTATCCATATTGGAGACATATATGCAATTATCATAAATATTACTGATAATAAAACTTCAAACCAACCTAAGTATTCTTTATTTACTTTTTGTAATTTTTCGTATACTCTCTGTGCTGCTGTTTGAATTTCTTCATCTGTGCTGTCTGCATAATCTTTTGATCTTGTCATTACTTTTTGAATATCGTTTACAGTTGTTTTTGTGTTTCCTCTAAACATATCCAAAAATTTGTTATCACTTTCTGTTAAGGCTTTTGCCTTTTCTAGTTCTGCTCCTGTAACTCCTCCCATTATGTCATAGTCGGTTGTAGGCTCTGTGTAAATCCAGTTTACCGCTGTTGCGTGTAACTGAACAAATAAGAATAATGATACAATAAATGTTACAATTGCAATTGTTATTCTGTTTACATACAGCCATTCCATTTTCAGTTTTGAGGCAGAATCTTTTAGTAATTTTTGTGTTTTTATATAATCTTTTGTTCCCTTTTTTGGTATAAATAAATCGACAATTTTTTTACCAATTGGGTTTTTATATACTTTTGCTTGCCATGGATTTTGTGTGTTTTGTGTGCTTTTGTCTGTTGATCCATTATTTTTTATTTTTCTTAAAAGTAAGTAACATATTACTGTTAGTAATATTACAAGTATTTGTACTAACATTCCACCTTTTCCACAATAAAAGTTTTGTGTGAAACTAAAATTGTCTATTGACCAATTTTTTAATGGCTCTAGTCCTAATACTGGTACTATTGAGATTATTGATAAACTTTGGAACACATAGTCTATTTTATCTCTTTTTAATATTTCTATTTGCATTTCTTCTGTTATGTTATTTACGTTTTTTAAGTATAGTGATGTTTTATCTACTTTTCTATCTCCAAATTCTTTTGTTAAGTATGATACCCCTGCAAATTCCTTTAAATATGGGTTTGGCGCAATATCATAATATTTTTCTAGTTCCATTTCTGGATCATTGGCAATTAGTACTTCATATATTTTGTCACCTTGTTTAGATATGCTTTTTTCGTCATCTTGTGATATTTGGTATATTGCTTCTTCTACCATGTTAAATTCGTGGTAAGCATGTCTTATTTCTGCAAAGAAATCTAATTGCTCTTTAAGTAGTGTATTATCTATTTTATCAACCATTCCATCTATAAAGCTGTCCATCATAAATATTTCGAATATTAATATTATAGATAGTAACAAGTAGTTTGTGTGTGTTAATATTATCGATAATGTCATTATTGGAATTAGTACTAATAATGTTTTTGATAATATTTTTGCAGAATCTCTACGTGTTGCATATTCATCATCTACATTTATAATTTCTAGCCTTCTTCTTAGTTTTAAGATGTAGGATTTTATAAATGGAATTCTTGAATATGTTATGTATAATTTTTGGTAAAGTATTTCTAGTGAAAACTTATTTGTTTCTGTTCCTTGTCTTAATTTTTTTATTTTTTGATATTCACTTTTTCCCATTTGTTTGCTTAGCACTAGATATGCTATAACAATAAATACGAAAATGCCACCAATAATATATATTAAGTAAAGCAACGTATTATTTGACATTATGACCTACACCTCCTTACTCAGTAGTTTTAGTTTTTCTTGTTCTTTTGCTTGCTCCAGCTGAAATTTTTGATTTTTGTTTTCTTTCTTCTTCCATTCTGTATACACTTTCTTTTCCCCAGTGTCTTGCAACAAAGTCGTCAAATTCTTCCGCATCGGCATCTGTCATATTTAGTCTCATTTCTCTTATGTTTTTGTCTGATATTTTGTTTGTTATTATATATTCTCCATCAACATATTCTAATATGTTTCTGTATATATATAATTGTTTGTCTGTTGTTTTCATGAAGTAGTGTGTTGCATTATCGAAAAATTTATCGAATTTTCCTTCTAATGTTTTTTCGTTTCTGTGATCAAATGTATATTCATTTTTGTTTTCTACTGGTATACATTCTGTTATTCTTTCTATATAACGATTTCCTCTATAGTCTTTTACTAAGTGAATGTCGAAATTTAGTACTTGTACAACTTGCTCTTCTGCTGTTTTTTCATTTCTGAAAACTCCAGCTCTTAACATTGAGTTACGAAGGGCTGTTACTAAATCTGGAAATGTTTTAGCATGGTGAGTAAATAATGTAAATTTAGATGCAACTTGGGCTGATTGTATCATCCAAGATGCTACGGGGTCTGTTGCAACCTCACCGATGATGTTAACAGAACCATCTGTTTTCTTTTGAACGTCCAAACACTCTTGACCTGCTATTGTGTCTGTTTCACGCATTGATACGATGTTTCGTGTTGGGTAAATTTTTCTTAAGTGTAACTCGAACGCCGTTTCTGTAATACGTAAGTTCATTGTTTCATATATGTTTTCAATCATTGCCATAAGCATTGTTGTCTTTCCGGCAACCTTGTTCACCAGTTAGTGATATAATTCTTGCACCTTTTACTAAATATTTTAAAAGTGCAATTGTGTCTTCTTTTCCTGGATATAAAACTATTTGTTCTAGTGTAGCACGCTTAACGTCGAATTTTCTTACGAAGAATGCCCATGTTTCTGACATTGAAGGTCTTACAACAACGACACGAGAACCGTCTTTCATTTCATTAATTTTATATCCATTTGTGTCTGATAATTGTCCTGGGTTGTTATATTTATATATATTTTGACATACCCTTTTTAGCTCTGCTTCTGTTCCGAATGATAAAAATGCTAAACGTATTGATTTACCATGAAACATTATCCATATACTATCACATGCACGTTGAACTTTGTGTTCTTGTATTTGTGATAAATAGTCTGCTGAATCTGTTTGTGCAACTTGGCTTATAAAGCTTTCTGGAAGTCCAGATACACCACCAGATACACCATCTATGTTCATGTCTCTTATTTCATCTATACTTGAGTATCCTTTGTATTGTTGGTATATTCTTTGAACAACAATACTTAATTTGTCATTAAATGATAAAACTATATTTTCCTTTTCAAATATTTCGGAAATTTCGTCTTCTGTAATTACATAACATGGCTTTGTTTCTCCTTGTATGTATTTAAAATCATCTAATTTGTATTTTCTAATTAATTCACTTAATGCTTCATATCCAAACTCTTTTTTATAGATATATATTAATATATCAAATTTGTCCTGAGATGTAAGAACAGAAGGTATATCAAAAGGAATTGCCTTTGATATATTCATTTCTGTAACTCCATATTCTTTTGATAATAAGTCAAAGATTAATTCTTTAACATATTTTTTATCATTTACGTCACCATATGTACATCCCTTTAAAGCCTTTTTTAGTTCGTACTTTTTGCTTTTTCTTCTTTTTAGCTCTTCTTCTGATAAACCAATATCATATAAGTTTATTTTTGTTATTTCGTCTAGTCTTCTTTTTACGAATTCTATCATTTTGCCTAATGTGTATGTTTGGTCATCTACGTCCATTTTGGTTACGACTTCGGCATTTTTCTGGGCTTTAATATAGTAAAATATCATCAATCCCGCTATTGCTATGACTGCTACTATTAGCATTAGATTTACTATTGTCATTATTTTTCCTCACTTTTATTAATTTTGTTTTAATAAAAGTTTCCTCCTTTCTACTATAAGCTTATAACTTATACAATTTGGATATTTTATTGTATTGTTTGTAGTTCTTTTATTTTTTCTTTTATTACATCATTTAATCTGTTCAGTTCATATATAAAGTTGTAATTTGTATCTTTTTCTTTTAATCTCATAAAATTTAAAAATAGGTCTATTACTGTTCCTTCTTGTGATGATTCGAAAAATAAGTTATTATATGGAATTGTATTTATCAGCTCTTTTCTTCTTAATAAATTTCTTGTTATATTTTTCGCATTATATTTTGATAAATCCATATATTTTCCAATTGCCATGATTGTGTTTCTTTCGTTTAACGCTGGACCTGTTTTTATCATTTTTTGTATATCTTCAATATCTTTTGCTCTTTGAGATACTAATGTTATTACTATGTCTGATGCATTTAATATTTCCATTGTAACTTTGCTTCCAAGTTTTTTGTCTAAATCTACTATAACCATGTCATAATATTTTCCAGCCATTGTAATTATTTGAGCATATTTTTGTTTTATTTGATCATATTGTTCTTGGTCTTTTTCAACACCTAATAGTATTTCTAGTCTATTTGTTAGAACTATTTTTGCATAATCTGTTATTATATCTGGTGTTAGTTTATTTGCTCTTAGCATTCTATCTAAGCCAACTATTCCGCTTGTTTCAAGTGCACCAGCACCTACTTTTCCACCAAATAAAGAAAATGTAGATTTTTTTCTTTCTGGCCAAAAACTTTCTTGCATTAGATTATCGTTTAGAGATGTCGAAACTAGTAAAACTTTGATGTTATGTCTTATTGCCAAATTGGTGGCAAATGCTATACTGCTTGATGTTGTTCCGTACCTGTTCGTGTGTACCATTCCAAAAAGTAACTATTGACATATTTTCCTCCTCTAATCCTTCATTGTTCTTTTGATTTTGCTAATATTTTCGTCTTTGCATATATCTTGAACTACATATGCTAGTGATTCTTTGTAATTTATGCTAAGTCTTCTAAATCTTATTCTTTCAATTCGTTGATTCTCCTCAAATACTTTGTTGTCATCCCCTAATATTTGAAAATATAATACATAATTGCTCCAATTTATTCTGTAGTCTAATGATATGTAATTTAGGTACTCCTCATCTTCCTTAGATGCTTCATACGAAAATTCTATTTTGGTTAAGTTTATTGGTCTTACTATGTTTCTAAATATACTCATTCCTTTTTTTAAAGAGAACATGTCAAATGAAGTTACAAAATATTTTTTTTCAGCTATTTCTAATTCAAAACCTTCTAATTTTTCACTTGTGTCTACATCTATTAAAACATAGTCATATATTTCTTTACTTATTTTATTGTCTCTTTCATTTTCGTTATCATTTGAATCAAATCTAATTCCTAAATATTTTTCTATTTCATTCCAATCATCAAATCCTACTGCAAAGTCTATATTTTCAAATGAAGTTATATATGATTTAGTAGGATTTATAGTTGGTATTATATATTTAATTTTTTGTATACTACTTGCATCCACTACTAAAACCTTGTTACCTAGTAATTCTAATATTTTTGCAACATATGTGATGAAATTTGCCTTATCATATGCACCCATAAATCCTATCTTTTTCATATAAAATCCTTTCTCTACTTTCTTTATTAGTTAGTCGAATTTGTTCCTGCTGATGTTGAACTTGAAGTTGTTCCTGTCGAAGCTGCACCTGTACCTGTTAATGATTGTAAGTATTGTTGTCTTGACTCTTTTGTAGATGTTATACTTTCTTCCATTTTTGTGGTTACACTTTCATCATTTCCGTGGTTTGATAGCTCGCTGTTTATTCCTTGGCTTCTTTGTGCTTTTAAAGCTCCATTATTTGCATTATATCTAGCACTTAAAGCTGCCATTGCTGTTGATACAATATTTGGATCTGCTTCTATTAATTTTGCTACAACATCATTTACAACATATGTTGGTGTTGAAGCTTCTTGCATTCCTGCATCTGTGTATTTTGTAGCATATAGTTTTGCTCCATCTATTTTATATGCTTCTACTATAGCATTTGACATTGAAAGTATTTCGTCTTCTGACATTTTCATTTGTATTGTATCTGCTAAGTATTCTCCATTTACATCTGGTACTGTAACTTTTTTCTTTGATGTAACTATGTAATCTTGGCCACTTGGTAATAATAGTCTTATATCTACATAGTCATCTGTAAATAAGTCAACTGGTAATACTATTGAGTTGTATTCTTGTACTCTTACATCATCTGTGTCTATATCGTCAGATTTTGCTATAAAAGATTGTGCAAGTACTGTGTTTGCTTTCATATCTACTTTAGCTATTAATGGTTTTGTTGTTGTTTCTATATATGTTTTTGTTCCATTTGCAGCTTGTGTATAATATTTTCCTGTTGCATCTTCTATATTAACTGTGGTTTTTGCTCCGTTTTCTCCATTCATATATAATTTTCCGTCGGAATCTGTATTTATATCATTTCCTGCTTTATCACATAATGCATATCCTGATAACATAGTAGCTATCTCCCCATCTGTTGCATTTGCAGGTACTCCATTTGATTTTACTGTTTTCTTAGCAAATAAGTCTGCTGTTATTACTTGCCCAGATTTTACGTCTTGATTTAATACCCATACGTCTACATTTGATGCTCTTTCTTGGTCTACTTCCTCTCTTAATTTTTTCATTTGCATAAATAGGAATACCACTATAATTCCCGCTATTATTAGTGTTACCACTATTCCTAATAAAAATGAATTTCTTGCTTGTCTTTGCATTGGATTTGATGCCATTTTGATTTCCTCCTCTATTTTGATTTTTTTTACACATTTCAGTTTTCATTTTACATCATTTTATTTTTTTTATCAACATTTTTTTCGTTTTGTAATATAAAATTAATTTTTTTGTAATATTTTTGTAACATTTCATTTTTAAATGTACTTTTGACAACTGATTACATAAAATAACAATTTATATATATTTCAACAACACACTTGCCGAGAATTAGAAATAGCTGAGCAAAAAGCTCAGCCTATTAATTATTTATGGTTTTAATGCAGTAATCGGTACTACATAAACCCCGTCTGGTCTTCTATATGCTGCATTAGTTAATCCACAAATTACACAAAGAATTGATGGTTCTTTTCCTTTTTCATCTGCTATTTGTTTCTTTAACTTCAATAAATCATTTGCAGCTTTTTCAATTTGGTGTGCTCCTAATTTTATTTCAAATGCACACCATTTTCCGTTTTCTAATTCTATAACACTATCTATTTCTTTGTCTTGATAATCTTGATAGTGATAACTTTTAGCGTTAAAGCTATCCGCATATATCTTAAGGTCTCTTTCGACCATAGCTTCAAATAAAAATCCAAAGGTTTCTAAGTCATTTATAAGTTTATTTTCGTCTTTAATATTTAATAATGCACATGTTATAGATGGATCTGCAAAATGTCTTTTTTCAGATTGTTTCACTCTTACAGATGAACGAATATTAGTAGAAAAAGGCTCATCATTATCTAATAAGAATAATTTGTCCAATGCATTTAAATATGATGCTACTGTATCAATATCTATATCTTCATTTTCTTTTTCATTGATATCTTTCTTTAATGTCACATTTGATACTGTTGTACTTTCGTTTCTCGCTAGTGATTTTAATAAGAGTCTAACTTTATGCTTATCTCTATTAATCCCATCTAATTTATATAAATCATCATCTATAATTAGGTTTATATATTCTTCTATTACTTCTGCCGACTCTTTAGCTGAATAAGATAAATTTGCAGGCCATCCTCCTCTAATTATTAATCTAGCTAAATTTCTCAAATCCACTTCTCCTGTTGCCTTTTCCTCAAATTTACCATTACACATAT
Organism: uncultured Clostridia bacterium; assembly: GCA_934167225.1. Taxonomy (GTDB): domain Bacteria; phylum Bacillota; class Clostridia; order TANB77; family CAG-508; genus CAG-269. Next base: position 22,026 of record CAKPLD010000001.1, on the reverse strand, counting down.
CTTCTAACGATATAACTCCTGTAGAATCACCTGATTCATATAAACTCATCGTTCTTAAGTGAATTTTCCCATATCTTCCTGCTCCACTATGTGCTATTCCTTTTCTATTTGGAGTTGAAGACCCTGTTAAAATATATTGTCCCTTTAAACCTGTTTTGTCTACATCAATTCGTATTTCATCCCATAAATTAGTTGCCTCTTGCCATTCATCAATTAATCTTGGTTTTTTTCCTTCTAAAATAATTTTAGGCGAAATTTTTGCAAGTTCTATATTATTAGATGCCTCTCCTGTTGTTTTATGTAAAAGAATTTCACTATTAGAATGATATCTTCCAGCCCATGTTTTTCCACAATATTTCGGTCCTTCAATACTTACTGCTCCAAATAATTTTAAATAATGTTCTATTTTTTTATCTACTATTCTTTTTTTGTAATTTTCTATTTTCATAAATTCTCACCTCTCACACTCGTTTCTATTTATTATTATTTTACCCCAATCCGTGATTTTTGTCAATTTCATTCCGTGATATTTTGGTTTTTCATTCCGCGATATTTCGAATTTTCATTCCGTGACATTTTTATATTTTAAAAATGCAGATTAGGCTTATAAGCTCTTAAATTATGTAGGGAGCCATTAGGAATTTGAAAATAATTACTATTTTTCTGAACAAAGCCGGACTTAAAAAGCTATAAATCATAATTAACCCAAAATTAATTTTCACTTATATGTATATTCCCCAAATCAATACCAAGTTCTCTTGAAACAATATTTTGAATTTTTGCAACAGATTCTGTATTTAATCCACCATCTATTTTAACAACAACATTCACACTAGAGTCATTAACCAAAATTACACAATTATCAAAGCCTTTGGTTGAAAGCAAATTTTCGCATATCATTATTGCATTTTTAGTATTATTAATTTTGGTTATTTCCTGAGTTGCTATAGATTTTTGTGCTTCAGATGCATTTGTATTATCTATAATTTTTTGATAATTCGAAATCATTTCTGCATACATCTTATCTCTTTCGAGCTTTGCACTTGCGTAATAATCATTTTCTGTTGTGGCGTTGTTATTTTCTGTTACATTTGTAGTTGCTGTTATATTTTCGGCCACATTTTCAGCTGTATTTTCCAAGCTTGTATTTTTGCTGTTACTTCCAGTTTCATTATTCTGTTCTTTGCTTACCTCATTTTGTTCGCTAAGTTCATTTTCTTCACTTACTTCATTATTACTAACTAAAACAGCATCTCCAACATTTGCAATTTGCTCATTTATTCCATTTATATCTTCTGAATAGGTTTCTTCTGTTTGTTTTTCAAATGTAGTATAATTAAAATATCCAGCTGTTACCAACATTAAGGCTATTGCATATATTGCAATTTCACTTTTTTTAAATTTTTTCATATTGTAATTCCCCCTTACACTATAATTTTAATTTTCTAGTTCAAAAACCTGTATTTTGTCTATACTTAATCCTGTTACTGCACCAACGGCATTTATTATATTTGTTTTAACTGTTGCATTTCCAGCTCCTTCCGCCGTAACTATTGCTCCTTGTATTGTTGGCATAATTGTTTTTTGAGTTACAGGATCTTTGTTTCCAGATTTTTCCGAAAATACTACATCTTTTTTTGTTTCAGTTTCTGTTACATTTCTTGTTCCACCAGATGTGTCTCCTTCTTCGGTACTACTTGTTGTTGTGCTTTCATTATAAAGTGGAATCAAACTGCTACTTTCCGAATAGTTTATTAAAACCTTTACCTTTCCTACATTTTTTATTGTTGATAATATTTCTTCTAGGTTGCTTTCTAATTCTGTTTTAGATGTTGTTTCTTCTTGATTACTTGCTAATGTTTTTCCTGTTGCATTTTCATTTTTTTCATCACTATTATTTTGTATTTTATCATCTTTCCAAATTGTATTTATAATAACTAATGTAATAATTAATATAATAAGAAGAAAAAATATATTTTCTACCTTTCTTTTATTTTTGTTTTCACCTTCTTTTGATGTAATTTTTTTCATTAAATTTCCCATTTTTAATCACATTCCTTTCCAAAGGTACAAATTCCAGTCCCTTATTTTATCTTTATGTTTATTAAATTTTTGTCTATTTCGTAATCTTTTGCCAATTCTTCTCTTATCTCTTCTGCGGTTTTATTATTTTCATCTTTAGCACCTATTTCTATTTTTTCAATATTATTATTTTTTAAAATAAGGCTTATGTTATTTATTCCCGAATTATCACTATTTTCGGTTAGTTTGGCATCTATGTCACATTTTGAAACTTTGTAACCTTTTTCCTGTACCTTTTTTGATATGCTTTTCTTTAGTTCATCTATATATAAATTTTCAATTCTAGAATCTACACTTTGGGTGTTATTGGTTTCTTTTATTTGTACATAATCGTCTAAATTAATGTCACCTATATTGTATAAACTATTGTTATTTACAAATGGAGATATAAAGCAATATATTATATAAACTCCGAGTACTACTTTTATGTATTTTTTTAAATTTCCTTTTGGAAGTATTAATTCGAAAATGCTTACAATAATTACAGAAAGTGTAATTTGTTCAATCCAATTACTTAAAAAATTTATCATCTATACATCATCCCACTATTAGAAATTTTTATAACCAGGGTTATTCCAATAATTAGCAATACAGAAACAGAGCAAAGAACTGCAAGTAATAGCTTAAAAATGCCACTCATTTCGTCTAGTAGTTTTACTATTTTTCCATCTGCTATCGGCTCTATTATGCCTGAGGTAAGTGAGTACATTATGCTAAATGTGGCAAGTTTTATAATTGGAAGCAAACATATTCCTATTATAATTATAACTCCAACCATTCCAACCGCATTTTTTAAAATAACTCCACAGCCTAAAATTGCATCTACACCATCTCCTAGTATTTTCCCGTACCACAGGTATTAAAGAACTTACTGCTGCTTTTGCTGTTTTAGCTGTTACCCCATCTATACTTGATATTAGGGTTCCTTCTAAAGATACTACTCCTACAAATACTGTTAGTATTATTCCTAAAAACCATACTATACTAGATTTAAAAAAGTTTCCTAGTTTGCTTATTTGTATTCTATCTGTAATTTTAGATATTATTATTAATACTGTAATTAGTGATATAATAGGCATTATTAATGTTTTTATAATATTTGCAATAAATTCGATTAAAAACAGCAGTATTGGTTCTATAACAGCTGTTGTTGTTATGCTTCCTGTATATGCCATTAATGTTACCAAAAGCGGTATTAGCGTTTGAGAAAAACCTACTAAATTTTCAATTGTTTGGTTTATGGTTTTTAGTATTTCGGTAAAATTTGTCATTATAATTGTAACAATTAGAATATATTGTACATAATAAACAATTTTTGATATTTCGCTATTTTCCAATCCATCTGTTAAAGATTTTAAAATACTATGTATTAAAACTATTAGTAATATGTTTATTAAAATTTTTAATGTATTTGTTATTTCTGTTCCACTTAGGCTTAGTATTTTTTTGAATATTGTAGAATTATCAATTTTTCCATTTATGGCCATGCTAAATATATCTGAGATATGTAGGTCTTTAATAAAATCTGGAGAATAATTTTCCGCTTCTTTTAAAAAGTCGCTAATTCCAAAACTAGATTGTTGTTCTTTTAAAATTGCATCCATAGATTCTGTATCATTTTCCTCTAGTGCGTATGTAAATTTAGGAATCCCTATAATAATTATTATTGCAATACATAAATATATTTTCTTCATTTGCAAAACTCCTATAATATGTTTATTTTAAGCTTTATGTAACAATATTAACTAGGCAATATTTTTAAAATAACATCGAGTAAATTGTAAATAATTGGTATCGACATTGAAATAATAATGGCCTTACTTCCTATTTCTACTTTGCTTGCTATTGCTCCTTCTCCTGCATCTTTGCATATACTAATTGCAAATTCAGATAAAAAAGCAATTCCTGTCATTTTTATTAAAATGCCTAGAAATTTACTGTTAACACCAGATTTTTCGCAAATTTGCTTTAAAAGATTAATGCAACTTGTTAAATTATCAAGTGCCATATATAAAATTACTACTCCTGCTATTAGTGATATGTATAGTGCAAATTCTGGTCTATATTGTTTTACAATAATTATTAATACAACTGCAATTAACCCGATTCCAACAATTTTAATAATTTCGTCCATAATTTAAATTTCTCCTAATTGCTTTTATATGTTTATAAACTAAATAATGTTCTTACTGTATCAAATAACGAACTTATCTGTTTTATAACAAGTGTAAGCACAATAACTAAACCTGCTAAGGTCGTCATCATCGCCTGTTCTTCTCTTCCTGCACGACATAATACTTGGTGTAGTACAGCAACTAATATTCCTACTGCTGCTATTTTGAATAATAAATCAACATTCATTTTGACTCCTTGCATAATGTATTTAGGTTTTTAATAAAAGGAGTACCTATAAACCTTGCTGTTTTATTTTAGGAACTGTTATTTTAGCATTAATAAAGAAGTATTATTATGCCTAAACCGACTTAATAAACCCTTTCACAAATGCTGTAAATCTAAATTAATAAAGAAGTATTATTATACCTAAACCAACAATAGTTCCCAAACTTTTATACATTTTTGAGCTTTTACTATTTTCTTCTTCTGCCATACTAATTTGCGAATTCAGCAATTCCTTAAATTGATTAATTTCACTAACTTGTCCTTCAACATCTGTTTTTCCTAACATATTTCCAAATGTTCTAATTAATGAAATATCTTCTTTTTTCAAATCCCAGAAAAACTTTTCTTCCGAAATTGCTTCATTCCATGCTTCTTTAATGTTTTTACTCTCTATTTTTTGTGCCGATATGTAAAATATTTTCGAAATTTTTAAATTTTTTTCTACCAAATATGTTTCCTCAAAAATTTCTGCAAGAGGTTTTTGGGTAAATTCTATTTTACTTTTTACAATATTTACCAGTTTTGAAAAAGCCTTTAATTCTCTAACTCTGTTTGAATAACTTCTCGATAATAAAAAACCTATGCTTGTACTCCCAGCAAGTATGGATATTAAAAATAAATATCTTAAAAACTCAATCAATTTCATCCCTCCTATTTATGTCTTTATATTTATATGCCAATATTTTCATTTTAGAACCTGTCTTTAGTAATAAAATCTATCCTAAATTTAGACTTTTTTTACAAATTATATTTTAGAACATCTAGCACCTCTTTTATTTTGCCTTTATGTTCTCTATCTAAAACAATTATTTTCCTTACAAGTTTTAAATCTATCATCCTTTTTAAATTAACATTTTGAAAAACCTCTTCTATTGATGCACTATGAGCAGTAAAAATCCCCTTAACTCCACTACAAGCCATTTTTTCAATTGCTTCTATGTCTTCCTTGCTTCCAATTTCGTCACATATAATAATTTGTGGTGCCATAGACCTTATTAACATATTTATGCCTATGGGTTTTGGCACATTATCTATTACATCCGAAAAACAACCAATATCATTTTGCGGAATGCCTTTATACATTGCAGATATTTCATTTCTTTCGTCTACAATTCCACATGTTTTATGAGAAAATCCAATTTCTGGAATGCCGATTAGATATTTTTCTTACCAAATCTCTTAATATTGTAGTTTTTCCGTGCCCCTGGCGGAGAAACTATCATGGTGTTGAAAATTGTGTCATTTTCTATGTCTATAACATCTTTTAGTATTGGAGTTGATACGTCTTTTATTTGCCTTGCTATTCTAAAATTTAAGCTTGATACATTATTTATGTTTTTTACTCTATTATTTTCAATAACACATGAGCCTGTTATTCCAACTCTATTTCCACCTTTTATTGTTATAAAGCCTTCTGATATTTGCTTTGTATATGAATATATTGATTTTTCACATATGTTTTCAAATGTTTCGTCTATTTCCTTTTTGGATATTTTGTAATTTATACATTCCATATCTTGTCCGATTTTTAAAGTTAATCTTTGTCCCGTTCTTAGCCTTATTTCTTCGATTTTTTCTTTTTGGTTGTTTTTTTCTATGTATTTTTCAATTTGATTTTTTATTAAATTTGGCAAGTATTCTATTACATCTTCAATCATTTTTTTCCTTTCTTTGTTTCTTTTCTTGGTTACTAATTTTTAGTTAAAAAAAAGTCACATATAATATATAAATATTATATGTGACTTTTTTTATTTTAGAACTTATTATTCTTCCCAATTGTGATATACATTCATTACATCGTCTAAGTCGTTTAAGTTATCTATTAGTCTATTCATTTTTTCTGCTCCATGTTCGTCTAATGCTACTGTTGTTGATGGCACCATTTGAACTGATGCTTCTAAAAATTCTAGTCCTAATCCTTCTAATGCTTCTCTAACACTTGAAAAGTCTGATGGTGCAGTTGTTATTTCGTATACATCTTCTTCTGCTTCAAAGTCTTCTGCTCCACATTCTAGTGCTTGCATCATTAGTTCGTCTTCTGATAGTTTGCAGTTTTCTTTTTCTATTATAATTACTCCTTTTTGGCTAAACATGTATGATACACATCCTGTTGTTCCTAAATTTCCTCCTGCTTTGTCAAATACATGTCTTACATCTGCTGCTGTTCTATTTCTGTTGTCTGTACTTGCTTCTACTATTAAAGCTACTCCATTTGGTCCGTATCCTTCATATGTTATTTCTTCATATGAGGCTGTATTTCCCTCTCCTGAAGCTTTTTTTATGGCATTGTTTATTGTGTCGTTTGGCATGTTTGCTGCTTTACATTTTGCAATTACGTCTTTTAACTTTGAGTTTCCAGCTGGATCTGGTCCTCCTGCTTTTACTGCAACTAATAATTCTCTTCCTAGTTTTGTGAAGATTTTTCCTCTTGCTGCATCTGCCTTTCCTTTTTTTGCTTGTATGTTACTCCATTTGCTATGTCCTGACATATCTTTCCTCCTCTTTATTTTTTCTATATTTTTAAGGCTCTCAAGCCTTTGTCTTATATTTTCGCTTTTTATTGTATCACATTATTTGGTTTTTGGGTAGTATTTTTTGAATAAATTTATTTCTTACTAGAAATAAAAAGTTACAATCATTTTTGAATTTTTTCCATTCTTTTTACTTTTTCCCTTGTAATTTTCTTCATTTTGTAGGATAATATAATATATAAAAAATAAGTAAGAGGGATAAATATATGATGAAAATATTAGACAAATTATTAAAAAAATTAAATGTAAACAGAAACACTTTTTTCACCTTCATTCTAACATTAATTTCATTCTACATATGTATAGATAGAATAGTAGAAATGTTGCTCATGATTTTTACAGGTGTATCCTCATCCTACTGGGGTCCATTTAGATACACCCTAGCTTTGGCATGTCCAGCATTTGCATTCGCATTTTCGGGAAAATCAGGATTTGCACATGATAGAGCACACAAAGTAACACTATTTTATACATACCTAGTAGCAATATATATAATTTCCATTTCGCTATTTACACAATGGTTAAATGGAGGACTATGGATATTATTCCAATCTGTACCAAACTACGCAAATATAGTTACACAATTTCCTAGTATGGTAAGACATGCATTTTGTGCAATATCACTTTATATACCATTAGTAACATTCTACCCATTTATAACAAAAAAGATTTTACTTGGAATTAATGACTCATCTGAGCAAATAAAATCAATTTGGGACTATACAGGAATAAACTTATCAGATCCAACAATAAAACACAATTCTTATATGTGTGACATAAGTTTTCTATATGATTACAACACAGGAAAAAATATAACATATGGAGAATCTGCAAGATATAGATCACTTCTAGTATGTGGTGGATCTGGAACAGGAAAAACATCCAGAATTTTCGAACCAATGATAGCACAAGATATAGAGAAAAAATACTTCTTTAAAGAAGCTTCAAAAGAATTAGGTTTTACAGCATTAAAAACAGGAATTGCATCTTTAAACAGTCCTTACAGTAACGATTATTTAAATAATAATTTCAGCTTAAATATGTTAACTCCTGCATTTGGAAAAGAAAGTTTATATAAAACATTTATGCAAAAAATGATACTTTCAAGGTCACCAAAACCTATTTACAGAAATATAGGTATGACATACCTTTCACCAGATTCAGAAAGTATATATAACATGATCGATGTTTGTCAAAATTATGGTATCTCATATATATTATTAGACCCGCTAAGTCCAGGAAATTCAGTTGGTTTAAACCCATTTGTATATGATGAGCCAAACACAATTGCAGTAACAATTTCATCTACATTAAATGGAATTAAAGCTCCGGATAATGACAATTATTCTGAAGATGTTGTTATACAAATTTTAGAAAATTTAACAATACTTTTAAAATTAATATATCCAAAAATGAATGACGGAATCCTTCCAAACATGGAAGATTTACTAAAACTATTAAACAACTTTGGTCTTGTACAAAAAATGTGTGAAATACTAAAAAAAGACACCGAACTTGCCGAAGAATATTCAATGATAATAACATTCTTCGAAAAGAATTTCTACCCACAAAGTAGAGGCCTAGAAAATATGGAGAAATATGCATTTTACATTTCAAGCAGACTAGAAAACTTGCTACGTTCTTCAAAAATTAAAAATATTTTATGTAACAGACACAACAACATCAATTTTGACCAAACATTACAAAATGGAGATTTTATTTTCATTTGTACACGACGTGGAGATTCTGGAAAATTTGCAAGTACTGCATTTGGTCTATTCTTCTTACTATCAATGCAAAACGCTGTTTTAAGAAGACCAGGTAATGAGAAAACACGTATTCCTCATTATTTATATATTGATGAATTTCCAGATTTTGTTACAAAAGATACAGAAACAATATTTACTATGTACAGAAAATATTGTATTGGAACAACTATTTCTGCCCAAAGTATTTCAATGTTTGGTACTCCTGGTGTTTCGGTAGGTAACGATAACAATGCAATGCCTAAATTTAATAGCACAATTTTATCAAACTGTTCAAGTAAGGTATTTACTGGTGGTGCAGCACCTATTGATGAATTACAATGGTGGCAAAAAGAAATTGGTCAATGGAAACAATGGCAATACAAACCACGTGATTTCGACGGTAAAACAGGTACTTTAAGTTCATCTATGAAAGAAGTAAAATATGATTATAAAGATAAGGTAATGGCAGGAAGCATGCAATTCCTTACAGATGAGAAATGTGCATTTAAGATAATTGGCGACAATGGTGCACCTCAAAATGGTGATGGAATTATCAATTTTATGGCACCTAAATATAAAGAGAAACATAAAGGTAAAAAGTATGATTTTTCAAAATATTTATCTAGTGATGCAATTTCAGATGACTCTAGCGAAATAATATCTTCTGAAAAGAAATTTAATCCTAAAAAAGTAACTTTTAGAGATAAAGATACTGACGAAGATGATCCAATTCAAGCAAATACTTCTTCAAAATTTTTATTAGATAACGAAGATGCTATTGTTGTTAATTTTAAAAAGAGATCTAAAAATAACTAAACAAAAAAGTGGTAAACTTTATTACCACTTTTTTGTTTTACTGTAAATAAGCTTATATTATTAATTGTAATATTAGTCCTGAACTTACCCCTATTGCATACATTAAACCAACTATAAATAAGTTCTCTTTCCATTCTTTTTTATTTGTTTTAAATAGCACAAGTAATCCAACACCTGCTCCTGTTAGCAACCCTGCAATTAAAGACGACATATTTATAACATTTTCAATATACAAATTTGTTATAATAACAGAAGCTGCACAATTTGGTATAAGACCTATTAAGCTAGATATAACAGGACCTAAGAAAAGATTATTTTTTATAAATATTTCTATATTCTCTTCCCCAATTATTCCTATAATACCATTAATAATTAATGTTATTGCAAATATATAAATAGTTATATTCATTGTGTGAATTAAACTTGCTTTTAGTATTCCTTGTTCATGACAATGGCAATGTTCTTCTTCACATATTTCAGTATCCATATTATATTCTTTTTGGTCTTTTCTTTTTATAAATTTTTTATAGAGGAAATCTATCAAAAAACCCCAAAATACTCCTAAAAACAGTTTTATTCCAAGAATTTTTACAATTAATTCTATTGGCATTGCTTCTGAGATAAATATAGGTATCATCTCATCTGAAGTTGATAAATATACTGCAATTAATGTTCCTATTGATATTAGTCTTGATGAATATAAATTGGTCGCAGAAGCCGAAAAACCGCATTGTGGCAGTATTCCGACAGCTCCTCCAATTAATGGTCCAAATCTTCCTGATTTTTTTATTTTTTCTCTTATTTTGTCACTTGTTTTATTTTCTATATATTCCATAATCAAATATGTTATAAATAAAAACGGTATCAATTTTATTGTGTCTATAACCGCATCTTGTAATATTTCAATCATATTGTCTCCTTTTTGTAATAAAATGATTAGTTATTTTTATCTCCATTAAATTTATCGGAAATTGTATTCTTCACTTCATCTTTTTTCTCACTTATAGTGTTTTTAACTCCTTGAGCCTTTTCATTTATGCTATTTTTTACTTCTACTACATTTTCTTTTACTTCATTTTTTATTTCTTTAATTTTTGTTTTTATAGCACTAAGTTTTGGATATGCATCAACAAGTCTCTTGTACATCCAAGATCTTGAACTTAAGATTTCCCTAACTTTCTTTGTAATTTGCTCTGTATTATCTTGTCTTCCCTCTCTTCCAACTTGTACAGTTGTTTTTCTAAATCCAAAGATTACTATTGAAGAAAATACATTATCTACTAAGTAAACTATTAAAAATACTATTGCTATAATATTTAGTGTTGTAGGGTCAACTTTATCTAATCCACTTATTATTAATGGATTTGTAACATAGGTAAGTATCATTCCGAATATTCCAAATGGTATCATTGTTCCCAAACATACCCTACCATCAATATTGAATTTTCGTTTACTATAATCCCACCATCTTGCCTTAAATAATTTTTCCATCACCCAACTTGTTGCATATTCTAGAATTGAACAAGTAAGAAGAGTCATAAAAAATAATATTAATGGATCATAAGAATATCTATATAACAAAAATGTTATTGCAACTGCTCCCCATCCATATATCGGGCAATATGGCCCTATTAAAAATCCCCTATTTATAAATCTTTTGTACTCTATTAGCTTACATGTTACTTCTAGTATCCAACCAGCCACTGAATATATCATAAATAATAAAAAATATTGCGCTATTGTTAATTCCATTTTTCTCTCCTTTGCTCTCTCCTCATTAAAGAACCGTCCCCAAATGGGGAATCCCCAACAGAGAACCGTCCCCAAATGGGGAGCTATTTTGCAGATTTTATTAGTCCAACAAATAATGGTGCTGGTCTATTTGGTCTTGACTTTAGTTCTGGATGGAATTGTCCTGCTATGAAGTATGGATGGTCTTTTATTTCCACAATTTCAACTAAGCTTCCATCTGGTGAAACTCCTGAACATATAAGCCCTGCTTCTTCTAATCTTTCCTTGTATTGGTTATTATATTCGAATCTATGTCTATGTCTTTCGTCGATTTTATTTGTTCCATATATTTCTTTTGCTAATGTTCCGTCTTTTATTATACATGGATAGCTTCCTAAACGCATTGTTCCGCCTTTTTTCTTGATGTCTTTTTGTGTTTCCATTATGTGAATTACAGGATTTTGTGTATCTAAACTAAATTCTGCTGAGTTTGCATCTTTTAGTCCTAATACGTTTCTTGCGTATTCTATTACTGTCATTTGCATACCTAGACATATTCCTAAAAATGGTACTTTTTCTTCTCTTGCATATTTTATGGTTTCTATCATTCCTTCGATTCCACGGTTTCCAAATCCTCCTGGAACTACTATTGCATCATATTTTGATAGTTTTTCTTTTACATTGTCTGCTACTATTGTTTCTGAGTCTACCATTTCTATTTCTGGCTTTACTTTATTTACAAACCCTGCATGTTGCAAGCTTTCTACAACTGATATGTATGAATCCTCTAATTTTACATATTTTCCAACTATGGCAACTTTTACCTTGTCTTCTGGTTTTATGGTTCTTATATTTTCTACCATTTCTTCCCATTTTGAGTTGTCTGGTACGAAGTTTTCTAATCTTAAATGATTGCAAACTTCTTTAGCTAGTCCTTCTTTTTCTAACATTAATGGCACTGCATATAGGCAGTCTGCTGTTCTATTTTGAATAACACTTGTTTTTCTCACATTGCAAAATAGTGCAAGCTTTTCTCTTATATTTTCTGGAATTTCTTGCTCTGCTCTGCATACTAAAATGTCTGGTTGTATTCCTAAGCTTTGTAGTTCTTTTACTGAGTGTTGTGTTGGTTTTGATTTTATTTCGTTTGATCCATATATATATGGAAGTAGTGTTACATGTACATATAAAACATCTTCTTTGTTTTTTTCTAACCCTACTTGACGTATTGCTTCTATTATTGATAGTCCTTCTATATCTCCAACAGTTCCTCCTACTTCTGTTATTACTATGTCTACATCTGTGTCTTCAAAACTGTATATTTTTTCTTTTATTTCATTTGTAACATGTGGTATTACTTGTACTGTTTTTCCAAGGTAATCTCCTTTTCTTTCTTTTTCTAATACTGATAAGTATACTTTTCCCATTGTTACACTTGAATTTTTTGTTAGGTTTTCATCTATAAATCTTTCATAATGTCCTAGGTCTAAGTCTGTTTCTGCTCCATCGTCTGTTACAAATACTTCTCCGTGTTCATATGGACTCATTGTTCCTGGATCTACATTTAGATATGGATCGAATTTTTGTATTGTTACTTTATATCCTCTATTTTTTAGTAGTCTTCCTAGTGATGCTGCTGTTATTCCTTTTCCTAGTCCTGATACGACTCCTCCTGTTACAAATATGTATTTTGTGTTCATTTTTTCTCCTTTTCTAAAACCAAAATTTTTTGTCTTTTAAAATAAAAAAAGATTAAAATTTTAACTACCAGAAAATTTGGTTTTTTTTTTCCTAAAATTGCTTTTGGGAAATTTTGGTGTTAATTTTAATCTACTTTTCTATTATAATATTTTTTTGCCTGTTTGACAAGGGGTTTTGTCGATTTTTTATTAATTTTGGTTACAAATCGTTACTATTCACAGATATTAAAACCGGTTCGAATTAGAATAATTATTAATAGTAACTACAACTCGCCCTATATATACTTAACCCCCATTCCTAATAAACTAACAGACACATGACTTTCTAAAATACTTGCTATAATAAGTACTCCAAGCATTATTGCAGAAATAACTGTATGTCTTACAATTTCAATTTTTATGTTTTCTTTTCTTCTATCATTTACTATAGCTTTATATAACTTAATCCCACTAACTCCCATGGTTAATAAAGCCGGTATAAACAATATATTTTGAACAAGCAGTGCTAAACAACAAAAAATTACACTTTTTCCGGTTCCAACTGTAAAAGATATGGCAGATACTGTGTAACCAAGGCAAAAACCTCTAAATAATATAATCCCCAAAACCACTGGCATTCCTATTATTGTAGTTCCTGCAAGCCAAATGATTATAGCTAAACTTGCATTTCCTTTTATAGATTCTTTTAATAATGATGACTTATCCACTTTTTCAATTGTTTTAAATTTTTCTATAAAGTCCGATATGTATGTTGTTATAGCAGATTCTTGTTCTTCTGAACAATTATTTATAAACATAACTCCGAATGAATATTCCTATAATAAATATTATTAATGCCAATATGTATTCTTTTGCATTATTTGAAACATATTGCATCATTGTGCTTTTAACTCCTGATAGAATCTTTATTTTTTTCATATGGTCTCCTTTAATAAATCTTGTTTTTTAATATTTATTCTATCTTAAAGCCAAAAAGAACTGTCTTTTGCCAAAAAAAGAAGCAAAATAGCAACCTATTTTACCTCTACTTTTCCATAAACTCCTCCGCCACCAGAGTGAACACTAATATTTCCATTTATACTATTCATTATATTTTTTGCAACTTTTGAGCCCACAACAGCTTCTATATCATCTTGTGAAACTTTGTGTAATACATTCATTTCTGTTTCAAAATTATTTAACAATTTCTCCACTGTTTTTCCGCCAACACCAGGAATAAAACTTAGTGGTACTTGGTATATGTATGGTGGTCTGTTTTCTGGACTTTTCGTTTGTGCTTTGTCTTTTATAAGTTCTATTCTATCAAACACTCCAAATGTTATATTTTGTCCCCCACATTTTGGGCAAACCGTTGCCGCTTGGTCTATTTCGATTGAATCGTTACAGTCTTCGCAAAAACTTCTATGATATTTTCCAAGTTTTGGATCTAATCCATAATTTGCAACAACTTTTCTTCCATCTTCATTTTTTAGGGCTTTTACAATTTCTTTAAAAGATATATCTTCTACCTGCATTTTGTTGTATTCTCTTGCAATTTTTGGTAGAGAGTGTGCATCTGAGTTTGTTACAAATGTTTTATCTTCTAATTCTGATATTTCGTCTGCTAAAAATGTATCTGAACTTAGACCTAGCTCTACTGCAAATATTTTATTATATTTTTCTTTAAATATGTCTTTTAGTCTATCTGTGCAGTTTCCATAGTAACTTTTATGTGGTGTGAATATGTGTGCTGGTATTACTATTCCATTATATTTTTCTACAATGTCTATTAAGTCGTATCCAGATAAATCTGAACGTTGTGTGCTTAATGTTACGTTTTTTACGTGTTTTGCAAGCTCATTTGAAAAACCTTTTATGTCTTTTAAATATGGGAAGAAACATACATTATGTGCACTACCTGATTTTCCGTTTCTTCCTTTTTCTGAGGTTTCTACTTCACTTCCTAGTAATATACACACCTTGTCTTTGTATATTATTCCTCCGTCTTTTAATTCGTATGCTTCTCCTGTTTTTAAAAAGTTTTCTATATCTTCTATTACATATGGTGAAGCACAATCTATTATTCCGGCAACTTGGATTCCTTTTCTTTCACAACATTCCTTTGCTATATTTGCAAAATTTAAACTCCTTGCTCCTGTTATTTTTATTGGTTTTCCATTTTCTGACCTTCCAATGTGTATATGTAAATCTGCAAATATTTCATACATAGTTTATCTCATTCCTTCCTTTAATGCACAATATTATTGTATTTTTTATTTAGTTTTATTCTTCTATTTTGTATTTTGATTTATGTGTTAATACTTTTTGTGTTATATCGTCACTAAATAATGCTTTACTTTGCTTTTTTGTTTCTTGTGCTAGTTCTTTCATTTTTTCTACATTTGTTTTTTCACTTGTTTTATTTTCTACTTTTTTTTCTAATATTTTTTTTGCATTTTTTTTGTTGTTTTCTGCTAAAGCTTTATTTATTTTTTCTTCATAATTGTTGGAAAGTGTTGCTATAAATGTTTTTACATTTGCTTCTTTGTTGTGCAGATGAACTAGTTTTTTTATTACTGGTACGTCTATTGTTTCTTTTATTGTTATTTCTTCTAGCTCGTTTACAAATTTTATAAAGCTTTCTATGTATCTGTTGTCTGAGTATTTTAAATTTCTTTCTTTTAGAACTACTAGGGCTTCTTTTGGTGTAAATGCTTCTCTTTCTACTCTGTTTAGTATTAATCCTGTGAATTGGTCTACTACTTCTAAAATATCACTTTCTTTTTCTCTTGGCGTGCTTCCACTATATCTATTTACTTCTTCGCATATTTTACAAAATCTTTTATTGAAACCTAATGCTGATAAATATTCTGCTCCGTCTTTGGCAAATGTTTCTAGTTTTCCTATTTTTTGTGCGTTTTCTGTTTTTTTGCAGTTGCATAATAACATTGCTGTTACTGCTAAGTTTTCTTCTACGTTTATTTGCATGTATTCTATGAACATTTTTGTTATTTCAGCTTTTAGTACTATTGATTTGTCAAAGTATATTCCTGTTTTTTTCGATAGATAATAGGTTATTAGCATTTTTTGTGCTAGGTTTTCTTCTTCTAATATATATGTAGCAAAATCTTCCATTTTCTTCCTCCTAAGTGTGTTTTATACATTTTTATTATATTTCATATTTCGACAATTGGCAAGTAGTTTTTTTAATTTTTTTGTTTTTTTGAGGAAGTAATTTGTGGAAATTTTTTACATTTGTGTGAGAGATTGGTAAATTAGGGTTCATTTTTATTTTTTACATTTTTTGGTAATTTTGTATTGACTTTTGGGGGTGGGGATGGTATAATAGATGCATTGTTGGTAATAACCCAATCTCGAGTATAAAATCTTGAGAACCGGAAAATTGAGGAGGTAATTCCAAATGGGAAAGCATCGCACCAGAGTGAAGGCTATGGATACTTCACTTAACGGAGCAACGCTCTTCGAAAAAATGAACGAATGGAGCTACTGCATACGTGCAAGCTTAATGGATCTGGCGGAATACCAAAACACTGGTCGTTCTCCTAATCCAGAAGAAAACTTAAACTTCCAAAATCCGACGGATTTTTTGAATAATTTGGAAAAAGTCCAAATTATTCTGGGAAGTTTCTTGGACGATTTCAGCAACTGCTCCAACTCGCGTGAGCGTTCAAAATACGGGGTATATCCAGCTATTGTAGCTGGGCTCCAGATGGATGCTCGTCATTGCTATATAAAGACACAAAATTATATAGCAATAGCTAGTTAAAGATCTAGCTCTAAGCTCAAGGAATTTCTATTCCTTGAGCTTTTTCTAATAATGATTTTTAGAGGGACAAAAAATGTCCCTCTATCCTCTATCTATCTCTCCTACTGCGTATTTCCATGCTATACATAACTCATTTATAGCATAGCATATCCGTAGTTCCTCCTCTCGAGCCTGGTATCCTGTTTGGCCTTCGTATTTCGTACTAGCCCAAACAAAATATCCCATAATTCTTTCCAGCTTTCGAATGTAATCTCTCTTTTGCTGGCCTCCGATTGCTTCTCCTAAAAAGATCCGCATATTATGCTTTCTAATATGCATCCCCTCATACTCCTCAAATAGCCCTTTTAGGTCTATCTTCTTTCCGGATACCAGTTTTAAAATCTCACTTCTCCTAGCAATTTTTTTATCAGATTGCCAAGATGATAAATGCTCTTTTAGCATTATCTCTATCTGTAATTTCCCTAACTCTACCATGAGTTTGTTAAGCTTCATAGAAATGCCTCCTTCTTCTGCTCCGCTGGTCATTGCCTCTATATTGCTATTATACAACATAATTTGACAAAAGTTAAGCTATTTTATAAAAATTTATATTTTTTATTTGGCATCTTTATTATTTATATATTTGAAGGTAATTTTTTACATTGGTATAGCATTCTGTTTTTTTGTGTATTGATATTTTTTTACATTTTTTGGTAAATTCTATTGATTTTTTTTTTATTTAGTGTTATAATTTAGATACAGTATGTGGGTAATAACCCGCATGAAATTTTATCATTTATAAAAGGAGAGGATTTTATGGAAAAGAATATTTGGCAGGAATTTGACGAAACTATGGTCGATATTGAGACCATGCTTGATCTTCAGGAAGCTGGTATGCCTATTTCGACTACAGCCTGGCGACCATTCAAGGCCTACTTGTTGGCAATGAACATGTTATGCAATAGCATGTTCAAACATTCTACGTATTCTAAATCTGACCATCTGAGGCACATCCGAATCCTCAATGCGCTGAATCACATTGATTAAGCGCACCACCTAGACACAGATGTGTCTAGGTTTTTTTAGTGCAACAGGCATGTCGCACTAAAAAGAGGTCTATTATTCCTACTAGACCAATATAAAAAAGTTCATATTTAATATAAATTGAACCGCCACTTGCGAGAACCGCTTGAGTGGTGGTGTGAGAGGGGAAAAACACACTAAGTGTTATCCTCTACTCGATTATAATAAACGATAAAAACTTTCAAAAATAAAAAATAAAAAATAAAAAAATAAAAAAATCACATAAATTGTACTAATTCCATATTGACAACATCTAAACAACCTAGTATAATATTATGTATACTATTTTATAGAAGGAGTATAACACATGAAACAATCATACCGGCAGGTTATAGACCTGCTAACAAGACTGTCATATGATGCCCGTGATTTGACTAACGTCATGAACCCATCACCTAAAATTATCAATACAGGCTCGGTAAGCAGATCCCTCTTTTATTACAATAAAAAGCTGGTAGATTTGCTGGAATTTTTAGAAGAGACAAAATCTATACTTCGTTCCAGATTGGATCCCCAATCTTGGAGTGAACTATATAACGGTGTTATCAAAAACATGATAATACCACAAACCTTCATGGAAGCACGATATTATATATATCACGATTTCCATCAGGACTCGTTTCAAGTATTGTCTCAATTTTTAAAAGGAAATCGCTCCTTGAGTACAGAAAGCATTTGTAAGCAACTATGCATTCTGTATGCAGCGGAAGCAGATGTGAAAGCATCCTTATTAAAGATTGAGTACATTCAAAAGCAAATACGAACCCAACAGTAATACCTAACGTATAATTCACATGTACTCCAAACCGGAAGACAATTTTGTCCTCCGGTTTCTCTTATTCACTCAACCACAATATCCCTCTTAATCCAACCATCATTCACAACGCCAACACCCACAAAATCTCCATCAGCATTATAAACCCTGCAAACGCCATCAACCACATCAACTTTCACCTTCACTCCATTAACAAATCTTCTCAAAAGAAAATCATCAAAAGAAACCTTACATTTCTCCTTAAAAAAATCATCTATCGAAATAAAATTCAAGCAACTAAAATCCTTACAAGTAACAATATCAGAAATATTAACCGCATTCTCAATACTAAAATCTCCCACTCTAATCCTATCAAGATCCTTCATAAAACCAACTGTTCCCAAAGACTCAGCAATATCCTCACATAGGGTTCTTATATATGTACCTTTAGAACACCACACCTTATAAACAATTTCTTTTCTATCTTCCGAAATAGAAATCAAATTAATATCAAAAATTTCAATATTGCGTGGTTTAACTTCAACCTTTTTACCACTTCTTGCATACTCATAAAGTTTTTTTCCGTTAACCTTAATTGCAGAATACATAGGAGGTATTTGGCTTTGTTTTCCTTTAAAACTTGCCAAAGTCTTCTTCACATTTTCTATATTAAAAGCTTCCTCATTTACTTGCAATTGTTTAATAATCTCTCCTTCTCCATCTCCTGTTGAAGTCTTTTCTCCTAATTTTATGGTTGCTATATATTCTTTATCATGATTAATCAAATACTTAGATAAGCTTGTTCCTTTTCCAATTAAAATGGGTAAAACACCTGTTGCCTGAGGATCAAGAGTTCCAGTGTGTCCTACCTTTTCATGAAATATCCCTTTTATTTTTTGCACAATATCATTTGAAGTCCAATTTTTTTCTTTTCTAACAATTATAATTCCATCCATACCTCTCATGCCTTTCATCTTTAATTATTATATGGTAAGCTTAATCAGGAAGATAAATAATATCTTCCTGATTAAACTTTACTCATAAGTAACTAATAACCAAAATTTATTTCAATTGCTTTCTAACCTCTTTAAGCACCTTATCTCTAATTTGCTCAACACTTCCTTTTCCATAGGCTCCAGCAGCTTTTATGTGTCCGCCTCCACCAAGCATAATTGCAATTTCAGAAACATTTACATATTCAAGAGATCTTAAAGATATTTTGTATCCTTTTTCTTTTACACCATGTAAAAATATTGAAACTTCCACATTTTCAATGTTTTTTCCAATTTCAACAATTCCTTCATGGTCACCTTGAACTGCATTTACTTTGTCTTGATCTTCATCTGTAATATATGTAAAAGCAATTTTTCCGTCATCAAAAAATTCCATTCTATTCATGGCTATTTTTGTCAATTCAAAATTTGCTTTGTTTTTTGTATGTAATGCTTTTCTAAATATTTCAGATATGTTAACTCCTAAAGGTAAAATGTCTGCTGCAAATTCAAATGTTTCTGTTGTTGCCCCATGCACAAATCCTCCTGTATCTGTTATTATTCCTGTCATTATACATGTTGCCATTTCCTTTTTCATTTTTATTTCGAAATAATTAAACATTCCTATTAAAACTTGGCTACACGCTGGTGCAACTGGGTTTACAAAGTTTATATCTCCATACATTGTGTTACTACTATGATGATCTATTACAATTTTTGTTTTTGCATTTTCAAAATATTTGCTATATCCTTTTAATATTTTACTATCTGCACAGTCTAGTGATATTGCTAAATCATATTGTTCAACATCTGTACTCTTTTTTAATTTGTCTGTTCCTGGTAAAAATGCAAATGATTTTGAATATTCTGGTATTATTATATCAGGTGTTTTTCCCAATTCTTCTAATGCATATCCAATTGCTAATGAACTTCCTATTGCATCTCCATCTGGTCCAACATGAGTTAGTATTACTATCTTTTCTGCTTTTTTTATTTCTTCTAATATTGTATCTAGTGTCATATTTTTTCCTTTCTTTATGCACCAATGAAAACTATTCCAAGTTTAAGAACTTTTTTCCAAAAGGAAAGTTCCTAAACTTTTATATTAGTTTTCCTCTGGCATAATTTCTTTCAATATACTTTCAATTCTTGATCCATACTCCATGCTCTCGTCTATTTCGAAAGTAAGTTCAGGCGTATATCTTAAATTTACCCTTTTTGCTATTTCTGATCTAATATAACCTGAGGCTTTTTTTATACCTTCCATTGTATTTTTTTTGCTTTTACAATTTAGTAAACTAATGTAAACTCTAGCTGTACGTAGATCTGGAGCTGTTTTTACTTTAGTTACACTAATTAAACCTGTTATATTTTGATTTCTTAAATCTTGGTCAATTATAATGCTAATTTCTTTTTTCAAAGTTTCATTAACCTTGTCCATTCTATTTGTTGATTTCCTTTGTGGCATAATAGCCTCCTTTCTTTTTTATTTTCCCATCAAAGAACCGGTTCCAAATGAACATGTACTCAAAAGAAACCGGTTCTAATAGAAAACGAAATTATCTTTTTATTTCCTTCATAATATAAGCTTCTAAGATGTCTCCTTCTTTAATATCATTATATTTTTCCAATTGAATACCACATTCAAAGTCTTTTGCAACTTCTTTTGCATCATCTTTGAAACGTTTTAGAGATATAAGTTTTCCGTCATGTATAACAACATCATCACGTATAACTCTAACTCCTGCATTTCTAGCAATTTTACCTGTAAGTACCATTGCTCCACCAATTGTTCCAACATTTGAAATCTTAAAGATTTGTCTAATTTCTGCTGTTCCTATAACTTCCTCTTCAAATTTAGGGTCTAATAGTCCTTTCATTGCAGATTCTACGTCATCTATTGCTTGATAAATTACAGAATATTGTTTAATTTGAACTTCGTCTTTTTCCGCTTCGTTTTTAGCAGTTGCAACCGGCCTTACGTTAAATGCAATTATAATAGCATTTGAAACCTTTGCAAGTGTTACATCAGATTCTGTAACAGCTCCTGCTGCTGAGTGGATTACTTTTACTCTTACTTCCTCATTTGATAGTTTTTCTAGAGATTGTTTTAATGCTTCAACAGAACCTTGAACATCTGCTTTTACAATTAAGTTCAATTGTTTCAATTTTCCTTCTTCCATTTGTCCAAATAGATTATCTAATGTTACTGCTGATACTTGATTTATTGATTTTTCTCTAGCTTGACGTTTTCTTCTTTCTATTAAGTGTTTAGCCATTTTTTCATCTTTAACTTCATAGAAGATGTCTCCCGCTTGTGGAACTTCTGTTAATCCCATAATTTCTACTGGTGTTGAAGGTCCAGCCGATTTTACTTTTTTGCCTTTATCATTTACCATTGAACGTATTCTACCAATTGATGTTCCAACAACTACGGTATCACC